>JAQBQL010000001.1 GCA_028287035.1 Labilithrix sp. | reverse complement strand
TCGAGCAGCCTCGACGAGCAGCGCACGCCCGCACGCGCGCGCGCCGAGGGCTCGGACAAGGACCGGACGACCATCCATCTCGCGCGTTCGGCGCCGCTCGCGCGAGGCCTCGAGGCGCGCTGGTTCCTGCCCGAGGGCTCCTGCGATCTGCGGAGCAGCTCGGGCGGGGTCGAGATCGACGCGTCGGGCATCGTCCACCCGGGCTCCGTCGCGACCTACGACGAGCTGTCGTTTCGCTCGGGTCCACGCTGCGCGAACGCCGGCCCGGACCGCGCGCTCGCTCCTCCCGCGCCGCCGGGTCCGCTCGACCTCGCGCTCTCGCCGCCGCTCGTCCGTCAGCTCGCCCGCGCGTCACGCGCGTGGACGCGTGGCAGCCCGACCGATCGCGCGAAGCTCGACTCCATCGCCCGCGAGCTCGGTCGCTTCGGCTACTCGCTCGACGTGGATCGACGACGCGGGCTCGACGCGGTCATCGACCTCCTCTACGTGCACCAGGAAGGTCACTGCGAGCTCTTCGCCTCGGCCATGGCGCTGCTCGCGCGGACCAACGGCATCCCGGCCCGCGTGATCTCGGGCTACCGCGTGACGGAGTACAGCTCGCTCGGTCACGCCGTCGTGCGCGAGCGGAACGCGCACACCTGGGTCGAGGCCTGGGTCGACGGCCGCTGGGAGAGCTGGGATCCGACGCCGGCGGTCGAGCACGCGACCCTCGCGCGGACGAGCCGCTGGGAGCGGATCACCGAGACGCTCGGCTGGGCCTTCCAGCGCACGATCGATTTCTTCTGGAACATCGGCCTCTTCAACGCCGGCGCGTTCGGCACCGCGCTCGTCGTGGTCCTGCTGATCGTGCGGCGGCTCACGCAGCGCGGTGCGCGCCGCGGTGACCACGAGCTCGTGCTCGCGGGACGGCCCCTGCCCGCCTTCGAGCGGCTCACAGCGTCGCTGGCCCGGGCCGGCTGGGTACGCTCTCCCTCCGAGCCGCTCGAGGCATTCGCGCGCCGGCTCGGAGAGAGCGACGCGGCCTGGTCGCGCGAGGCTGCCGACGCGATCGGCGACTACGCCAGGCTCCGGTACGGAGGGCTCGGCGAAGAATCGACGGCGGTCGCGCGCCTCAGCGCGCTCGCCGAGCGAGTGCGTCATTCGGTTCGCGCCGCTTGACCCACCACGTCATCGCCCGCGCGTGCTCCGCGGCGTGACTCCGCGGTGAGGTGACAAGCGATCGTCGCCCTGCCGCCCTTTGCAGCGCTGCGTCAGCTGCGGTATTCGTCTGCTCATGACTTCGTCCGGTAACCCCGTGGATTCCAGCGGCAATTCTACCCGGCTGCTCACCAGCAACAAGACCCTCCTCGCCTGGGTCGAGGAGATGGCCGCGCTCACGAAGCCTGACCGCATCGTGTGGGCCGATGGCTCCGAGCAGGAGAAGGTGAAGCTCACGGCCGAAGCCGTCGAGCAGAAGATCCTGGAGCCCCTCAACCAGGAGAAGCTCCCGGGCTGCTACCTGCATCGCTCCAACCCGAACGACGTCGCGCGCGTCGAGAACCTCACGTTCATCTGCACGCCGACGAAGGACGAGGCAGGTCCCACCAACAACTGGATGAACCCGAAGGCCGCCTACGACAAGCTCGGGAAGCTGTTCGACGGCTCGATGAAGGGCCGGACGATGTACGTCATCCCGTACATCATGGGCCCCGAGGGCTCGGCACTCTCGAAGGTCGGCATCGAGCTGACCGACAGCATCTACGTCGTCCTCAACATGCGCATCATGACGCGCATGGGCCGCGTCGCGCTCGACATGCTCGGCGAGTCGGACGACTTCAACCGCGGCCTCCACTGCACGCTCGACTGCAACCCGGAGCGCCGCTTCATCTGTCACTTCCCGCAGGACAACACCATCTGGAGCGTCGGCTCTGGCTACGGCGGCAACGTCCTCCTCGGCAAGAAGTGCCTCGCCCTGCGCGTCGGCAGCTACCTCGGCAAGACCGAGGGCTGGCTCGCCGAGCACATGCTCATCCTCGGCGTCGAGAGCCCCGAGGGCGAGATGACGTACGTCGCGGCGGCGTTCCCGAGCGCGTGCGGCAAGACCAACTTCGCCATGATGATCCCGCCCAAGCGCTTCAAGGGCTGGAAGATCTGGACCGTCGGTGACGACATCGCCTGGATGCGCGTCGGCCAGGACGGGCGCCTCTACGCGGTGAACCCTGAGAACGGCTACTTCGGCGTCGCGCCGGGCACGAGCTACGACTCGAACCCGAACGCGATGAAGACGGTCATGAAGGACACGATCTTCACGAACGTCGCGCGCACGCCGGACGGCGACGTGTGGTGGGAGGGCAAGGACGGTCCGGTTCCGCCCGAGGTCATCGACTGGAAGGGCAACCCGTGGACCGCGAAGTCCACCGAGAAGGCCGCGCACCCGAACTCGCGCTTCACGGCTCCGGCGAAGAACAACCCGGCGCTTTCGAAGTTCTCGAACGACCCCGAGGGCGTGCCGATCAGCGCGATCATCTTCGGCGGTCGCCGCGCGACGACGATCCCGCTCGTCATGCAGGCGTTCAACTGGCTGAACGGCGTCTTCTACGGCGCGACGCTCGGCTCCGAGACCACCGCCGCGGCCACCGGCGCGGTCGGCGTCGTCCGCCGCGACCCGTTCGCGATGCTGCCGTTCTGCGGCTACAACATGGGCGAGTACTTCCAGCACTGGCTGCGCATGCAGAGCCAGATCACGAACCCGCCGAAGGTGTTCCTCGTCAACTGGTTCCGGAAGGACAAGAACGGCAAGTTCCTCTGGCCGGGCTTCGGCGAGAACATGCGCGTGCTGAAGTGGGTCGTCGACCGCGCGCGCCTCCGCGTCGGCGGTCAGGAGACGGTGTTCGGCTGGGTGCCCAAGGCGGGCGACCTCGACCTGTCGGGCCTCGACATCTCGCCCGACAAGGTCGACGAGGCGACCAACATCGACCTCGACGAGTGGGAGAAGGAGATCGCGTCCTACGGCGAGTTCTTCGACTCGCTCGGCCCGGCGATGCCGCGCGCGCTCCAGCTGCACCGCGAGCTGCTGCTCGCGCGCATCGAGGCCGTCAAGGGCGGACACGGTTGAGCGCGCGCGCCGCGATCGTCGGGATCCTGTGCGCAGCGTCGTCCCTCGGGGCGGTCGCGTGCAACAAGATCCCGGGCCTCGGCAAGGGTGACGGCGCCGAAGGAGGCTCCGCGCAAGCGGCGGGGGGCCTCTCGTTCGGCGGCGGCGCCTTCGAGGGCGAGCTCACGATGAACGTCGTGAACCAGGGCGGTAACAAGCCCCAACCGATGACCCTGGTGCTCGCCTCGAAGAGCCCGAAGGTGCGCGTCGACGTCACGAGCACGGGGTCGGCGGTGAACCCGATGCTCGCCGGCGGCGGCAGCTTCCTCATCGATGTGCCCGCGAAGAAGGGCTACATGCTGATGGCCTCGCAGAAGAAGGCGATGGTCCTCGACTTCGAGCAGATGAAGGCGCAGCAGAAGGCCCTCGGGGCGCACGCCCGCAACGGCGGCGCGCCCGCCGACGAGGGGCCTCCCCAGATCGAGAAGACGGGGAAGAAAGAGGTCGTCGCCGGCTACACCTGCGAGGACTGGAAGGTCACGACGAAGACGCTGCGGAGCGAGATGTGCGTGGCCGAAGGCCTCCAGATCCTCGACCTCGGCGACCTCGGCGTGGGCTCGCCGGAGCTCGTGCTCGCCGCCGCGGGAGGCGCCAACCACTTCCCGCTGCGCGCCGTCTCGTACAACGCGCAGAATGTCGAGCAGACGCGCATGGAGGTCACGAAGGTCGACCCGAAGACGCTCGACGCGGCGCGCTTCGTGGTCCCCGCCGACTACCAGGTGCTCGACCTGAGCTCGATGCTCGGGGGTCTCGGCGGCATGGGCGCGCCGGGCGGCCCCGGAAGGATGCCGCCGGGGGTCCCGCCCGGGTTCACGACCCCGCCCGCGTCGAAGCCGCACTGAACGTCAGCGGCCCACCTGCGAGGTGGGCCGCTCTTCACGAAGCGGCGAGCGCCAGGACGAGCGCCGGCGTCATCACCACCGCGCCGAGCTTCAGGAAGTCGAGCGCGCTCACGGTGATCCCGTCGCGCCGTAGCGACGTCAGCCAGAGGATCGTCGCGAGCGAGCCGGTCACCGAGAGGTTCGGGCCGAGGTCGATGCCGACGAGCACCGCGCGGATCACCTGCTCGGGGACGGCCGCGTCGCGCACGATCTCGCCGGCGAAGAGTCCCGCCGGCAGGTTGTTCAGCACGTTGCACCCGGCCGCCGCGAGCCCGCCCGCCGCCCACGCGGCGGACCCGGGGCTGCGGCCCGACAGGTCGTGCAGCGATCGCGCGAGCGTGCCCACCACGCCGGTCTGGTGCACCGCCTCGACGAGCACGAAGAGACCTGCGACGAGCGGCAGGACCCCCCACGACACCGCGCGGAGCACCCTGGCGAGCGGCCGCCGCGCCACGATGCACGTGATTAGAGACGTGGAGGCGCCGGCGATCGCGGTGGGCATCCCGAGGCTCACGCCGAGCGACGACGCGCCGAGCAGCACCGCGGTGGTGACGAGGATGCCCATCGACGCGACCCGGGCGCCGCGCGAGAGGGCCGGGACCGCCACGTCGGCCGCGACGGTCCCCTCGAGGGCGCGGCGCTGCGTGATGCGGAGCATCGCGAACGTCACCGCGATCGACGCAAGCGACGGCAGCGCGAACGCCGGAAGCCACGTGAGGAGAGGCGGCATCCGTGCGCCGTAGACGACGAGGTTCGCCGGGTTCGAGATCGGGAGCACGAACGACGCCGCGTTCGCGATGAACGCGCACACGTACAGATAGGGCAATGGCTCCTTCACGCGTGCGGTCCGGGTGGCCGCGGCGACCGCCGGCGTGAGGACCACCGCGGTTGCGTCGTTCGAGAGAAACACGGTCACGATCGTGCCCACCGCGTAGACGAGCAGGAACAGGCGGCGCGGCGACCCGCGCGCACGGCGCGTCGCGAGCGCGGCCAGCCAGTCGAAGAGGCCGGTCTGTCGCGCCACCTCCGCAAGCAGCATCATGCCCGTGAGGAAGAGGTACACGTCGAGGCCACGCGCGACGCCGGTGAGCGCGTCGCGCGCCGGCAGCAGGCGGAAGGCCACCAGCGCGACCGCCGCGGCCGCCGCCCAGACCCACTCCGGCCAGCCACGCGGCCGCACGATGATGGCGCCGATCGCCAGGCCAGCGACGAGGAAGACGAGGACGCTCGACGGGGAGATCATGGGGGTCGGTGAGCGCCGCGCCGTGGCGGCACGAGCACGGCCCTTCTAGCCGAGGATGCGGTGATAGACGACGTCGCCCTGCTCGCGCAGCGCATCGGGCTGCTCTCGCCGCGCGAAGCCCAGCGACTCGTACATCGCGATGGCCTCGCGGAACACGAGCCGCGTGCGGAGCCCGATCTCACGGTAGCCGCGGGTCCGGGCCGCCGCCTCGACCCAGCCCATGAGCGCGCGGCCCGCGCCCTGGCGACGGGCGCTCCTCGCGACGAAGACCTTCGATACCCATGCGACGCCCGGCGCGCCCTGCGGACCCACGCTGGCGACGCCGACCGGCTGTCCGTCCGCCTCGACGACGACGTCGTCGTGATCGGCACGCGCTCCGAAGAGCGCCACGTCGTCGTCGCGGCCGCCCGGCTCCGGCTCGAACGGGAGCGCGTGCTCGGCGAGCGCCTCGCCGATGATCCGCGCCGCGAGTGCGGCATCGGCCGGAGTCGCGCGCCGCGCGGTCAGCATCCGGGCGCCCGGGTGATCCCCGCCTTGAGCCTCGCGATCTCCTGCAGCTCCTCGGCCATCGAGAGGACCCGGGCGCTCGCGGCGCGCGCCGCCTCCTGCGCGTCGTCGGTGATGGCGAGCTCGAGGAGGAGCTTGCGACCGAGCTCGTGGTGATGCCGCTCGTCGGGCTGGATGGTCTCCTCGTAGAGGCGCGCCGTCGCCGCATCGCCCTTCGCGTGACAGAACCGGATGAACTCGGCGTTCCGCACCACCGCCAGCGCCTCGCGCGTGAACTGCCCCGCCGCGACGCGCGCCACCGTGCTGTCGAGCGAGAGCAGCCATTCGAGCAGCGGGCTCCTTCCGGCGGCCATCGGATCATGCCCCCTCGTGTCGACCGATAGCTCGGCGAGCCGCGCCTCGATCATGCGGTAATGCTTCGCCTCGTCACCGGCCTGACGCGCGAGAGCGAGCTTCACGCTCACCTCCTTCGTCGTCGGGATCCAGGCCGCCGCGCACTCGGTCGCCTCGAGCTCGTTCTTCAGGGCGAGCATCAGCAGGCGCGGGACGGTGATCTCGTCCCCGGGCTCACCGGCCGAGGCGAGCTCGGCGATGCGCGCGAGCGCGACCTCGTTCTCGCGATCCAGCTCGGACAGGAAGGCTTCGGGAGAGAGCGTCATGGGCGGAGCCTAGGTCGGTGCGGCCGCCGCGTACACGCCCTCTCGCGGGGCCCGCGTTCTACGAGGAACTGGCGGTCACCCTTCCCCTCGGTGGTACGCTTTCCTTCATGCATCCGAACCGGAAGCGGATGGCCCGCGGTCTCCTCGTCGCCTCTGGGTTCGCCGGCATCCTGGCCGCGCTCCATTGCGGTAGCAATGCCGACAACAGCGAGTTCGGGGACGTCGTGAAGCCGTGCCTCACGGTCTACGCCGGCAAGTGCGGGACGGCCTGCGCGACCGACGTGGACTGCGCGGACGGGCTCTACTGCAGCGGCGCCGGCCCGGACATGAAGTGCACCGCGGACTGCGTCGCGGGCGACGCGTGCAGCGGCGGCACGTGCTCTCCTCGCGGACGTTGCGGACTCGTCGACCCGCCGATCAGCTTCCCGCCCGGCGACGCGGGCGCCGATGGCGACGCGCGCATCGACGCGGTCTGCGCCGACACGGACGTGTCGCTCACGAAGGTCGTCCCGAAGGTCCTGTTCCTGCTCGATCAGTCGTCGAGCATGCTCTACAACAAGTTCCCGAGCGGCCCGTCGAACAACTGCATGCCCGACTGCCGGTGGACGGTCCTGAAGGACGTGCTCATCGGCCCCGCCGGAACGCCGGGCGGCGTCGTGAAGACCCTCGAAGGCGAAGCGGAGCTCGCAGTGCAGCTCTACTCCGCCACCGACCCCACGCTCGGCGACGGCGACGACTCGCAGCTCACCGGCGCGGTCGACAACGTGTGTCCCCGCTTCAACGGCAAGGCCTTCGCCGGCACCACGTTCGCGCTGAACAACTTCGCGGCCATCAATGCGCTGCTGCGTCCCGCGGGCGTCGACGACGACACGCCGACCGGACCGGCCATCGCGAAGGTCGCGGGCATCGGCCCGGACGGCGGCGTGAACGATCCCAAGGGGCTCGCGGCGCTCACCACGACGGCGCCCAAGGTGATCGTCCTCGTGACCGACGGCGAGCCGGGCCTCTGCGGTGACAACAGCCCGTCCGATCCGGGCCGGGCCGCGGTGGTGACCGCCGCCCAGCAGGCGTTCGGGCAGAGCATCAAGACATTCGTCATCGCCATCGGTGACACGACCCCGCAGGCCCAGGCGCACTTCAAGGCGGTCGCCAACGCGGGCCAGGGCCAGAACCCCGCCACCGGCGACGCGGGGGCCATCCTCCCGTCGACCCCGACGCAGCTCGTCGACGCCCTCGAGAAGATCGTCCTCGATGCGCGCACGTGCACGTTCGTGTTGAACGGCAAGGTGCAGGCGGGCTCCGAGGCACAGGGCACGGTCACGCTCGACGGCAAGACCCTCCCCTACAACACGCCCGACGGCTGGAAGCTGAAGGACCCGAGCACCCTCGAGCTCGTGGGCGCGGCGTGCACCGAGCTCAAGACGACGGCGAACCCGAAGCTGTCGGCGCGCTTCCCGTGCGGCACCGTCACGCCCAACAACCCGAAGTGACGTGACGCTCGGCTGATCAGGGACGCGTGCGGTCGGCGCGCGCGGTCTTGACGAGCGGGGCGCCGATCCGCCGGCCACCGAACGCCTCGATGTGCGCGGGGCGCGCCCGGTGGTCGAGCCCGTACTCCTCGGCAAGCGCCTCGGGCAGCGGCCTCACGCGTCCCTGCGCGAAGCACTTCACGTACGCGAGGTCGGCGGTCTTCTTCACGCCGCGGCCCCCGAGCTGGTGGCTCCACACCGTCGAGTAGAAGGTCGGCCGCTCCGGGTCGAGCCGCATCACGTCGAGCGCGGGCAGGTACACCGGCGAATGCGTCACGTCGTCGGCGACCGCCCGGAGCACCTTCAGGGTGCCGTCGTCCTGCACGTCGTAGAACACGCGGAACCCCTCCACGTCGGCCTTGCCGCTGACCGCACGCTGGTACCCGGGCGCGAGGAAGAGGCCGTGCGAGTACACCATGTCGACCGCGATCGCCGGCAGGAGGGTCCACGTGAGCCAGTTGTTGCCCCACGGCCGCTCCTCCGAGAAGAACGCGTAGTAGCCGACCACGAGGCGCCCGTCGCCGAGGCGCGCCGCGCGGTAGTAGATGTTCTCGGCAAGGGCGCCCGCACTCTTCACCGCGGAGCCGACGCAGATCTCGCGCTGCTCGATCGCGTAGGTCTCGCCGTCGGTCGGCTCGGCCTCGCCGGCGTCGGCGGCGTCCGCCCCGCGCAGGTCACCTTCCGAGGGATCGCGCGGCAGCTGGGCTCCGCTCGCGCAACCGGACGCGGCGGCGAGCATCGTAGCCCCGAGCGTTAGAGACGCGAGAGACGGGAGACCGGAGACGGCGCGACGCGTGAGCAAGGACGGCACAACGTACCTGCTCCGCTGCGGCATGCACGTCGACCGGGGCCACTTTGTCGCGTCCGCAGGACGTTTCCAGCGTGCATGTGCGCGCGCGTCGGTTACTCGCGCCTCCGCTTGCGCCGAGCGCTCAGGGCCGCGGCGGCGGGATTGCGTAGGTGACCGAAGCGTGAGCGACGAGGTCGCCTGCGCCGCCGTCCTCCGCCTCGCTCACGATCTTCACGTCGGCGAACGCCAGCAAGGGACCGACGTCGAGCATCGTCGCCTCCGCGCGCACCGCGCGATCGGCCCTGGGCTTCTTGAGGAACGAGATGCTGAGGCTCGTCGTGACGGCGAGCGGCACGATCCCGATACGCGAGAGCAGGGCCATGTAGGTGACGGCGTCGGCGAGCGTCATCATGGCCGGGCCGGAGACCGTGCCGCCGGGGCGCAGGTGACCGAGCTCCACCGAGAGGCGTCCGACCGCGACGCCGCCCGCGGCGGACACGAGCTCCAGCGACGCCTGCGGGAACTCGGCGGCGAGGAACGCACGGAGCTCGTCGAGGGTGGGCATCGGCACACGGCATCGTAGACGAAGGCGTGGCGTCTCGCGCATGACGCGCTGCGCAAACGCGGTGAGACGCACTCGGTCAAATCTCCGTCGTCCCCTGGTGGTAGAAAAAAATGATGAGCGACAGCATCGAGTCCCATCAGAAGGAAGTCAGACGCTTCCTGCCGTCGAAGGAGTTCTCGGCCAAGGCGCACGTGCAGTCGCACGCCAAGTACCGTGCGATGTACGAGCTGTCGCTCAGCGACCCGGACACCTTCTGGCGCGAGGAGACCCAGGACCTCGTCTTCCGCACCCCGTGGAAGACGTTCTCCGAGTGGGAGCTGCCGCACGCGAAGTTCTTCGTCGGCGCCACGCTGAACGTCAGCGAGAGCTGCCTCGATCGCCACCTCGCGACGTCGCCGCGCCGCGCTGCCATCGTCTGGGAGGGCGAGCCCGGCGACACCCGCACGCTCACCTACTTCGAGCTCCATCACGAGGTCGTGCGCCTCGCGGCAGCCCTCACGGACCTCGGCGTGGCCGCGGGCGACCGCGTGGCGATCTACATGGGTATGGTCCCGGAAGCGGCGATCGCGATGCTCGCCTGCGCGCGCATCGGCGCGACGCACTCCGTCATCTTCGGCGGGTTCAGCTCGGAGGCCATCAGCGACCGCATCAACGACTGCGCGGCCAAGGTGCTCCTCACCCAGGACGGCGCCTGGCGCCGGGGGTCCGTCGTCCCGCTGAAGAAGATGGTCGACCAGGCCCTCGACAAGGCGAAGACCATCGAGCACGTGGTCGTCGTGAAGCGCATCGGCGAGCAGGCCGGCGTGACGATGAAGGAAGGCCGCGACGTCTGGTGGAACGACCTGCTCGACAAGACGCCCGCCGCAGCGTCCCTCGAGCTCGCCAAGAACCCGCCGGCGTTCGACGCCGAGCACCCGCTCTTCATCCTGTACACCTCGGGCTCCACCGGGAAGCCGAAGGGCGTCCTCCACACGAGCGCCGGCTACCTCGCCGGCGCGCACGTCACGTCGAAGTACGTCTTCGATCTCCGCGCGAACGACCTCTACTGGTGCACCGCGGACGTGGGCTGGGTCACCGGCCACAGCTACTTCGTGTACGGCCCGCTCTCGTGCGGCGCCTCGTGCTTCATGTACGAGGGCGCGCCGAACCAGCCCGACTGGGGCCGCTTCTGGAAGCTCATCGAGAAGCACGGCGTCACCATCCTCTACACGGCGCCGACCGCCATCCGCGCGTTCATCCGCGCCGGCGACGAGTGGCTGCAGAAGAGCGATCTGTCGAGCCTCCGCCTCCTCGGCTCGGTCGGCGAGCCGATCAACCCCGAGGCCTGGACCTGGTACCACCGCATGGTCGGCGGCGGCCGCTGCCCCATCGTGGACACCTGGTGGCAGACCGAGACCGGCTCGATCATGCTGACCACCCTTCCCGGCGCCTGCTACTCGAAGCCGGGGGCGACCGGCCTGCCGATGTTCGGCGTCGACATCGCCGTCGTGAAGGACGATGCGGCGGCGACGGCCCCGAACGAGGGCGGCAAGCTCGTCATCCGGAGGCCCTGGCCGTCGATGGCGCGGACGCTCTACAAGGACGACGCCCGCTTCCAGGAGGCCTACTGGAGCCAGATGCCCGGCGTGTACTTCACGGGCGACGGCGCGCGGCAGGACGAGGACGGCTACTTCTGGGTGGTCGGGCGCATCGACGACGTGCTGAACATCGCGGGGCATCGCATCGGCACCGCGGAGATCGAGAGCGCCCTCGTGAGCCACCCGCACGTGGCGGAGGCGGCGGCGGTCGGCCGGCCCGACGACCTGAAGGGCCAGGCGCTCGTCGTGTTCGTCACCCTCAAGGCGGGCGTCGAGGCGCACCACGACGTGAAGGCCTCGCTCCTCGCCCACATCGACAAGGAGATCGGCAAGTTCGCCCGTCCCGACTCGATCCGGTTCACGGACACGCTGCCGAAGACCCGGTCGGGCAAGATCATGCGCCGCTTCCTGAAGGACGTGGCCGCCGGGAACGAGACGAAGGGCGACACCTCCTCGCTCGAGGACCTGACCGTCCTCGCGAAGCTGCGCGCGCAGGAAGACTGACCGGCTCCCACACGGGCGCACTGCGGGAACGCGGGGTTTCGTTTCAAACAGCGTGGCGATCGCATTCCTGAGGGGTACCCGCACCCTCGGACGCCGTATCATCGAGGGCGGCGCCGTTCGTTCGGCGACGCGAACTTCTCTTCCTACGGAGCGCTCAGCAAATCCTCATGGCCGCCACGTACAGCTCCCTCGTCGGCCTCGCCGTCGGTGGAAAGTACGAGATTCGTCGGGTGCTCGGCATCGGCGGCATGGGCGTCGTTTGTGAAGCGATCCACATGGACCTCGGCAAGAAGGTCGCGATCAAGCTGATCGACAAGACCATGAAGGAGAGCGAGCTCATCGTCGCTCGCTTCCGCCGCGAGGCCCGCGCGCTCGGTCAGATCCACAGCGAGCACATCGTGGACGTGTTCGACGTCGGCGCCGACCAGCGGGTCGGCCTCTACATGGTCATGGAGTACCTCGCGGGCGAGGACCTGCAGAGCCGCCTCGAGCGCGACAAGCGGCTCGACCTCGTGAGCGGCGTGATGATGGCGCACCAGATGGCGCGGGGCCTCGAGAAGGCGCACGCCGCCGGCGTCATCCACCGCGATCTGAAGCCGGCCAACGTGTTCCTCACGACGCGCGACAACGGCTCGCTGCTCGTCAAGCTGCTCGACTTCGGCGTGTCGAAGGTCCTGAACGAGGTCGGCGGCGCGCGCATCACCGGCAGCGGCGCTCCGATCGGAACGCCGCTCTACATGTCCCCCGAGCAGGCCGAGGGCAAGGACGACACCGACGGCCGCGCCGACATCTGGTCGCTCGGCGCGGTGCTCTACGAGGCGCTCGCGGGCGCGCCGCCGTTCGCCGACCGCGGCAGCTACCACGGCACGATCGTGGGCATCCTCACGTCGCGCCCGCAGCTCCTGCACGACGCGGCGCCGTGGGTGCCCGCCGAGCTCGCCAAGGTGATCGACGCGATGCTCGTCCACGATCGCAGCGCGCGCATCAAGGACGCGTCGACCGTGTCGCGACGCATCCTCGAGGCGTACCCGCAGGTGATGGCGGACGGGACGGGACGACACACCGCCGTCATCGTCAACACGCCGCACGCCGTCGACGCGGTGGGCGACACCGAGATCTTCACGTCCCAGGGGTTTCTCGCGGCGCAGAACGCGCATCCCCAAGGGCGGTCGGGCGTCGACGACTCCGATTCCAAGCGCACGGTGCCGAACGCGGGCTCGGACCCGGCCATCCCGGGCTTCTCGAACGACGCCCTCCGCACCGCGGCGGCGACGCCCATCGAGATGGGTCGCGGGGACGCGAGCGGGGCCGGGGTCGCGCGACGTGACGGCAGCGTCGCACGGCGCACCGATCCCCTGCCCTGGCCGCACGGCGCGTCGTCGTCGGCGAGCGGGGTCGCGATGCCCGGCACGCCGCCGGTCATGGATCCGCTCCTCGGGCGGCACGACGTGGCGCCCGACACGATGCGCGACGCGAGGCTCGCGGTCCGCGCCGAGCGGCGGCGCTGGGGGACGCTCGTCGCGATCTTCGGCATCATCGGCGCGTGCGCGGTCGGCGGGTTCGTGCTCGGCAAGCGCGAGTCACGAGACCGGACCTCGAAGGCCGCCTCTGCCTCGAGCGCCAACGGGGCGGCCGAGATGGTCGCCGGCTCCCCGCCGAGCGCGGCTCCCAGCGCGGGGCTCGGCCCGACCGCCGCGCTCACGAGCCCGGGCACGGCCGCCTCGTCGGGTCCTGCGCCGGCGTCGAGCACGGGCGGCGCCTCCGTCGCGGCAAGCAGCGTCTCGTCGAGCGCTCCGGCGAGCGCCGCGCCGTCCGCGCCTCCCGTGAAGCGGCGCAAGCGCCCGGTGTCAGCGCCGCCCGCGTCCTCCGCCGAGCCGAAGCCGGCCGAGGAAGCGCCCTCACCGATGGCCCCGAATCCGTTCACCGAGTGAACGGCGGCGCGTCGCGGAACAGGCGCCGCAGGTGCGGCGGCAGCGGCTCGTGCGGGACGTCGGGGAGCGGCGCGCTCGAGAGCGTGTGCCAGAAGAGGACGTTCTTGGACCGGCCGGCCTCGACCTCCGCGAGCGCCGCCGCGAACGCCTTCGCCGTGTAGGTACCGTCGAGCGTGAGGCCGGCGCGCGCGCCGGTAGCGAGGGCGCGGCGCCCCTCCTCCGTCTCGTGCCCGTAGCCCTTGCCGATCCATCGCCCGGTGATCTCGATGCGCTTCTCGGCGCGCGACGCGACGGCCCGCGAGAGACCCTCGAGCGAGGCGGTCTGCGCGACGAGCCGACGCGCGAGATGGAGGAGGAGCGGCGCCGGCGGCGAGACCGCGACGCCGAGGATGCGCGTGGCGAGCCCCGCCTCCTCGAGCCCGAGGGCGAGCCCTGCCGCGGTGCCGCCCGAGCCGACCGCGACGACGATGACGTCGGGCTCGGGCAGCTCCCCGGCACGCACCTGGGCGGCGAGCTCACGCCCCGCCGCGACGAACCCACGCGTCGCGAGCGGGCTCGAGCCGCCGAGACGGATGAAGTACGCATCGCGCTCCCAGCGCGTCGCGAGCAGCGGCGGCGCGAGCGCCCATGCCGGCGACACCGTCGCGACGAGGCCGTGCGCGAGCGCGACGCGCAGGTTCTCCTCGGCGTGCGGCGAGTGCGGCTGACCGACGAGGACCGCCTCGACGCGGAACCCCTGCTGCTTGCCGTACACCGCGGTGGCGACGACCTGATGACTCCCTGCCGCGCCGATGGTCAGGAGCTTCGAGCGGCCCGCCGCGCGCGCCGCCGCAAGGAGCAGCTCCAGCTTCCGGACCTTGTTGCCTCCGTACACGGGGCTCGTGAGGTCGTCGCGCTTCACCCACAGGGTGCCGCGGTGCGTCGAGAGCGACGCGACCCGCTCGACGGGCGTCGGGTAGATGCCGAGACCAGCGCGAAACACAGCGGAAACGTTCATCGGTCAAAAGAGAGGGGAAGAGAATTGGTCTTGGCAGTGACGTTTGCCAGGGCTGTAGTCTCCCGGGCCGAGCCATGAAGAAGATCGAGGCCATCATCAAGCCGTTCAAGCTCGACGAGGTGAAGGACGCCTTGAGCGAGGTCGGCGTCCAGGGCATGACCGTCACCGAGGTGAAGGGCTTCGGCCGCACCGGCGGCAAGAAGGAAGTCTACCGGGGCTCGGCGTACGTCGTCGACTTCGTCCCGAAGGTGAAGATCGAGATCGTGGTGCCCGACGAGCTCGTGCACGACGTGCTCGATGCCATCGAGAAGAGCGCCAAGACCGGCCGCATCGGCGACGGGAAGATCTTCGTCAGCCCCATCGAAGAAGCCGTCCGCATCCGCACCGGCGAACGCGGCAAAGACGCGATCTGAAGAAGGACCTAGAAGGAACATCATGAAGCCCAAGGAAGTGCTCGAGCTCGCCACCAAGAACGAGGTCAAGTTCATCGATCTCAAGTTCATCGACTTTCCTGGCTCGTGGCAGCACACGACGATCCCCGCGCACCGTCTCGAGGAGAGCCTCTTCGAGGACGGCATCGCGTTCGACGGCTCCTCGATCCGCGGCTGGCAGCCGATCAACGCGTCGGACATGGTGATGATCCCCGACGCCGAGACGGCGAAGATCGATCCGTTCTTCGCGCACTCGACGCTCTCGCTCACGTGCTCGGTGTACGACCCGATCACGAAGCAGCCGTACTCGCGCGACCCGCGGCACATCGCCCGCAAGGCCGAGGCGTACCTCAAGCAGACCGGCATCGGCGACACGGCGTTCATGGGCCCGGAGGCCGAGTTCTTCGTGTTCGACGACGTGCGCTTCGACCACTCCAGGTCGAACGAGGGCTTCTACCACCTCGACAGCGTCGAGGGCGCGTGGAACTCCGGCCGCGAGGAGTACCCGAACCTCGGCTACAAGACGCGCCCGAAGGAAGGCTACTTCCCCGTCCCGCCGACCGACACGCTCGCCAACCTCCGCATGGACATGATGCTCGCTCTCGAAGCGTCGGGCATCGAGGTCGAGGTCGGTCACCACGAGGTCGCCTCGGGCGGTCAGTGCGAGATCGGCATGAAGTTCAACCGGCTCCTGCCGTGTGCCGACCAGCTGATGTGGTTCAAGTACGTGATCAAGAACGTCGCTCGCAAGGCGGGCAAGACGGTCACGTTCATGCCGAAGCCGCTCTTCGGCGACAACGGCTCGGGCATGCACGTCCACCAGTCGATCTGGAAGGACGGCAAGCCGCTCTTCGGCGGCGACCAGTACGCCGGCCTCTCGCAGATGGCGCTCCACTACATCGGCGGCATCATCAAGCACGCGAAGTCGATCGCCGCGTTCACCAACCCGACGACGAACAGCTACCGCCGCCTCGTCCCGGGCTTCGAGGCGCCGGTGAATCTCGCGTACTCGAGCCGTAACCGCTCGGCGTCCGTGCGCATCCCGATCACGGGACCGAACCCGAAGACGCGCCGCATCGAGGTCCGCTTCCCCGACCCGAGCGCCAACCCGTACCTCGCGTTCAGCGCGATGCTGATGGCCGGGCTCGACGGCATCCAGAACAAGATCGATCCGGGTGACCCGCTCGACAAGGACATCTACGCGCTCTCTCCCGAGGAGCTGAAGACGGTCCCGCACATGCCGGGCAGCCTCGAGGAGGCGCTCGATTGCGTCGAGCGCGACCACGAGTTCCTGCTCCGCGGCGACGTCTTCACGAAGGACGCGATCCACGAGTGGCTCGACTACAAGCGGACGAAGGAGCTGAACCCGATCCGCATGCGCCCCACGCCGCACGAGTTCGTCCTGTATTACGACATCTGATCACGAGCTCTTCACCTCGCGAACGACGGTCACCCGCAGCCGCGCCCGACTCAGGCGTGAAATGCGGCGCGAAGCGCCGTTCGCCGAAGGCGAGTCACGCCGGGCCGTTCGGAGCTCGGGGAGGCTCGCGAAGCGAGGGGCGGAGCCCCACAAGGAAGCCATGAAGGTTCGCGCAGCCATCGCCTACGAAGCTCGGAAGCCCCTCGTCGTCGAGGAGGTCGATCTCGAAGGTCCCAAGGCCTTCGAGGTCCTCGTGCAGCTCAAGGCAACCGGCATCTGCCACACCGACGAGTTCACGCTCTCGGGCGCCGATCCGGAGGGCCTCTTCCCCGCCATCTTCGGGCACGAGGGCGCGGGCATCGTCGTCGACGTGGGGCCGGGAGTGACGTCGCTCGCCAAGGGCGACCACGTCATCCCGCTCTACACGCCGGAGTGCCGGCAGTGCAAATCCTGCCTCAGCCAGAAGACGAACCTGTGCACCGCGATCCGCGCGACGCAGGGCAAGGGCCTCATGCCCGATGGGACGAGCCGCTTCTCGATCGGCGGCAAGATGATCCATCACTACATGGGGTGCTCGACGTTCTCGAGCTACACGGTGATGCCCGAGATCGCCCTCGCCAAGATCCGTCCGGACGCTCCGTTCGAGAAGGTCTGTTACATCGGCTGCGGCGTCACCACCGGCATCGGCGCGGTGCTCAACACCGCGAAGGTGGAGCCGGGCGCCAACGTCGTCGTGTTCGGCCTCGGCGGGATCGGCCTCAACGTCGTGCAGGGCGCGCGGATGGCGGGCGCGGACATGATCATCGGCGTCGACATCAACCCCGCGCGCGAGGAGCTGGCCCGCAAGCTCGGCATGACGCACTTCGTGAACCCGAAGGAGGTCGCCGGCGACCTCGTGCCGTTCCTCGTCGACCTCACGAAGGGCGGCGCCGACTACTCGTTCGAGTGCGTCGGTAACGTCGAGCTGATGCGGCAGGCTCTCGAGTGCTGCCACCGCGGCTGGGGCGTCAGCGTGATCGTCGGCGTCGCGGGCGCCGGGCAGGAGATCAAGACGCGGCCGTTCCAGCTCGTCACCGGACGTGAATGGAAGGGCACCGCGTTCGGCGGCGTTCGCGGGCGCACCGAGGTGCCGCGCATCGTCGACTGGTACATGGACAAGAAGATCGACATCGACTCGATGATCACCCACGTGCTGCCGCTCGACCGCATCAACGAGGGCTTCGAGCTCATGCGCGAGGGCAAGTCGATCCGCGCCGTCGTCACGTACGACTGAGAGCTGGCCCCGACGGGCTCCGGCGCTATCCTCTCTGTCGAAGAGAGGAGGCGGCATGCCGTTCCGATCCGAAGAAGTCGTGCTGCGTGAGCGCATCCGCCGCGCCGAAGAGGACGCGGCCGCGCTGCTCGAGAAGCAAGAGGCCATGCGCAGCGAGCTCGCGGCGCGGAGCAGGAAGCGGGCGACGTGGCTCCTCCTCTCGATCGGGATCACGGCCGCCACGCTGGTCGGCTGGGGCGGCGGGTCTCTCGCGGCCGCCACGCACGACAAGGCGGTTCGCGCGGCGCAGCTCGCCGAGGAGGCGGGCGAGCTCGGACGCGAGCACGCGCAGGTCGTCGAGTGTCAGGGCGGCGAAGCGCGCGCGTCCGCGGAGCTCCTTGCCTGTCAACGCGGGCTCGCCGAGAAGCAGCGGGCCGCGGCGCGCAGCGCGAGCCAGCCCGCCCAGTGCAGCTGTCGGCAGGGCGACCCGCTGTGCCAGTGCGCGTTCGACCCGGCGATCGCCAGCTCGGCCCTCACCGCGGCGCAGACGACGATTCGCGGCTGCTTCGTGCCGGCCCGGCCCGTCGCCTTCCACACCAAGGTGACGTTCGCCGCCGGCACCGGCCAGGTCGAGAGCGCGGTCATCGACTCGTCCGACGGCAACCTGACCGAGTCCGATCGGTCCTGCGTGCTCGCGGTGCTGCGGCGCGTGAAGGTGCCGTCGTTCGGCGGCGCCGCCGTCACCGTGGGCAGGTCCTACACCGTGAGGAGCCCATGAGCACCGAGGAGCAGGCACGCGAGGAGCTCGCGCGCATCGAGGCCCGCATCGTGGGGCTCGACGCGGACAACGCCCGCCTCCGGGCGCAGCTGAGCGCGCCCGGCGACGTGCGCATCATGATCGTCTTCGGCGCGGTCGCGTCGCTTCTCGCCGCCACCGCGAGCTATGGCGTGGCGGCGCGCGGGACCGAGTGCCGGGCGATCGACGATCGCGCAGCGAGCGCCGAGCTGCATCGCCAACGGCTCACGCAGGAGCGCGCGGTCGCCGAGTCGTGCGCCGCGACCTCGCGGCGCGTCGCGCTCGATCTCGCGCAGTGCCAGACCGCGCGCGCCCAGGTGGACGTCGGCACGGGCTCGCCCTCGAGCCGCTGCCCGCCCGGCGAGATCTGCGCAATCCTTCGCTGACCGCGCCGCTCACTTCGCGCGAGCTGAAGGTTCCGTTCTTCCCCGCCGCCGCGACGAGCTGCTCGAGGCGCACCGCCCCTCGTCACCAAGGAACGAGGGGGCGCACGCGTCTCCGCGTCTTTCGCGATGCGTTCGAGACTCCCACCCGGTGGGCGCCTCGAGCGCGCGATTCAGGCCTCGGCGGACGCGCCGGACTTCTTGCCGGACTTCTTCGCCTTCTTCTTGTCGGACTTGTCCGACTTCTTGTCGGCCTTGTCCGCCTTGTCGGCCTTCTTCGTGCCGTTGGCGAGGTTCGCGCTGACGCCCTTGCCGTTGGAGCCGTTGGTGCCGTTGGCGGCGCCGTTGGTGCCGAGCTCGATCTTCGTGCCCTTGCCGCGCGTGCCGAGGAGGTCCGCGGCCATGACGGCGGCGCGGTTGACCTTCTCCCACGCGAACTCGGAGCGACCGAAGTGGCCGTACGCGGAGGTCGGGTGGTACTGCGGCGCGAGGAGCCCGAGCTCGTCGATGAGCGCCTTCGGGCGCATGTCGAAGTGCTGCTCGACGTACGCCTGGAGCTTCTCGTCCGACACCTTGCCGGTGCCGAACGTGTTCACGTAGATGCCGACGGGACGCGCGACGCCGATGGCGTACGCGACCTGGACCTCGCAGCGCTTGGCGAGGCCGGCGGCGACGATGTTCTTCGCGACGAAGCGCGCGTAGTAGCAGGCCGAGCGGTCGACCTTCGACGGGTCCTTGCCGCTGAACGCGCCGCCGCCGTGACGGCCCATGCCGCCGTACGTGTCGACGATGATCTTGCGGCCCGTGAGCCCGCAGTCGCCCTGCGGGCCGCCGACGACGAAGCGGCCGGTCGGGTTGATGTGGAACTTGGTGTTCTTGTCGATCAGCTTCTTCGGGATGACCTTCTCGACGACGAGGTCCATGACCGCGTCCTTGAGGGTCTTGTGCTTCACGCCTTCCGAGTGCTGCGTGGAGACGACGATCGCGTCGCAGCGGACGGGCACGTCGTTCTCGTACTCGAGCGTGACCTGCGTCTTGCCGTCGGGGCGGAGGAAGTCGACCTTGCCGCTCTTGCGGATGGCCGCGAGCTGACGCGCGAGCTGGTGCGCGTAGTCGATCGGCGCGGGCATCAGGTTCGGGGTCTCGTCGGTCGCATAACCGAACATGAGACCCTGGTCGCCGGCGCCCTGCTCCTTGTGGAGGCCTTCGCCCTCGTCCACGCCCTGCGCGATGTCCGGGCTCTGCTGCTCGACGGCGGCGAGGATCGCGCACGTGTTGCCGTCGAAGCCGATCGCCGAGTCGTTGTAGCCAATCTCGAGGACCGCGCGACGCACGATGGTCGGCACGTCGATGATGGCGGACGTCGTGATCTCGCCGGCGACGACGACCATGCCGGTCTTCGCGAGCGACTCACACGCGACGCGCGCCTTGGGATCCTGCGCGAGGATGGCGTCGAGGATCGCGTCGGAGATCGCGTCACAGAGCTTGTCCGGATGTCCTTCGGTGACCGATTCCGACGTGAACTGGTAGCGTGCCATTCGTCACTCCTGAGGAAGATTTCGAGGGCCCGCACATAGCGCGACACGCGCGCGGCGCAAAGAGCTATCGCGGCTCGGCCTTTCGCGTCCGGCCGCGTCCGGCCGCGTCCCGCCATCACATGCAACGGCGGCGTCACCCCTCGGAATCGTCGTCCGGAAGCTCCGTCGTGCTGAGCCGCGGGGCGATCACGCTGGGGCGGACCGCCAGCGCCACCTCCGCGCCGGGGAGCGCCGCGATCGCGAGCGTCGCGCACGGCTCGAACGTGAGCGGCGCGGTCGGCCCGCCCACCTGATCGTAGAACCGCGCGGTGACGAGCCCCATGCGCTCCGGCCCGAGCTCCGCCCAGATGCTGCGCCACGTGCGCCCCTCGCGGATCGCGTCCGTGAACGCCTCGGCGCTGGGAAACGTGACGGCGTGACGGAGCGTCGTGTGGCGGACGAGCGCGAGCCCGCCCTCCTCGAACGTCTTCACGAGGGCTTCGCGCGTCGCATCGATGCGCGGCGGCTTCGCGACGGCGTCCGGCTCGAGCTCGCGAAGGGCTGCCGAGAGGATCTCGAAGGGGTCGGCCGGGTCGGGGGGGCCGAACGTGAGGACGCCCACCTTGCCGTCGGGCGCGAGGGACGAGGCCCACTTCCTCAGAACCGCGCCTCGGTCCTTGGCGGTCCACAGGCCGAACGCGCAGACGATGGCGTTCCAGCCGCCCTCGCCGGTGTCGTCGAGCTCGCCGCGCTCGCACGTGACCGCCGGGAACCCGGCCTTCTCGACCTGCTCGGCGCAGATGGCCACGAGCTCCGCGCTCGGGTCGATGGCGCGGACGCGGCCCTCGTCGCCGACGGCGCGCGCGACCGCGAGCACCTCCGCCCCGGGGCCGCACCGCGTCACGAGCACGTGCTGCCCGGCGACGAGCGCCAGCTCCTGCACCAGATCGAGGTGGTACGGCGTGAAGCGCGGAACCCATTCCGAGATGTACCGCTTCGCGGCGCGATCGAACGGCGTGGCCATCGCAGTGCAGCATAACCCAGAACGCGGGCTGACACTCGCGCGGCGGACAGCTATGGTGCGCGCCTCCCATGGCCGAGCCGATGCGCAAGACCTCGCTCCACGACCGTCACGTCAAGCTGGGCGCCCGGATGGTGCCTTTCACCGGCTTCGAGATGCCCGTCCAGTACACCGGCATCGTCGACGAGCACCAGGCGGTCCGGACCGCCTGCGGCCTGTTCGACGTGTCGCACATGGGGGAGCTCGAGCTGCGGGGCGAATACGCAGGGCAGGTCGTCGACTACCTCATCACGAACGACGCGACGAAGCTCGTCGACGGGCAGGCGCTCTACACGTGCGCGTGCAACGAGCAGGGCACGATCCTCGACGACCTCATCGTCTACCGCGCGGCGCACGACCGCTGGCTCGTCGTCTGCAACGCGTCGAACCACGAGAAGATGAAGGCGGTCTTCCAGAAGGCGGCCGACAACCACTGCGAGCTCGAGGACCGGACCGACGCGACCGCCCTCATCGCCCTGCAGGGCCCGAAGGCGTTCGACGTGCTCGCCCGCGCCGGCAGCGACGCGTCGAAGCTCCACGAGCTCAAGTCCTTCCACTTCCGCGACGCGGTCATCGCGAACGTCCGCTGCACGGCGGCGCGCACCGGCTACACCGGCGAGGACGGCGTCGAGATCTTCTGCGCGTGGGACGACGCGCCGGCGCTCTGGGACCAGCTCCTCGAGCTCGGCAAGGATCTCGGCCTCAAGCCGGCCGGCCTCGGCGCTCGCGACACGCTGCGCCTCGAGGCGCGCCTCTCGCTGTACGGCAACGACATCGACGAGACGACGAACCCGATCGAGGCTGGCCTCGGCTGGGTCACGAAGCTCGACAAGCCGGCGTTCGTCGGCAAGGACGCCCTCGCCGAGGTGAAGGCCAAGCCGCTCACCCGGAAGCTCGTCGGCTTCGAGGTCACCGGCCGCGGGATCGCGCGTCACGGTTACCCGCTGCGTGACGAGGGCGGCCGCGAGGTCGGCGTCTGCACGAGCGGCAGCCCCGGTCCGACCGTTGGCAAGACGATCGGTCTCGGCTATCTGCCTACCGAGCTCACGGCGATCGGCACCAAGTTCTTCGTCGATTGCCGCGGCAAGAACGTGGAAGCCGTCGTCGTGAAGACCCCTTTCTACAAGCGCACCTGAAGAAGAGAGAGAAGCGTTCATGAGCATCCCCGCGGGCCTCAAGTACACGAAGGATCACGAGTGGACGAAGGCGGAGGGCAACCGCGTCACCGTCGGCATCACCGCGTTCGCGGTCGAGCAGCTCGGTGACATCACGCTCGTGAACCTCGACGTGAAGGTCGGCGACGAGATCACGACCGGCAAGGCGTTCGGCACCATCGAGAGCGTCAAGACTCTGAGCGATCTCTACGCGCCGGTGAGCGGCAAGGTCGTCGACATCAACAAGGATCTCGACGCGAACCCGGAGCTCGTGAACGAGGACGCCTACGGCAAGGGCTGGATGGTCGTCATCGAGTCGACCGCCGGCGCCACGAGCGAGCTGCTCGACGAGGCCGCGTACGAGGCCCACGTCAAGGCGTCGGCCTGAGCGTTCGCCGCGCCCGTCCGGCGAGCGAGCGCAGGCCCCGCACGGCCGCGCTCGCGCCGACGACCGCCACGACCACCAGGAACGGGTCGTAGGGAACGCGGTACCGGGCCTCGCCGAGATAGAGCGCGGCGACGCTCACGATGGTCACGAGCTGCGTCAGCAGGACGATGCGCGCGACCCCGTGACGCCCGAGGAAGAGGAGCCCTCCGGCGGCGAGCACGAGCAGCGGCTGGAGCGCGCGCGCGAAGAACCTCTGCAGCCGCAGCCGCACCGGGATGCGCCGGAAGTCGTCCTCCGGCCACGGCAGGTTCCGGACCGCGAGGAGCGCCACATTGTCGACCATGCGGGCCGCGCGCGCGCGCCACGTCACGCCGCGTAGCCGGTCGCGGCGGATCTGCTCGAGCAGGTGCTTGTCGTAGACGAACCCCTCGTAGCGGACGACGTGCTCGGGCCGTAGCGGCTGCTTCGTGTGCGGCGAGACCCACCAGGACCACGCCGCGCCGTCGGGCGCCACCCAGTGCGACTCGATCTTGCCGACGCTGGTCTCGCCGAAGAGGCGCTGCGCCGGCTCGTTCGAGGCGATGAGCCCGAGCTCGCCGGAGAGTCGGTGGTAGCGGACCGCGCTGCCGGCCATCGTCACGAGCACCGGCACGAGGAACGGCAGGGCGAGCCGCATCACCCCGACGGCGCCGCCGCGCGGACGGGTGAAGGGCCGCCGCAGCCAGCCGAGGGCCACGAGTGCGCCGATCATCCCGCACGTCATCAGGATCTGGGGACGTACCGCGAACGCGACGGCAAGTGCGAGCCCGGCGGCCCAACCGTGGCCCGCGTGGCCACCACGCTCGAAGCGCCGGACGAGGAGCACCGAGAAGATCAGGATCGCGGCCGAGAACCAGATCTCCGACGAGAAGAAGCCCGCATAGACGACGTGCGGATGCCACAGGGCCACCACGAGGCCGCTGACCAGCACCCACGCGCGTGACCCGGTGAAGCGCGCGGTGAGGAGCGCCGCGCAGGCCGCGGCGAGCGCGCCCACCGCAGCATGGACGAGCGCGAACGCGACCGGCGCGTTGCGTCCGAACAGCGCGATCTCGCCGGCGACGAGGACGTGCGTGCCCCACGGCCACATGAGGAGCACGCGCGGATCGCCGGGGGTCGTGCCGGCGAGCAGCCCCTCGGCACGTCCCACGTAACCGCCCATGTCCGAGTAGATCGCGCCGAGCGGAGACTGCACGCGCATCGCCCAGAACGCGCGCACCACGAAGCCGACCACGAACGACGCCAGCGCGAGCAGGCCACGCGCGCGCGCCGTCACGAGCGGCTTCGGGCGGAGGTGGCGACGCACCGCACACGTTCTACCATGCGCTCCGCGGCAGGAGGCTAAGCTAGCCGCGCGATGAAGTCGCTCGACGTGCCTGGCTACGACGTGTGGGGCCTCCTCGGCGAGGGCGGCATGAGCGAGGTCTGGCTCGGCAAGCACCGTGGGCTCGCCGTCCCGGTCATCATCAAGACGATCCGTCCGTCGGTCGTGCACGCGGAACCCGACGCGGGGTCGGCACGCGTCCGGTCGGAGGCGCGTCTGATGGCACGCGTCCACGACCCGCGGATCGTGCGCGCGATGGACGCCGGGCAGGTCGAGGCGACGGGCATCCCGTACCTCGTGCAGGAGTACGTCGACGGGCTCGATCTCGCCGAGCTGGACCGGCGCCGGCGTGCTTCCCTGGGCGTCGGGCTGCCGCTATGGCTCGTGTGCCACGTGATGCGCGAGGTCGGGCTCGGGCTCCGCGCCGCGCATCAGGCGGGCGTCATCCACCGCGACCTCAAGCCCTCGAACGTCTTCGCCGCGCCCGAGACCGGCATCCGTCTCGGCGACTTCGGGATCGCGGTCGCCACCTCCGACGCGAGCGCGCGCGACACGGCCGGCACGCTCAAGTTCATGGCGCCCGAGCAGTTCCGGGGCGAGCCGGTCGGCCGCTTCACCGACGTCTGGGGCGCGGGCGCGACCGCGTGTGATCTCCGCTACGGCCATGCGCCCTTCGACAACGTCGGCGAGATCCTCGACGGCGCGCGTCCGCCCCGCATGCCGCCCCCGCGATCGCCGGCCGAGGCGTACTTCCAGCAGGTCGTCCGCGCGATGCTCGAGAAGGACAAGGACAAGCGGCCCGAGGACATCACCGCGCCGCTGCACCACTTCGCGATGCTCGGCCGCGCCCTCGATCCGCCCGAGCCGACCGTGACGCGCCTCGACGCACACACGCTGCTCATCGGTCAGCTGCGCGTGCACTTCAAGGTGGGCGACATCTCGACGTGCACCGCCGACGCGATCGTCTCGAGCGCGAACTTCGAGCTGAAGATGCGGAGCGGCGTCGGCGACGCGCTCCGCCGGCGAGGCGGCACGTCGATCGAGGAGGAGGCGATGCGCGCGGGCGAGCAGCCGCTCGGGTCGTGCATCGCGACGAAGCCCGGCGCCCTCGGCGCACGGTACGTGTTCCACGCGGTGAGCGCCTGGAACGAGGTCTCCTGCGTGGGTCGGGCGTTCGCGCGCGCCCTCCTCCTCGCCGACGAGCACGGTTGCCACTCGATCTCGGTGCCGGCGCTCGGCACGGGCGCGGCGCGCGTCGGCATCGAGCTCTGCGCGAACGCGATGATCGCAACGCTCCGCTGGCACGCCATGCTGGGCGGCATGCGGTGCCGCGAGGTCACGGTGTGGCTCGACTCGGACGCGAAGAAGCGGGCGTTCCAGCACGTGGCCGAGGAGACGTTCGGGCTCGGCGAGGTCGGCCTCCTGCGCAGCGTCGACCTCGGCCTGCCCGTCGACCCGAGCGCGGTGCGGCCGAGCCCCGACGGAGCGACGTTCCTCGATCCACGCGCCGCGGCCGCTGCGTTGCCGACCGCCGTCGGCACGCGCACCTGACGGGTCAGCGGACGCTCACTCGGTCTCGACGCGGTTACGGCCGGCGCGCTTGGCGCGGTAGAGCGCAGCGTCGGCGCGCGTCATCACGCCGTCGGCGTTGTAGGCGTTCCGTTCGTCGGCCGCCGCGACGCCCGCGCTGAACGTGACGTGCCGCGGCTCGTTCTTCGGACCGAGCGGGAGCGGCTTGGCAGCGAGGTTCGTGCGCAGCCGGTTCGCGACGACGCGCGCCGCCATCCCGGTCGTGCCCCGCAGGAGGAGCACGAACTCCTCGCCGCCGTACCGGCACGGGATGTCGTCCTCGCGGAGCTGCGCCTGCGCCACCTCGGCGACGTGCCGGAGGACCCGGTCGCCGTCCTCGTGACCGTAGGTGTCGTTCACGAGCTTGAAGTGGTCGAGGTCGAGCATCACGATCGCGAAGGGCCGGCGATGGCGCTTCGCATGCGCGCACTCCTCCTTCAGCCGGCGCTCGAAGTAGCGGCGATTGAAGAGGCCGGTGAGCGCGTCGTGGGCCGCGTTGTCCAGCGCGAACTTGAGCTTGTTGCGGAGCTCGCGGTCGGCGCGCGAGCGATCGCACACGACCCGCACCTTCGCGCAGAGCATCATCGCGGAGAGGGGCTTGGCGAGGTGATCGCCGACGCCGTGCTCGAGCATGCGGATGATGTCGGGATCGGAGGCCGGCCCCGCGGTCAGGAAGAGCACCGGGATGAACCTCGTCTCGGGCTCGCTCCGCAGGCGCCTCAGGATGTCCCAGGCGCCGTCGAGGCTCGCGTCGAGGAGCACGCAGTCGAGCGCGGCCGCCTTCTCGACGGCGACCTCGATGCCACGCGCCCCGCTCTCCGCCTGCGCGACCCTCATCGCGAGGCTCGACAGGTGCTGCGTGACGGTGCGCCGGGTGTGCTCGTCGGCGTCGATGACGAGCACCTCACCGGGCGCCACCGGAATGATGGATATGAGCGAGTCGCGAACGCTCATGGCCCACCAGACTACAGGAGGTCACACCGGATCGGCGAGCCCCTTGAGCCTGGCGAGGGTGGTGAGCGCCTCGAGCGGCGTCATGCGATCGAGGTCGAGCGCGCGCAGCATGTCGAGCGCTGGCGAGGGCGTCACGGGCTCGGCCGGTATGGTCACCGGACCGGCCGGCGCGGCGAGGCCGAAGAGGTCGAGCTGCGGCGCCTTCTTCCCCGCTGCCCGACGGCCCGCGGGCGATGCTGCGCCGCGCTCGAGCGAACCGAGGATCGCCTTCGCGCGAGCGAGCACCGGCTCCGGGAGGCCCGCGAGGCGAGCGCATGCGACGCCGTAACTCTGGGAGGCGGCGCCGCGCTGCACCTTGTGGAAGAAGACGATGTTGCCGGCGTGCTCGCGCGCGCTGACGCTGTGGTTCTCGGCGCCGGCGCAGCTCGTCGTGAGGTCGGTGAGCTCGTGGTAGTGCGTGGCGAACAGGGCCCGGCAGCCGACCACGTCGTGCAGGTGCTCGGCGACCGCCCACGCGATCGACAGCCCGTCGTACGTGCTCGTGCCACGGCCGATCTCGTCGAGAACCACCAGCGAACGGCGCGTGGCCCGCCGGAGGATGTTCGCGGTCTCCTTCATCTCGACCATGAACGTGCTCTCGCCACGCGCGAGGTTGTCGCTCGCCCCGACGCGCGTGAGCACGCGATCGACCACGCCGATCCGCGCGCGGCGCGCGGGCACGAACGCGCCCATCTGCGCGAGCACCACGCAGAGCGCCACCTGCCGCATGAAGGTCGACTTGCCCGCCATGTTGGGGCCCGTCACGATCCAGAGCTTCGAGGCCCCTTCCCCGCCGCCCGGTTGCGCGTCGAGCGCGAGGTCGTTGGGAACGAAGCGCCCCGCGGCGGCGAGGCGCTCGACCACCGGGTGCCGCGCGTCCTCGAGCACGAGCTCCAGCGAGTCGTCGACGTCGGGCCGCGTGTAGTCGTCGCGGTGGGCGAGCTCGGCGAGGGAGCTCGCCACGTCCAGCATCGCCAGCTTGGCCGAGAGATCGCGGAGCCGCTCGGAGTGCTCGGCGAGGCGCCGCACGAGGGCGACGAACAGCTCGCTCTCGCGCGTCGCCAGCAGGTCCTCGGCGTGCGTCAGCTTGTCGGCGAGCGCATCGAGCTCGTCGCACGTGAAGCGCTCGCCGGTGGCGATGGTCTGCTTGCGCCGCCACGCCTTCGGCGCCTTTGCGAGGTGGGTGCGCGTGACCTCGATGTACCAGCCGAAGACGCGCGTGTAGCGCAGCTTGAGGCTCGGGATCTGCGCCTCTTCGCGGAGCCGCGTCTCGAGCTCCACGATGAGGCGCTGGCCATCACGGGTGAGCGTGCGCGCGTCGTCGAGCGCGCGGTCGAAGCCCTCGCGGAAGACGCCGCCCTCGCTGGCGCGCATCGGCGGGTCGTCGACGAGCGCGCCCGCGAGTAGCGCGTGCAGGTCCTCGGCGCGGTCGACGAAGCCGCGCTTGCCCTTCTCGCTGGCGGAGCTCTCGCCGCCGAGCGCCTCGGCCACGCCCGGGTCACGGCATGCGAGGAGCGCGTCCTCGAGGCCGGGCAGCTCGGCGAGCGAGGTGCGAAGCGACACGAGCTCACGAGGGCCCGCCCGGTCCACCGCCACCTTCACCGCGAGGCGCTCGAGGTCGGAGACCTTGTCGAGGCGACTGCGCACCTCGGCGCGGAGCCCGGGCTGCATCACGAAGAGCTCGACGCCGTCCAGGCGACGACGGATCTCCTTCACGTCGGTGCGAGGCGCGAGGAGCCTCCGCCGGAGCAGCCGGGCGCCGGCCGCGGTGCGCGTCAGATCGATCTGCGCGAGGAGCGAGCCGGCGCCGCGGCCCGACTCGCCGTCCATGGTGCGAACCAGCTCGAGGTGGCGCTGCGCGGCGTCGTCGAGGACCAGCGTGTCGCCGAGCTCGTACGGGACGAGCCGGTGGAGCGGCAGCTTCCGTCCCGGCTCGCACTCCTGGGCGAGCGCCACGCAGCGCGCGGCGGCGAGGAGCGCGAGGTCGCTCGCGCACGCGGCCCGCGCCTTCCCCTCGCCGAGGACGCCGTCGAGCACGCAGAGCGCGGTGCCGAGGTCCCACGACGCGTCGGTCACGTCCCGCACCGCGCTCCGCGGCAGCGAGAGGCGAACGTCGGCGGTCAGCGCGGCCGCGCCGAACCCGCCCAGGACCTCGCGCGGGTCGAGCCGCACCACCTCGCTCAGCGCGGCGGCGGCGCTGTCGGCCTCGCACGCGAGCAGCTCACCCGTCGAGAAGTCGAGCGCCGCGATCCCCACCCGACCGCTCGCGTCGACCTCGACCGCTGCCATGAAGAGGTTCTTCTTCGCGTCGACGGCGGTGTCGTCGTACGCGATCGCCGGGGTCGCGACCCGCACCACCTCGCGCGGGACGATGCCCTTCACCGTCGACGGGTCGGCCATCTGCTCGCAGATGGCGACCTTGAACCCCTGGTCGAGGAGCCGCTGCACGTACGACGTGGCCGCGTGGTGGGGTACGCCGGCCATCGGGATGGCGTCCGGCGCCCCCTTGTTTCGGCTCGTCAGGGTGAGCTCGAGCACCTTCGCCGCGACGACCGCGTCGTCGAAGAAGAGCTCGTAGAAGTCGCCCATCCTGAAGAAGAGCAGCGCATCGGGGTACTGCTTCTTCGCGGCCAGGTACTGCCGCATCGACGGCGTATCTGCTCCGCTCGCCTTGGCCACGGCGAAGATCTGTCAGAAGTAGGGAGCGCGCGCAACAGACACGGTCTGGAGGTCGATGAGCACGAGACCCTGCGACGCTCCGTCGACGACCGCCATCTGCCCGAGCGAATCGATGAACCGCATCGACTGCGGGTTCACGCTGATCGAGCCGCCGCCGGTGTCGACGACGAGGGGCGCGAACCCGCCGCGGATCGGGAGCGAGTACAGCGTGTCACGCACCGGCTCGGCGCCGTTCGGTGCCGCGCCGATGATCACCTGGAAGAAGGGATTGCGGAGCGCGAGGACGCTGTCGATGTCCACCGTGTACGCCGGGACGTTGGCGGGCGTCGTGAGCAGGCGGCCGTTGAGGAGCGCGTCCTTGGGATCACACGTCGAGACGCACCGTCCGGCGCTGTCCGGCTGGAGGTGGCTGAGGAACCCGACGCCGTTGCTCGCGGTGCCGGGCACGTGGCCGATCGCCACCCACTGCTTCGCGGCCCGCACGTTGAACTTGGCCTGCCGATGGAAGCAGCACTGCATCAGCTTCAGGTCGGCGGCGTTCGTCGGGTCGGCATAGACGACCTCGCGACCGCGCGACGGCGGCGCGTCAGCCGGCGTGTAGAAGCGGCCCACCCGGAGCTTGTCGTCGTAGGCCTCGATGATCGGAAAATCTCGCGCCGGCTTCTGGTCGGAGGCGAACTGCCCGAACACGCCGTCGCAGAAGTCGTGGCGCGCCGGACCGCTCGCGTTCTGGAGCGTCCCCTCCCAGCACGACTGGTTCAGCTTCCAGTAGTCGTCGTCGACGCCGAGGAGATCCTCGTTGAGCTGCACGTAGTCGGTGGTCTGGCGATCGAGGATCGCCGGGAGCGTGGTCCCCGCGGGGAGCTGCGGTCGCGGGCGAGCGAGCTCGGCGTTCGCGGCGTGCACGCGGTCGCGGCCGCGCGCCCAGTCCTCGACGCCCTTCCCGCAGAAGTGGGCCTGGTCGGCGGTGAAGGTGATCGACGCGTAGTTGTCCGTCGTGTCGAGCAGCGCGCTGACGCCCTCGAGCTTCGGAAGCGCGCCTTCGTACACGAACCCCCAGTCCTGGCTCTGGTGCACCTGTGGGACCGCGAAGGAGATCGTCGGCCCCGTGAGGACCGGGGTGCCCTCGCTCCCCTCACCGCTCTGCGAGAGGATGACGCCGTTCGCGCTGACGACCGGGGCCGAGAACAGACGCGGCAGGTTGTTGCCGGACACGTCGTCGTTCGTGATGACGAGGGACGAGCGCTGCGCGTGCGGCACGCTGATCGGGAAGAACGCCTCGTTCGTCGTGGAGAGCTCGCTCGCAGTCGGCGCGTGGTACGGGTCGGTGTCGTGCAGGTCCGGCTGCGGCGGCGTGATGTCCGAGATCGCGTGGTCGAGCAGGTTGGGGCGCCGGCACGGCGAGTCCCAGTCGTCGACGTCGATGATCGCCACGGAGCCCGTCGAGAGGGTCGCGAAGCCGAAGATGCCGCGCAGGCGACGCGGGCCGATCGCCTGGCCAGGGTCGCTGCTGTTCGCGCGGTAGTAGTAGCCGAGGTCGGAGAGCGGGTTGCCGTTGTTCGCAGGATCGAGGTTCGGGTTCGGGTTGCAGAGGAGACCCGATGCGGCGCTCGGGATGGGCACGCCGTTGATCTGCGCGAGCGGCACGTCGTGGCGTGCGAACGACACGGCGACGACGGGACCGCCGACGTTGATCCGGTCGATCGCCTGGAACGGGTCGAGCTCGGGGTGCGGCCGCAGCATCGGGGTGCGCGACGCGGTGAGCGGGTCGGTGACGTCGAACACCATCAGCGACCCGTCGGCCTCGTCGATGGCGTAGAGGAAACGCTTGTAGTCGCGGGTCGGCGGCGACACGGCGATGTCCTTCACGCGCACGAGCCGGTTCGGCTGCGCGAGGCTCGTCGCGACGAACGGCGGGAGCTCGCGGGGAGCGAGCGGGTCGGAGAGATCGAGCACGTGGACGAGGGGCGCGCCCTCGTCGGCGATGAACGCGTACTGCTCGGAACGCGCGAACGACACGAGGCGCGGCGGGTCGATCGGGCCGATGTCGAGCCGCTTCGCGCCCGCGTCGGCGCCGGCCGGCGTGCACGTCTCGGGGGCCGGCGGTGCAGCATCGCTCCCGGCCTCGGCGCCGCCGTCGGTCGGCACGGTGGGATCGAAGGTGCCGCCGTCGTCGGTGTGGATGGGCACGGGCCCGCAGCAGGGCGCGGCCCCGCACGTCTGCTCGGGTCGCGGCAGGAGGCAGGTGGTGTCGACGCCGCCGTCCACGTACTTCACGCCGTCGTCCCAGCGGGGCCCGGGCACGAACGTCTCGGGCACCGCCTGCGCGCCGACGAGCTCGACCGCCGACTCCATGGCGACGAGCGCGCACGGCTGGAGCTCGCCCGGGCGAAGCACCTTGGCGCCGGGGACGAGGTCGACCGAGCTCGTCTCGAGGTCCGCGCCGCTCACGTCGGCGCGGTCGTCGAGCGTGCCGTCGGGCCACAGGGGAAGCGTTCCGCGGCGGAACGGCTGCGGGTCGAGCGTGAGAACCTTGGCGCTGCCCAGGCGGTCGCCCGGAAGCACCACGACGATGTCGTAGGTTGCGGCCTTGCCCGCCGCGCCGGCGTCACCTGCGCCCGCGTCTCCGCCAGCGCCGCCGGAGCGACGCGGCACCACCGCGATCGCCCCGGGGTTCTGCGGGAGCGAGCACACCGGCCACGAGCCGAGGTTCGCGGGCTCGGCGCCGCTCGTGAAGCCCGGGCTGTCGCCGAGGAGACGGCGCGTCGGGATGCCGTAGATCGCGGGCTTGTTCGTCTCCGCGGACGCGACGAAGATCATCTTCCCGTCGGGCGAGGCCGCCACGCCGGTCGGGTTGGCGCCGACCGGAAGGAAGTTGATGCCGGGCACCGCGCGCTTCTGGTCGACGAGCTTGCCGGCGGTCAGGTCGACGACCGCGATCTCGCCGCGCTGCGACTGCGTGACGACCGCGAACAGCTGACGGTCGAACGACTCGCCCTCGATACCGGCCGGCACCGGCGCGCAGTCCGCCTCGGGGCGCCCGACCGGCGCGTTGCGGGCCACGAAGTTGTTGAGAGGCTGGTTCGCGCCCGGCGGGTCGTAGACGCGGAGGCACACCACGTCCATCCGCTGCGCGCGCTCGAACGTGCGCACCGGAACGCTGGTGGGCGACTGCGAGCAGGCGAAGAGGACGCCGGCAGTCGCGAGGGCGAGCGTCACCGTCGCGAGCGTGAGCACGAGGCGTCGTCGCGACGGGCGGTTGTCTCGCGCGGATGCGGTGGCGTTCGTGGCAAGGGCAGCGCGCATTTCAGGAGCCCTTGGGGGTCGTCGGACGGCCGAGCGTGTAGACGATGCGCTCGAAGCTTGCCGAGCGGCCAGCGTTGTCGAGGTCGAGGATCTGGATGAACGAGTTCGTGAAGCTCGCGAGATACGCGAACCGGTACGGACGGATTCCGTTCACCGGGTCGACCACCTTGTGGAGCGCCACGTCCTCCAGCGAGAACGGGTCGAACGCCATCGAGAACGGCCCGAGGCCGACGCGCACGACGTTCTCGAGCTCCTCGGTGTCGGGGTTGAACACGAAGAGCGTCGCCGAGTCGAAGCACACCACGAAGACGCGGAGGGCGAGCGCGCCGTCCGCCTCGACGACGGGGGCGAGGAACACCTTCGAGGGACCCGCCGAGAGCGGAAGCGACTTCCGGATCTGGAGCTGGTCCGCGTCGTACGGGACGGTGTCCGTGGAGCTCACGCCGAGATCGCCGATGAGCAGCGACGCGGGCGCACGGTTCGCGATGTAGACGCGCGCCGGCTTGCGGGCGCACGCGCGGAGCTCCTCCTCGACGACCTGCTGCGTGCGACCGCTCGCCGGGTCGGCCGGATGCGCCTGGACGCGCGCCTTGCAGGCGATGCGCGGCGTGGGATCGATGGCGATCCCGCGCGAATCGACGCCGCTCGGCCCGACGTTGATCGGCGCGCCGTTCTCGTAGTTCAGGAACGGCCGGAGCTGGTTCGACTCGGCGCCGTTGAACTGGTCCGAGTACTCGCGGAGGAGCGTGACGTTCGCGACGAGGCGGCTCGTCATGAGGAACGCCGGCCGCGGGAACGCGATGCCGGTGCCCGTGAACGCGTCGCGGTCGTGCGGGACGTTCGCGACACCGACGCCGCCGGTCGGCACGCCGTCGAGCACGAACTGGAGCGAGGGCGGCGGCGCGAGCGCGGGATCGCTGCCGGTGTCGGCGCGGCGGAGCCCGGTGTCGAACAGGCTCACGCGCGTCTCGGACTGGTGGGTCACCACGAGCGACGCGCCGTCGCTGCTGAACGCCATGCCGAACGGCTCGCCCGGCATCGAGATGTGGCGGGTGTTGCCCTGCTCGTCGGTGTTGTTGCCGGCCTCGTGGCGACCATCACAGCGACGCTCGCCGTCCTGGCCGCACTGGATGACGAACGGGCCGTAGGTCGCGGGACGCACGCCGGTGGCGGTGCCCGACTGCGGCGCGTCGCGCTCGACGCTCGCCCACGTCACGCTCGCGTTGCCGCGCACGGCGGCGAACAGCCGGTCGTACGCGCGGTTGCCCGCCGCCTCGCCGAGCACCGCCGGCTCGAGGGACGCCGGAGGATCCGAGAGCAGCAGATCGGTCGCGAACGCGCCGATGACCGCGGAGTCGCGGACGTAGACCTCGGACCGCGTCGGCGGAGCGCAGGTCTCGCCGAGCGTCGTGCCCGGGTCGCGGCCGGGGCACACGCCGCGCGGCGCCGACGGATCGTCGAGCGGGATGCCCGTGGTCGTCGGATCGGCGATCAGCTTCACGACGTCCTGACGGATCGCCGAGAGGTCGTACGACTGGAGCGTGCCGCCGTTGTACTGGAGGTCGAAATCGGAGTTGGCGACGTAGAGGACCGAGCCGCCGGACGAGACCTTCAGCCCGACGGGGAAGTAGAACGACTGGAGCGGCGGCGCGGTGCCGTCCCCCGTCGCGTAGCAGTCGGTCGCGCCGGCGAGGAGCGCCACGAGCGCCGCTGCGAGCCCGGCACGTACGGCCACACCACCCGCGCCACCGGCCCCGTGAGGGGTCGCGGACGTGGCGCCGCGGAAAAGCCAGCTCGTCGAGACGCGGAACCCCATTTCGCGGCGCAGCCTAGTAGGCGCTTCGCGCGGAACGCAAAGGGTTTAAGAAGCTCAGAGCTCCAGGATGAACACGCCGCGCTTGCCCTCGTCGGGCTCGCGCTCGTCACGCCGCCGTTGCGGCCCAGGACCAGAGGGAGGCGGAGATGGCGAAATGGGCAGCTCCAGCTGGGGCTGCTCGTACTTCCGCTCTTGTTCCTCTTCGCGACGACGAATCTGCTCGATGATGAAGGGAGGGAGCATTCACGTCCTCCTATGGACGAAGCTAGCAACCACTGCCCACGGGTCAAGAGTGCTCACGCCGCCGCAGCGGCGCTCACGGTGATAGATTCGACGCGAGTGATGGGCAAGATGTCCGCACATGGAAACGGCCCGGCTGGGCTGCGCTTCATGCGCGTCATGCTGATTTGCGCGTGGATCTGCGTCGTGACGCAGGCGTACGCGGCACCTTTCGACCTCGCCGGCGACGACTGGGAAGGGTGCGGGGAGCTCGTGAAGCTCGCGGTCGCGGAGCTCGGCGCCTCGAAAGTGGTCGTCACGAAGCAGGTCGATTTCCACGAGCTCAAGCCCGACGACGGGCTCCTCCTGCTCTACCCCGAGAAGAATCTCGACGTGGACGAGCTCTCGAAGTTCATGCGTGCGGGCGGCCGGGTGGTCCTCCTCGACGACTTCGGGCGCGGCGAAGGTCTCCTCAAGCACTTCGGCATGGAGCGCGTCGCGAGCCCTCGCAACCCCGCCGAGCTCCTGCGGCACAACCCGCAGCTCGCGCTCGCGGAGCCGGCGAGCGCGCATCCGGTCGTGGCCGACGTCTCGCGCGTGGTGACGAACCACCCGACCGGGTTGACGCATCCGGACCTCTCGCCGGTGCTGAAGATCCGCGGCAACGGCGAGCCGGACGTCGTGGTCGCCGTCGCCGGCGCGGTCGGCCAGGGGCGCCTGCTCGCGGTCGGCGATCCTTCGATCGTCATGAACTCGATGCTTCGGTACGCGGGCAACAAGGCCTTCGCGCGCGGCGTCCTGCGTTACGCCGTGGACCACGACTCGTGGGGCAAGCGCGGGGGACGGCTCTTCATCGCGTCGGGCGGCTTCGAGCAGAAGGGCGCCTACGGCGACGAGGACGCCAGCGCGGTGAACGACTGGCTCCGCAGCGCGCGCGAGGCGCTCGAGCAGATACGCCGCGAGGGGCTCCCGTCGTCCATCGCGTATGCGCTCGCGGTCGCGCTCGGCCTCGCCCTCGTCGTGTGGATCGGCTCGCGTGCCGGGCGCCTGCACAAGCCGATCACACCGCGCTTCGTGCGTGCGACGCCGAAGGTCGCGCAGGGCGGCGTCGCCGGTCATGCGGCGGTGATCGCCGCGCCGCAGACTTCGCGCGTCCTCGCCGTCCTCGAGCTGAAGAGCGCGCTCGAGGAGCAGCTCACGGCGATCCTCGCGCTGCCCCGGGTTCCTGGTCAGCAGGAGCTGCTCGCGCAGGTCGCCGCGCAGAACGTGCTCGACGCCGATGGGGTACGCTCCCTCTCCGGGCTTCTGCTACGAATGGCGAGCGTCGAAACCATGGTCGTGTTCCAGCGCAGCGGAGGAATGGTGCAGCCGATCCGTGACCACGAGGTCGTGACCATGGCGCGCACCGTCGGCGATCTCCTGCGACGCGCCGAGCACGCGCGCGCGGACCGGGCCGGCACGCCGCGTACCCCGCCGCAGGAACAGCCCGCATGACCGCCCCCATCGGCAACGATCCCGGCCACCGCCCCGCCAACGTTCCGGACGCGCAGCCGCAGCCGCAGAGCCGCGAGATCCTCGCCGCCAAGGAGCGCGTCGACGAGCTCCGCCGCGAGGTGCAGAAGATCTACGTCGGCTCGCCCAAGGCGCTCGACATGATGCTCGTGTCGCTCCTGGCGCGCGGCCACGTGCTGCTCGAGGGCGTCCCCGGCGTCGCCAAGACCACGCTGGTGAAGGCCTTCGCGACCGCGCTCGGGTGCTCGGCGCGGCGCATCCAGTTCACCCCGGATCTGCTGCCCGCCGACATCACCGGCACCTACGTGCTCTCGCCGCGCGACGGGACCTTCAGCCTCCGCGCCGGCCCGATCTTCGCGAACGTCGTGCTCGCCGACGAGATCAACCGCGCGCCCGCCAAGACGCAGTCGGCGCTCCTCGAGGCGATGCAGGAGCGTCAGGTCACGATCGAGGGCGATCGCTTCGAGCTCCCGCTGCCGTTCCTCGTGCTCGCGACGCAGAACCCGATCGACCTCGAGGGCACCTACCCCCTGCCCGAGGCGCAGATCGACCGCTTCCTCGTGCGCATCGCGATGGGGTACCCGACCTCCCGCGAGGAGGCGCAGATGCTCCGCACGCACGGCCACGAGCCCCCCACGCTGCGGCCCGTGCTCACCGCGCCCGACGTCGCGGCGCTCCAGCTGATCGCCGCGCGCATCCACGTCGAGGACGATCTGCACGACTACGCCGTCGCGCTCACCACCTTCACGCGGAACCACCCGAAGATCGCGCTGGGCGCGAGCCCCCGGGCGACGCTCGGTCTGCTCCAGGCCGGCAAGGCCCACGCGATGCTCGCCGCGCGCAACTACCTCGTGCCCGAGGATCTCCGCGCCGTCGCGGTCGCGGTCCTCGCGCACCGGCTCGTGCTCATGGCGGACGTCGAGGGCGAGGCGCGCGTGCGCGAGCAGGTCATCGAAGAGGCGCTCGCCAAGGTCGGCTACCGTCGCGGCTTCCGCGCGGTCTGAACGAGCGGCGCGTGCAGCTCCACCCGACCCGCGCGACGTTCCAGGTCGCCCTCGCGGGCGCGGCCATGGTCGCGGTCGGCGTCGCTGCGAAGGTCGCGCCGGCGGTGGCGTTCGGCGGGGCCATGCTGCTCGCGGTGACGCTGGGACGAGCGCTGGCGCTGTCGACCGTCACGCGCATCCGCGCCTCGGGCTTCGAGATGGTGTGGTCGACCACGCGGCGGGTCACGAAGGCCGGTCGCGGCGAGGAGCTCGTGCTCGAGGCGGAGCTCAGGAACCGCGGCTTCGACGATGCGCGCGGCGTCAACCTCCGCCCCGTCGCCTCGAGCATGCTGGAGGTGACGATCACACCTTCCACCCTCGATCTGCCGGCCGCGTCGAAGGTGAAGTTCGAGATGCGCGTGCGCGCCCGCCGGGTCGGCCGGTGGGGGCTGCACGGCATCGCGCTGGAGGTCCGCGGCACGCCGCTCGGGGGCGAGGGGCTGTACGAGGTTCCTCTGATGTTCGCGAACCCGCACGGCATCGAGGTGCTGCCGAAGCCGCTGTTCGCGATGCTCCAGACCGCCCGCGGGGGCCGCGCGCGGCGCGTCGCCGAGGCCGGCCGCCCTGCGCCCCTCGCCGGCGAGGGCGAGCACCTGAAGGAGCTGCGCGAGCACGTGCCGGGTGATCCGTTCAAACGCATCGCGTGGAAGGCCAGCGCGCGCCGCGGGCAGCTCCTCGTCCGCGAGATGGAGCGCGAGGAGCGCGACGTCGTGTGGGTGGTGCTGGACGCGTCGGTGGAGCTCTGGGCGGGGGTCCATGGCCTGGCGCCCCTCGACCTCGCGATCGACGAGCTCGGCGGCGTGGCCACGCGCCATCTCGCGAAGGGTGACCTCGTGGGCCTCGTGGTCTTCGCCTCGCGCGTTCGCACGTGGCTGGCGCCCGCCGGAGGTCCTGCCCAGGCGACGAAGATCGGCGCGGCCCTCGCGAGCGCCGCGAGCATGGTCGATGCCGATCGCTGCGAGCTCGACGAGGCGGAGCTCGCGCAGCGCGTGGCGGAGCACCTTCGTCCGCTCGACCCCCGCGGCCTCGTCGACGTTCCGCGCGGCAACCTGGAGGCCCTCTCGATCCGCGCCGAGGCGATGCGCTCGCGCGCCCCGTTCGCGCCCCGGCTGCCGCTGGCCACGTCCCCGCGCGAGCAGCGGTTCCGGCACTATCTCGCATCGTTCGGCATCGAGGTGCCCCCGCGCGTCGACGGCGAACGCGACAAGGCAGACCCGCAGCTCGCCGGGGTGTTCGACAAGCTCTCGCGCGAGAAGGGCAAGACGAAGCCGAGCATCGTCCACGTGTGGGCGCCGCCGCCGGGACCGGAGAGCGCGCTCGACACCGCGGTCCGTCGCCTGCGCGCGCGCCACGTCGAGCTGCGCTGGACGATGCCGCGGTTCGAGCCCGGGCTCGCCCTCGCTGCTCACGGAGCGACCACCGTGGAAGACGTGGTGTTCGACGCGGTGCGCGTCCGGGTCCGCGCCTCGCAGGCCCGCGCCGAGCGCGCGATGCGTCTCCTGGGGGTGCGATCACGCGGCATCGAGATCCGGCGGCAGGCCTCGAGCGCGCGCGCCGCGGAGAGCAGCGAATGAGCGATCCGCGTGCCGTGCTCCGCAAGGGAGGCCTCTCGCCGAAGCGCGGCTTCGGCCAGAACTTCCTCGTCTCACCGCACACCGTCGAGGCGATCGCGGAGGCCTGCGTGCCCGCATCGGAGGTCGGCAAGGCGCGCGTCCTCGAGCTCGGCGCGGGGACGGGCGCCCTCACGCGGGCGCTCGCGGCGCGCGCGCGTCACGTGGTCGCCGTCGAGCGGGACCGCGATCTCGTCCCGCTGCTCCAGGAGGAGCTCGCCGACCTCGGCGACCGCGTGCGCATCGTGGAGGGAGACGCGCAGACCGTCGATCACGCCGAGCTGCTCGGTCCGGCCGAGGAAGGCTCGTCGCGCGTCCTCTGCGGGAACCTCCCCTACCAGATCACGGGCCGTCTCCTCGAGCGCGCGGTCATGCACGCGGACGAGGTCGACCGCGTCGTCTTCATGGTGCAGCTCGAGGTGGCCGAGCGCCTCGCCGCCGAGCCGTCGACGAAGATCTACGGCGCGCTGACCGTCTTCACGCGCGCCGCCTTCCGTACGAAGAAGCTCTTCTCGGTGGGTCCCGGATCGTTCCATCCGCCGCCCGACGTGACGAGCGCGGTCGTGCTGCTCGAGCCGGAGCGTCCGCGGCGCGCCATCGAGACCGATCTGTTCCGCGCCCTCGTGAAGGGCGCGTTCGCGATGCGCCGGAAGACGCTGCGGAATGCCTGGCGCAACGTCGCGCCGCTCGAGCAGGTCGCGCTCGCCGCGGAGAAGGCCGGGATCTCGCTCGATGCCCGCGGCGAGACCCTCGACGTCGATGCGTTCGCCGCGATGGCGCGGGCGCTCGGCTGACCGGTCAGCGATCGAGATTGCCGCCGACCGCCGCGAGGCCGGTGCGGGCCTCCTTGCGGTTCGGATCGGTCGAGGGCGCGACCTCGAAGTAGTACTGGTAGGCCTCGAGCGCGGGCTGCTTCTGCCCGATCTTGCGGAGCGCCTCGCCCGCCTCGAACGCGCAGCGGATGATCCAGCCCGGACGCGGCTGGGTCTTCTTCCCCTGCTCGAGCGCGTAGGCGAGGTGCTTGGCCGCCTCGCCCGCCTGGTTTCGGTCCATGAGGAGGACGCCGTAGTGGTAGCGCCACGACGCGACCTTGTCGTCGCCCTGGATGGCCTTCGCCCACTCGCCGAGCGCGGCGGCCATGTCGTTCTTCTGCTCGTAACACTCGGCGAGGGCGGCGTGGGCCTCGGTGCGCGACGGCTTCAGCTCCAGCGCGTGCTTCAGATCCTTCACCGCGTCGTTCACCGCGCCCTCGCGAAGCGCGACGACCCCGCGCTGCCAGTACGCGTCGGCGAGCAGTCGATCGAGCGAGAGGGCCTTGTCGACCTCGGTGCGCGCCAGCCCGAGCTGCGCGGGCATCGACTCGTTGGCGGCCCACGCGACGTAGAGGTGATACTCGGCGCGGTTGGGATCGAGCTCCACGGCGCGCTGCAGGTAACGCATGGCGCCGGCGGCCTCGAGCCCGCCCTGGCGAAGGTGCGCGCGGCCGATGAAGTGATTGGCCTCGGCGCTGTTCGGCCGCTGGTCCTTGACCTTGTTGAGCAGCGGCATCGCCTTTTCGACCTCGCCGATCGACACGTACGCGGCGCCGACGCGGAGCTGGAGGTCGACGTCCTTCGGCGTCTTGTCGAGCGCGCTCTGGAACTGCTCGAGCGCCTTCTGCACGTCGCCGGACTGCTCGAAGAGGAGGCCGCGCTCGACCGCGATGTTCGGGTACTCCTTGTCGGTCGCGACGATGGTGTCGAACTCCTTCGCCGCCTCGTCGAGGCGCTTCAGCTTCCGGTAGGTCTTGCCGAGCCGGAAGCGGGTCGCCAGATCGTTCGGGCTCTTCTGGAGCGCCGCCTGGTAGTGACCGAGGGCCTCGTCGAAGTGCCCCTGCGACTCCGCCACGTCGCCGAAGGCGCGCTGCAGCGTCGCCGTGTCGGGCAGCTTGCCGCGCGCGGCGTCGAGCTTGGCCTGCGCCTCCTGCGCGCGGCCCTGCGAGGCGAGGAACGACGCGAGCGCAGCGTAGGCGTCGATCGCATCGGCGTTGGCGGGATCCGCCAGATCGACGGCCTCGTTGTAGAGCTTCTCGGCGACCGACTTGTTGCCGAGCGCCTCCTCCGCCTTCGCGAGCCAGAGCGCGAGGCCCATGTCCTTCGGCGCGCGCGCGCGGGCCGCCGTGAGCTGCGCCTTCGCGTCGGCGAGCCGCTCGAGGGCCACCTTCGTCTTCGCGTCGCCCAGGGTCGGCGCGATGCCGGTCGGGTCCTTGGCGACCGCCTCGTCGAAGCGGGTGAGCGCCTCGGTGTAGCGGCCGTCCGCGTAGAGCACCTCGCCCTGTCCGACGAGGGCGGTCACGTTCCGCGGATCGATCTTCACGGCCTCGTCGAAGGCGGCGCGCGCGTCGCCGGCGCGGTCCCGCGCGAGCATGATCCAGCCGCGGGCTGCCAGCGCCGAGGAGACCTCGTTCGGCCCCTCGCTCTTGCGCGCGTTCTCGTCGAGCACGAGCGCGAGCTCCTTCAACGCCGCCGCCTCGTCGCGCTGCAGCTCCCACGTGATCAGCGCGCGCATGGTGTGTCCGCCGGCGTGCGCGGGGGAGGCCTGCAGGGTGGCGTCGACCGCCGCCTTTGCCTGCTTCAGGTTCTTCATCGCGTAGTGCGCGCGCGCGAGGCCGAACTGCGAGCGCGCCGTGGCCGCGGTCTTCGCCGCCTCGTTGAACGCGGCGAGCGCCGCCGGGTAGTCGCGCTGCATGAGCGCCATCTCACCCTTCAGGATCGTCATGTCGTACTGGATGCCGTCCTGCGGCTCCTTCGCACTGGCGAGCGCGGCCTTCGCCCCTGCGAAGTCGCCGGCCGCCGCCGCCTGCGCAGCGGTTGCGGCGGAGAGGTAGTTGACCTGCGTGTTCGGCGGCATATCCGAGAGGAAGGTCTTCGCCCGGCCGGCACGCGTCGAGTCGACCCCGAAGCGAGCCTCGTTCATGAACTCGGCGAACGCCGCGTACGCCGCCAGGGGACGCGACCGCGGCGAGCGGCGCTTCAGCTCGGCGAGGTCGTCGGCGGCCTTCTGCGCGCTCCCGTACGTGTCGAAGGCGAGCTTCGCGCGGGCGTCGTCGGCCGCCTTGAGGGCGTCCTTCTGGTAGTCGCCCGAGTGCATCTTGTCGCTGATCGCGATGTATCCGAAGGCGCCGACCGGCGTGAACTGGAGGGCGCTGCCGCCGACCACCACGAGGGCGAGCAGCGCGGCGATCACCTTGGGCGCCTTCGAGGAAGGCCGATCGTCGCGCGCCGCGCGGGCGCCGGTGCCGCGCGTGCCCGTCGCCGGACCCGACGGCGGCGCGAGGCCAGAGTCGAGCGACGCCTCCTGGAACATGGATCCGGCGCTGGCCGCGGGGGGCGGGCCGAGGGCGGGTCCGCCGACGTCGTGACCGCCGCCGAGATCGACCTCGCCGAACGCCATCCCGCCGCTGCCGTGCGGAGCGCCGGGATGATTGCTGAGGGGTGCCGCGCCGAGCGACGGGTCCGGCGGGAGATCGAGCTCGCCGAAGCTGACCGCCTCGGGGGCGCGTGACGGAAGGCCTGCGCTGCCGCCGACCACGGGCAGGTCGAGCTCGCCGAACGCGATCGGCGGCGGCTGACCGCCGTGGCGATTCGGGAGGAGGCGATCGTCGGAGACCGGCATCGGCATGTGCGCCTGCGCGCCCATCGTGTTCGGCAGATCGTTCTGCAGGCTCGGCAGATCGATCTCGCCGAAGCCGCCGCCGCGCGGTGACGGCAGGTTGCCGCCGACCATGGGCAGGTTGTTCGCGCCGCCGAGCGTCGGGAGGTTGTTGGCGCCGCCCAGCATCGGGAGGTTGTTGCCGCCCCCGACCACCGGCAGGTTGTTGTGCGACGTGCTCATCGGCAGGTTGGCGTGCCCGCCGACGAGCGGCAGATCGTTCTGCAGGCTGGGCAGATCGGCGAAGCCGCTCGCCGTTCCACGCGTCGTCGGTAGATCTCCGAAGCCGCCGCCGCCGCGCGGTGACGGGAGATCGATCGCGCCGAACGCTCCCTGCCCCTTGGCGAGCGGCAGATCGGCGCCGCCGAGCTTCGGTGACGGCAGATCGCCGAAGCCGCGCTCGCTCTTCGGCGACGGCAGGTCGACCGATCCGAAGCCGCCGCTGCCCGCCGGGATCGCCGGGAGATCCACCTCGAACGAGAACGCGGGCGGCGCCGCCGGCGCCTGCGGGCGCGCGGCAGGCGCGGTCTGGGCGGCCGGGATCCGCGCCGGCGGTTTCCGGTTCACCGCCGCCGGCAGCCCGACATCGCCGGCCAGCGCCGGGAGATCGAGGTCATCGAGCCCGGGCAGGCCGCCGGTCTGTGCCGGCGGGGCCTTGGCGAGGGTCTGGACGCGCGGCGCCGAGCGGACCGCGGGCAGCGCGAGACCGTCGTCCTCGGGCGGCGGCGCAGGCCTCGCCGCGGGCGGCGCAGGCTTCGGCGCGGCGGCGGGCGGACCCTTCGCGCCCGCGCCCACGGCGCCGACACCGACCATCGTTTGCTTCATCTTCGGGCGTTCCGCAGGCGGGCCGCCGACGGGCGCTGCCGCCGCGCCGCCCTTGGACGGATCCGTCACGAGGAACGTGTGCCCGCACTTGGGGCAGCGCATCTTGAGGCCGGTCGGAGGAACGCGGCGCTCGTCGACCTGATACGGCGCCTTACAGGACTCGCACTCGACCTTGAGCATGCTCGGAGAAGGCTATCACAGCGCTCAAACGCGCCGCGAACACGCAGGGACTTACGGAAGCGTCCCGCATCCGAACGCGATGGCAGAGGTCGGACCCCCGTGCTTTTCCGCGGGATCGCGACGGGCCGATGGTCTCGTGTGTTACCACTTACCGCCTCATGGATCGCTTGGTCGTCGTCGGCGCCCGGCAGCACAACCTGCAGGACGTGAGCGTCTCGCTGCCGCGCGGCAAGCTGGTGGTCTTCACCGGCCCGAGCGGCTCGGGCAAGTCGTCGCTCGCCTTCGACACCATCTACGCCGAGGGGCAGCGGCGCTACGTCGAGTCGCTCAGCGCCTACGCGCGGCAGTTCCTCGAGCAGCTCGCGAAGCCCGACGTCGATCGTATCGACGGGCTCTCTCCGGCGATCGCGATCGAGCAGCGGCCGCTGTCGAAGTCGCCACGTTCCACGGTCGGCACCGTCACCGAGATCGCCGACTACCTTCGCCTCCTCTTCGCGCGCGTCGGCATCCCGCACTGCCCGAGCTGCGGGAAGCGCATCGAGGCGCAGACCGTCCAGCAGATCGTCGACCGCATCCTCGCGCTGCCCGAGGGCTCGCGCTTCAGCGTGCTCGCGCCCGTCGCGCGGGGCCGCAAGGGCGAGCTGAAGCTCGAGCTGCAGCGGATCCGCGAGGACGGCTTCGTGCGCGTCCGCGTGGACGGCGCGGTGGTCGACGTCGGCGACACCACCGAGCTCGATCGCGGCAAGCCGCACGACCTCGACGTCGTCATCGACCGCATCGTCCTCAAGGAGGGCGTGAAGGGTCGCCTGACCGACAGCGTCGAGCTCGCGCTGAAGGTCGGCGAGGGCCGCCTGCTCGTCGCGGTCGAGGGCGAGGAGCCGTTCTGGATGTCGGAACGCTTCGCCTGCGTGGATTGCGGGATCTCGCTGCCCCCCATCGAGCCGCGCATGTTCTCGTTCAACGGGCCACACGGCGCCTGCCCGGCATGCAACGGCCTCGGCGCGCGCACGGTCGTCGACCCGGAGCGCGTCATCGGCGATCCGAAGCGATCGCTCCGCGAGGGCGTGGTCCTGGCGTGGGGTCGCCGCGGGTCGGTGGCGCTCGCGGCCGAGGTGGCGCGGGCGGTCGAGACGCTGGCGGTGGATCCCGACGCTCCGTGGTCGAAGCTCCCCGAGGCCGCCAGGCAGCGCATCCTCGTCGGAGACGCCGCCTCGCCGGCCGAGACCGGTGCGGCCGGCGAGCCCGCGAAGAAGACGCCCGCCAGGAAGACGCCCGCGAAGAAGAGCGGCGCGAAGAAGGCGTACGCCGGCATCATCCCGCGCCTCGAGGCGCGCCTCGCCGACGACGGCAGCGCGCCCGCCGACAGCGACGATCCCGACGAGGACGAGGGCGCGATCGGCGAGGAGGAGCTCGGGCGGTTCCTGGTCACGCGCACGTGCTCGGCGTGCAAGGGCCGCCGCCTGAGGCCGGAGGCGCTCGCGGTGAAGCTCGGCGAGCGTGACATCTCGCAGCTCGGGCACATGCCGCTCGAGAAGCTGCGAGTGTTCCTCGCGGAGCTCGGCTCGAAGGCGGTCGAGACCGAGGTCGAGCAGTCGCACTTCACGGTGCGTGAGCGCGCGGTCGCCGAGCCGCTCCTGCGGGCGGTGACGGCACGCCTCGGCTTCCTCATCGACGTCGGCCTCGACTACCTCTCGATCGACCGCAGCGCGCAGACGCTCTCGAGCGGCGAAGGCCAGCGCATCCGCCTCGCCACGCAGATCGGGGCAGCCCTCGTGGGGGTCCTCTACGTGCTCGACGAGCCGTCGGTCGGCCTGCATGCGCGCGACAACGCGCGGCTCATCGAGGCGCAGGCTCGGCTGCGGGATCTCGGCAACACCGTCTTCGTCGTGGAGCACGATCGCGAGGCCATCCTGGCCGCCGACCACGTGGTCGACATGGGACCGGGAGCCGGCGTCCACGGCGGCCGGATCGTCGCGGAGGGGACGCCCGCCGAGCTCATGAAGAACCCGGCATCGATCACCGGGCCCTGGCTCTCGGGCGCGAAGGCGCTGCCCGTGCCGAAGACGCGGAAAGCCCGGACGAAGGCGGCGGTGCGGGTCGTCGGCGCGCGCGCGCACAACCTGAAGAACGTCACGGTCAGCGTGCCCACGGGCATCTTCACCTGCTTCACCGGCGTGTCGGGCAGCGGGAAATCGAGCCTCGTCGTCGACACGCTCCTGCCCGCGGCGCGCGCGAAGCTGTACTCGGCGACCGCGCCGATCGGCGACTGCGATGCCGTCGAGGGCCTCGAGAACGTCGACAAGGTGATCTCGATCGACCAGGCACCGATCGGCCGCACGCCGCGTTCGAATCCGGCCACGTACACGGGCGTCTTCGCGCTGCTACGCGAGCTCTATGCGGCGCTGCCCGAGGCGCGCGCGCGCGGCTACAAGGCCGGACGCTTCTCGTTCAACGTGAAGGGTGGCCGCTGCGAAGCCTGCCAGGGCGACGGCGTCCTGCGGGTCGAGATGCACTTCCTTCCCGACGTCTTCGTCACGTGCGACACGTGCGGCGGCAAGCGGTACAGCCGCGAGACGCTCGAGATCGAGTATCGCGGGCTCTCCATCGCCGACGCTCTCGACGTCACCGTCGTGCAGGCGCTCGAGCTCTTCGACAAGGTGCCGCGCATCCGCGATCGGCTCGATGCGCTCCGGCGCGTTGGTCTCGGGTACCTGACGCTCGGCCAGGCGGCGACGACGCTCTCGGGCGGCGAGGCGCAGCGCGTGAAGCTCGCGCGAGAGCTCGCCCGCAAGGCGACGGGCTCGACCCTCTACGTGCTCGACGAGCCGACCACCGGGCTCCACTTCACCGACATCGAGGTGCTGCTCGGCGCGATCCTCGAGCTTCGCGACCAGGGGAACACCGTCATCGTCATCGAGCACAACCTCGACGTGGTCGCGTGTGCCGACTGGGTCATCGACCTCGGCCCGGAGGGCGGCGACAAGGGAGGCGAGATCGTGGCCGAGGGCACCCCGGAGGACATCGCGGCGACGCCGGGCTCGCACACCGGCCACTACCTCGTGGACGTCCTCGCGCGCGCGAAGGACAACGCTTCGAAAAAGAAGAAGCGCGAAGCCGCGACCACCACCCCGTAGTCGCGCCCGCGCCTGAAGCTCGCCCTCTCGCCTCGTGCGCGCAGCGCGCACGAGCCGCGCCGCAGGCAAGGAGGGGGGGAGGCTCGTCCGCGGAGCGGACGAGGGGGGCCCTCGGCCCCCACCAGGTCAGGTGTAGTCCTTCTCCATGCGCTCCTGATCCTCCTTGCAGCGGATGCAGAGCGTCGTCTCGGGACGCGCCTCGAGGCGCTTCACCGAGATCTCCTCGCTGCACTCCTCGCAGGTGCCGAAGCTCCCGTCCTCGATCTTGCGGAGCGCCTTCTCGATCTTGTCGAGGAACACCTTCTCGCGGCCGCGCAGGCGGAACGTGAACGACTGCAGGTACTCGCTCGAGGCGAGGTCCATCTCGTCAGGCAGATCGTTTGCGTCGAGGGCCATGTCCTCTTCCAACGTCTGCTTGGCCTTCTTCACGATCTCGTCGCGCTTCTCGGTGAGCAGCGTGTTGAACTTCTTCAGCTGAGTCTTGTTCATCATGGACCTCGCTCACAAGGAGCTTCGGAGCTTATCCGTCGACAGGGGCGCAGCACCTTAAACATCGGGGCTACGCTGGTCAACCACGACGACCGGCGATCGACGTCGCCCCGCGGCTTTTCTCCACAGGCCTCCCCATGGTTGCTGCGGCGACAGCGCCCGGATAGACGCGCTCTCCTTGCCGAAGCCCGCTCCCATCACCTGGAATCGCCCCTTCTACGTCGGGATCGACGAGAACGGGATGGGGCCGCGCCTCGGTCCGCTCGTCGTCACCAGCGTGCTCGGCGAGGACCTCACCGGCGCGGGCGGCGGCGCGAAGCTCGCCACGTCGCGGCCCCGCGGCGCCATCGCACGGCGCATCGGCGACTCGAAGAAGCTCCTCGCGTTCGATGACGGCGCGCTCGGCGAGGCGTGGGCGCGGGCCATCGCGCGGCACGCCGGCTTCGACGCGCGCACCCCCGCCGAGCTCCTCGTGGCGCTCCTCATCGACCCGGAGCACGTCCTGCGGGCCCCGTGTCCGTCCCACCACGTCGATCTCTGCTGGAGCGAGGAGGACGAGCGCTTCGCCACCGACGACGCCGCCGTCGCCATCCTCACGAAGGATCTCGCGGCGCTCGCGAAGAAGGGTCTCGGGATCCGCCGCGCGCGCGTCGCCGTCGTCTGCACGAAGCGCCTCAACGAAGCCGTGACCCGCGGAGAGTCGCGCTTCGACGTCGACCTGCACGCGATGGAGCGTCTCACCCTCGCCGCCCGGCACGACGCGAGCGACGAGGTGTACGCCCTCTGCGGGAAGGTCGGCGGCTTCGACTTCTACGGCAAGCGCTTCGGGCCGCTCGCGGGCCGCCCCCACACCGCGATCATCGAGGGGCGGGCGCGCAGCGAGTACGTCGTGCCGGGCGTCGGTCGCCTCGCGTTCCTGCGCGACGCCGACGACACCCACCTCCTCGTCGGCCTCGCCTCGCTCGTCGGCAAGTGGGTGCGCGACCATCTCATGCGCCGCGTCGTCCGCTACCACCGCGTGCACGACGGCGCCGCGCAGGAGCTCGCGGAAGCCAGCGGCTACCACGATCCGGTCACGACGCGGTTCATCGCGGCCACCACCCTCGTCCGCAAGGAGCGCAGGGTCGATGCGGCGTGCTTCGAGCGCCTCGCGCTCGGGGACATGCAGGGGCGGCTCGCGCTCGGCGAGGACGCCCGGCCCGTGTCTACTTCTTCGTCGCCGAGGAAGCCGCGCTCGCCGACGGCGCCGCCGAGCCCTGAGCCCCTGGCGCTCCCGGGGCTGCAAGAGCCGCCTTCAGCTTCGCCGTCGCTTCGTCCTTCGTGAAGCGCGCCTTCTCCTTGGCCTCGCCACGGATCGCGTACTCCTCGTCGCTGATCGCCCAGATCTGGCTGCCCCTCCGGGCCGCCACCATCTCGGTCTTCGGGCCGCCGCCGGTCGGCGCGATGACGACGTGCGCCGCCTCGTCGCCGTAGCCGGCGAGCGGCAACGTGCCGGGCTTCGCCTTCAGCGTCTTGAAGGCATCCTTCGCCTGGTCGGCGTCGTCCTTGAAGATCGCGATCGTGCGCCAGCGCCGGTCGCCCTCCTTGTAGTAGCCGATCGCGGCGGGGCCGACGCCCGTGAAGCCCATCACGTCCTTGGGCTGGTAGACGATGCCGTTCGGGAGGCGGTTCGCCTCCGGCAGCGCGCGCGCCGAGGGCGGAAGCGCAACGTCACCCGGGAGCTTGCTGCCGATCTCGGTGCCGACCGCACGGAGGATGGCGTCGCTCGACTTCGCGAGCTGGTCGGGCGACTCCTGCTCGTTCACGTACTGGAGCTCGACGAGGTGGCTGCCGCGCCACACGTACGCGCGGCCCGTTCCGATGGCGCCCGCGCCGCCCGCCGCGAAGGGCTTGGGCGTCGAAGGCTCCGCGGGATCCCCGGCCACGACGCGCATCGTGAACATGCCGTACGCGCCGGCCACGTCGGCGAACTGCGAGAGGTTCACCTCGACGCTTCCGCCCGTGCCGCTGCCGTCCACGTAGTGGAGGGACACGACGCGCTTCAGGCCGAAACGCTTGTACACCTCGCACTCGCCGTCGAACGCGGTCGTGCAAACCTCGTCCATCGAGAGCTTGCCGCGATCGCCGTACGTCTTCACCTCGCCCTGCGGGTCGACGCAGTAGCTCGCCACCTTCTTCGGCAGCAGCGGCGCGGACACGACGTCGGTGAGCTCGCCGCCGCCGGTCGCGCACGCTCCGGCCTTCGCCGCCGACGACGCGGGGGGAGGCGGAGGAGGAGGAGGCTCGCCGCCGCCACCACCGGGCTTGTCGTCCTTCGAGCACGCCGACGCCGTCACGAGGAGAGCGCCGAGCAGCGCGCGACGGACGACGTGAGCGGTTCGGTCGGTTCGGTTCGACATGCGCGGAGTATTACTCCAGGGTGAACGCGAAGGTGAGAGAAGTGGCATAAGTGCGACACCCGCAGCTCTCACACCTTTTTTCGTAGCCGCGCAAAGCGTTCCGTCGCGCAAGGGCGCCCACCTCGCGTCGGACGGCAAATCGTGAGGGTGAAGCGCGGCTTTCGGAGGGGCACGCCCCTTGCTCGAAGGATCGCGGTGCAATCTCTCCCGAGCCGCTCGGCCCTCTCGCGATCCCTCCGGCGCGCCGCGCGACGTCGGGCGGCGCGCGGCTTCACGCTCGTCGAGCTGATGGTCGTCGTGGTGCTCATCAGCATCCTCGCGGTGCTCGCGGTCCCCTCGATGAGCACGGCCCGCGACGACCGCCTCGCCTTCGACTACGCCCGCCGGATCGAGCAGCTCATCGCCCGCGGCCGCGCACGCGCTGCCGGTCGGGGCGCCGCGCACCTGTTCGTCGCGGCGCCCAGCGGGGTCCGCGGCAAGTTCCAGCTGTTCGAGGCGCTCGACGGCACCCCGGCGGCGAGCGCGGGCCCGAACCCGGTCAGCTCGTGCAAGCGCCCGAACGAGTGGACCGACGCCGCGTCGTTCGTGCCGGGGAACGTGAGCGCCACGGCCTCGATCATCGACGGCTTCGACCTCGACAGCGCGGGCGTCAACACGAACGCCGACATCCGCACGCAGCTCTTCGTCGACGACGCTCCGCAGCAGGCGGTCGTCATGTGCGTGAGCCCGAACGGGGCGACGTACGTGGGCACCGGCGCGAACGTCGCCGCAGCGATCACGAACATGCAGGCGCAGGTCCTGCCCTTCAACAGGTTCATGGAAGTGCGCGTGACGCGTAACCGGGGCGGTCTCCAGGCCGGCCTCCGCCGCCGCGTGCTCGTTGCCGGCACCGCCGCCCCCCGGATCAAGTCCGAATGAAGACCTCGCTCCGTCGCTCACGTCGCTCATCGCGCCGCGGCTACACCGCCGTCGAGGTCATGTCGGCGATGACGCTGCTCGCCATCGGCGGGGCCGGCGTCATCAGCATGCAGCGCGTGACGCTCCAGGGCTCCGAGGACGCGCGCCGGTTCGACATGGGCACGAACATCGCGAACGAGTGGTGCTCGCGCCTCCAGCGCGACGCGACGCAGTGGACGGAGCCGAACGCCACGTTCACGAACAGCAACAACATCAACCTCACGCAGTGGCTGAAGACGGTCGGCACCTGCAGCGCCGCCTTCTGCAACCCGCCGACGAGCGCGCTCCCCCAGGGCATGTCCGGGTCGTTCGACACGTTCGGCAGGGACCTCGTCGCCGGCGCTGGCGACGCCACGTACTGCACGCAGTACCGGCTCAAGTGGATCGCCGACATCGGCGCGGCCGCTCCCTACAACCCGTCGGCGCTGATGCGCGCCGAGGTGCGCGTGTTCTGGTCCCGGTTCGAGCTCAACCCGATCGGCAACTGTGCGTCCGCCACCCCCGACGCGACCGACGCGGCCGAGCGGTACCACTTCGTCTACGCCACCACGATGATCCGGGAGAACTCGTTCCGTGAATGAGCCGCGCATGAAGAAGAGGCAGAGGCGCGCCCGCGGCTTCACGCTCGTCGAGCTGATGGTCTCGCTCGTCGCCGGCCTCATCGTGACCATCGCGGTGGTCGGCCTCGCCCGCGCCGCGACGACGACGTTCTTCGAGGCGGCGCGCATGGCGTCGACCGAGTCGAGCATCCGCACCGCGTCCGAGCGGCTCCGTCAGGACCTCGCGCGCGCCGCGTACATGTCGACCGGCAACATCAAGCTCGCGCGTGACGGGCAGACCGGCGTGCCGCTCTCCCACAAGATCGCCGTGGTCGACCCCTCGAGCTCGCCGAGCGGCGCGCGCTACACCTCGCTGCAGGACCTGCAGGGCGTCCAGATCACCGTCGGCGGGTCGGGCAACTACCCGATCGGCCCCGAAGCTGGCAGTGCGGGACCGAACAACCTCTCGACGAACAACGGGCTCAACCCGGATTCGATCATCATCGGCGGCAACTTCACGACGGACGACTCGTACCAGGGCACCTTCTTCACCGCCGGCGCCGGCGGCCAGACCGTCGAGCTGAACAGCGCCGCCGACGCCGCCGTCCGCCGCCTGCTCAACACCGCCGACCCTCTCGCGAGCCTCCAGGCCGCGTTCCAGCCGGTCGCGGGCCGCGCGTTCGCGGTCCGCGTGGTCGATGCGCGCGGGTGCCAGCACTATGCGGTGGTCGCCTCGCTCGCCTACAGCGCCGGCAAGGCCACGATCACCCTGGCGCCGGACAGCACGGGCGGCACCGCGCTCGTCGATGGCGGCCACGGCACGTGCGGAGCGAAGGACAGCGAGCCGGTCACCATCAACCCCGTGCAGCGGGTTCGCTGGTTCATCGGACCGAACACCGACGCGACGCTCGCGCCCGCCTCGGGCACCGAGGTCGCGGGCAACAAGTTCAACCTGTACCGCGACTTCCTCGACGCCGCCGACCCGCCGCAGCCCGTCCTCGCGATGCGCCAGGTCGTGGCCGAGTACGCGACCGACCTGAAGTTCGGGATCACCGTCGCGGACGCCGCCAACCTCCTCCAGATCTACGAGATGGACTCTGAAGGCGGCGGCGGCACCGGCAACATCGAGAAGTACACGCAGACCGCCTCCACCACGACGCCCGGCAGCCCCGGCCCGCAGCGCGTGCGCTCGGTGCGGTTCCGCATCGCGACGCGGACCTCGCTCTCCGAGCGCCGGCAGAACCTGGTGGTCGCTCCCGCGCCGTACATCACGCGCTACTGCGTCGAGGCGGCGCCCGCGGCGAGCTGCACGAGCTTCGCCCGCGTCCGCACCGTCGTCTCGGAGGTCGCCTTGATCAACCAGCTCGGGATGACCTACTGATGATGCCCGCCTCCCTTCCCTCCGGCGCGCGTCGCGCCGCGCTCCTCCGCCGTGCGCGCCGCCGCCGTCAGAGCCGCGGCGCGGTCCTCTTCATCGTCGCCGTCACCCTCGGCCTTCTCGCGGTGATGGGCGTCTACGGCCTCAGCGCGACGTCGGCGGACATCCGCGCCTCCGGTCACATGCGCGAGGCCCTCCAGGGTCAGCGCGCCGGCGAGGCCGGGCTCATGATGACGGCCGAGACGTTCAACCCTACGATCGCGCAGAACCTCGTCCAGCAGATGAACCTCGGGCAGGGCCAGGCCACCGACTGCGTGACCGCCGCGCCGTACACCGGCAACGTCCTCACGCGCGCCGCCGAGGCGTGCATCCGGCTCGACCCGACGAAGATGCAGACGATCGCCCTCGCCACGACGCCCACGAAGCCCTGGAACGTCGACCCGTCGCCCGCGCAGCCTGGCTTCAGCGCACAGAGCTTCGGCGCGGTGGCGAACCAGCCGTACGTGTCCGTCGAGGTCACGAACCCGATCAACACCGAGGTCATGACGGGCAACTCGCAGACCGTTCGCTACAGCCAGCTCACGGCGACGGTCTTCGTGCGGCTGAAGAAGACGAGCACGAGCGCGCCCGAGACCCAGGTCGTCGGGCGTGGGCGCATCACCGTCGGACCGAGCCTCGCCAACGCGAGCGCCCCGTCGAATTTCTGAGCGTGAGGGAGAACACGATGGTTTCCAGGATCCTGCTCAGCACTGCACGACGCCGAGGACTGCTCCTCGGGCTCGCCGCGACCACGCTCACCATCGCCGCCGGCGAAGGCTCGGCCCGCGCCCAGATCGCCGGCACCACGCAGCGTCCGCTGCCGAACGTGCTGCTCCTCGTCGACTCCTCGGGGTCGATGGAGCGCATGACCGACAACTCGATGCCGAGCTCGAGCCCGCTCAGCAAGTGCGTTCCCGGCGCGCAGACCCAGCCGAACCGCTGGGGCATGCTCATCCAGGCGCTGACCGGCAACCTCCAGCCCTACTTCAGCTGCGACGAGATCTCGCGTAGCTCGGCGGCGTTCAAGAACGAGTTCCGGATCGGCGGCGGCACCGTCAACCTGCCCTACGACACCGACTACTTCCTCCCGTATCACCGGCCGCTCACCGGAGCGAACGGCCCCGATGCGTGCGCGTTCGCTCCCTCGACGCTCCCCGGCGCGTCCCCCGGCTCCGGCCTCGGTCCGGGCGGTCTCGGCGTGAACACCGGCATGTACAGCGACGCCGCGAGCTTCCCGCCCGAGGCGTTCGTCCCGTACAAGGAGGCGTACCTGCGCTCGCAGTACGGCTCCGGCGCCCTCGGCGCGCCCCTCACTCCTTCGACGCTGAACAGCTGCACCTTCGAGCAAGCGTCCGACGGACAGCTCGACGCCGCGCGCGACTACGTCCGCTTCGGCCTGATGATGTTCGACAACGATCCGAGCGCCGCCACCGGCGTCACCGGGTCGACGCCGGTCGGCGGGTCGGTCATCAGCGGCAACCCGTTCCTCGGGCAGTGGTCGTACACGCCGAGCGGGGCGAACCCGAACCTCTCGATCCTCGGCAAGGGACGGCCGAACGGCTGCGGCGTGACCTCGGACTTCGAGGTCGGCGCACGTCACTGGGCAGCGCCGCCGTGGGAGGGCCGCATGGTCCGGTTCCCCAATCCGGACGGCACGCTCTACGACATCCAGCGCACGAACGACCAGATCCAGCAGGTCCTCATCGGCACGCGTCCGTACGGCGCGACCCCGATCGACGGCATGATCGAGGATGCGCGCGACTACCTCTGGTACAACTCGTTCGGCCCGCTCGGGACCGAGGCGGGCTTCCGCGACGACTACGCGCGCGCCGGCTGCCGCGACCAGTACATCATCCTCCTCACCGACGGCGCGCCGAACCTCGACCTCCGCCCGTCGTGCGAGCCGGGGACGATGCCGCTCTCGCAGTGCCCCTACCCGAGCAAGGCGGCGCAGGTCGCCGACCAGCTCGCGACGGCGTCGAACCCGAACCAGCGCGTGAAGACGTTCGTGATCGGCTTCTCGGTCAACGGCGCGGGCAACACGTCGTTCGTGAACGACGGCTTCCCGACGACGCTCGCCTCGCCGAACAACAACTGCAAGTACTGGTACAACCAGGTCACGTCGAACGGCTCGAACCCGACCGCGATGCACAACCTGTGCTCCAACACGCCGGGGCCTGCGCCGGCGAAGGGCTCGACCGCCGACGCGTGCTGCCAGCTCAGCGAGATCGCGTACTACGGGTCGGGCGCCACCCACGACACGCCGCCGTTCTTCGCCGAGTCGCAGGCCGACCTCGTGCTGTCGTTCGGGCGCGTGCTCGGCGGCATCACGAAGGCGGCCACGACCCGTACGCTGCCCGCGTACTCGCCGGCCGTGAACATCTCGGGCAACGGCGTCACCGGCGACTTCATCGCCTCCTTCATCCCGAACGCGCAGAAGGTGTGGTCGGGCGAGATCGACCGCACGCGCTCGATCTGCGTGGGCGCCACCCCGACGACGCAGACCGAGACCGTGGCCGCGGGTGACTCGTTCGCCGCGAACACCGCGGCCCAGGCCGGCTCCCGGAAGTTCGTGTCGGTCCAGCCCGCCAACCCGGAGAACGACGCGGCGCGTACGCTGCGCCCGTTCGTGACGAGCTCGGCCGACGGCATCGTACCGTCGACGGCCGCGGCCGCGCAGGTGACCCAGGCGTCGGACATGGCGCTCGCCTCCTCGAGCGCGTGGGCCGATGCCATGAGCATCGACGACAAGACGTGCAAGCGCTCGCGCGACGTGAGCGGTACCGAGATCCCGGCGCTCACCAAGACGGACTGCGCGAAGGTGGTCTGGGGCTTCGCGACGGCGTCGCCCTCGAACCCGACGCTCGGCGGCTACTCGAAGTGGAACGTGCGCTGCGCCGGCGGTGGAAGCGCCACGAACGGCAAGTGCTCGGTCAGCGGCTCGGCGTGTGCGCTCCTCGGCGCCTCGTGCCCGGTGCCCGGTGAGGTCTGCGTCCCGGCGTGCTCGGCGCTCGGCGCCATCTATCGCTCGACGCCCCAGGTCATCGGACCCCCGACCGACCTCCTCCGCGACGACCAGTACCGCGCGTTCGCCGACCTGCGGAAGACCCGCCGGCCCGCCATGTTCGTGGCCACCACGGACGGCGTGCTCCACGCGTTCAAGGCGCTCTCCTCCTCGTGGGGCGGCGGCGTGCCGGCGTTCGACAATCTCCCGTCGCAGCACGAGCTCTGGTCGTTCATCCCGCCGGCGGTGCTCCCGAAGCTCGCGTCGAACTACCCGACGGGCCAGCAGATCCTCCTCGACGGCACGCCGGCCATCAAGGACATCGTCTGGGACCGCAAGCTGCGCACCGAAGACCCGCTCTTCCACACGACCCTCGTGTCGGGCATGGGCGCCGGCGGCGGCGGTTACTACGCGCTGAACATCAGCGACTACGACTGCCAGGGCGCGAGCTCCACGGGCATCGGCGCGAACCCCCGCGCTTGCCTCGACGCGCAGATCACGAGCGGCCTCTCGAACATCTCCGACGTCGCAAAGAAGACCACCCAGGGACCCCAGTTCCTGTGGCAGCTCACCGACGTCGAGGCGGTCACGGGCAGCGAGGTGGCGAAGGTCACCCGCAAGGTCGGCTCCACCAACTACGTCGCGCTCTTCGGCAAGGAGAGCGGCAACGCCGCGATCACGACCGTGGTCGCGGACCCCGACGGTGCGGGCGCGCGCCAGATCGGCGTCGCCATCCTTCCCGGCGGCATCGACGGCCCGCCGGTCCAGGGCGAGAACTGCCCGCGCGCCATCAACGGCGGCGGCTTCACGCCGAGCATCTACGACCAGAGCGACACGGTCACGCCGCTCGCCCCGCGGCCGCTCGTTCGCAAGTGGGCGGCGGGCCCCTGCAACTCGGCCCCCGTGCCGGGCCGTAACGTGACGGTCGTGCGCGCCGATACGGGCGAGATCCTCCGCGTCTTCGGGCGCAGCGGACAGGACATCCCGCGCCGGCTGAGCGCGGTCACGACGGCCGCGCCGTTCGACTCGCCGGTCATCGGCACCCCGGCCGTGTACCCGAGCGGCGTCGGCGTGGTCGCGCAGAAGGCCTTCGTCGGCGACGCCGACGGCACCGTCTGGCGCCTCGACATGACCGACCCGAACCCGGCCAACTGGCGGGTCACGCTCTTCCAGGATCTCTTCAGCCCGAACCTCCCGTTCGCGCCGACCTGGGCCGAGAGCCAGCCCATCCAGATCCCGCTCACGCTGACCCAGGACCCGTTCGGCGGCATCATGATCGCCGCGGCGACGGGCGACCAGGAGAGCATCGTGGCCTCCACGACCGAGCGCAACATGCTGATGGCCATCCAGGAGCAGCGGGCGCTCGGCCCGACGACGCCCGGCCGCGCCGTCGTCCGCTGGTACCAGCCGTTCACGAACGCGGCGCGCGTGACGGGACCCATGACGGTCTTCGATCGCACGCTCTACTTCGCGACGTACCAGCCGCTCGTCCCGTCGGCAGCCTCGTGCAACAACGGCGGCAATCCCCTCCTCTGGGGCGTCGATTACTTCAACGCGAACGGCGGAAATGGCGTCGACGGCAAGGCGCTCTCGGGCGGCACCGGCGGCGCGCCTCGCTGGTGCCCGATCGGCAGCGTCGACTCGGTGTCCGGAGGCTGCTCGTCGCCCTTCGTCGCCTTCGAGAACCCGACCGGCGCCTACCCGGATCTGGCCGGAGCGATCATCCCCGGCGTGACCATCCGCGCCGCGCAGTCGTGCGCGCAGTTCGGCGCGCCCTCCTCCGACCCGGCCCTCACCGGCATGTCGACCACCACGTTCAGCCTCTTCTTCGGCGCGACCGCGAAGGGCTCCAGCACGTCGACGGGGTCGCCGCAGGCGGCGCGCCCGACGACGCCGCTCACTCGCCCGCTGCCGCGCACTGCGGCTAACATCGACTCATGGGCGTTCGTCGTCGACTGAGCGCCCACGCGCTCGCGCTGCTGGTTGCGTCGCTGGGCGTTGCCGGCGTCTCGTGCAAGCGCAAGCCTCCTCCTCACGTGGAGGAGGCGCCGCCCGATCGCCTCGCGCCCGACGAGGTCGTCGAGGGGAACGACAAGGCGTTCGGGCTCCCCTTGCCTCGCGCCTGCAAGGTGACCGCGCGCTTCCGCGAGTCGGCGCGCGTGACCTCGACGGTCACGCCCGAGCAGCTCTCGAACTTCGTCCGGAAGCGCGTCACCGACGGCACCGTCACGCCGGGCACGAGCTCCACGAAGCTCGACAACGTCGTGCCGCGCGACGACAAGCAGAAGCGCCTCGGCATCGAGATCCGCCCGCTGCACTCGCCGGACGGGTTCAAGAGCGAGATGATCGTCCGCGACACCACCCCGCCGCCGTTCGACCCGAGCCTCACCGAGGATCAGCGCTGGCAGAAGGCCGGCCTGACGCCGGGCGGCACGCAGCTGCTCGATCCGAAGCACCTCGAGTGACCTCTTTTGATTGACGGCACGGGCCGGACGCGGTGTTCCTGACGCACCGAGATGCCGTCGCGCTGGGCCATGGGTGGGGTGACGTTCGTGGTGCTCGCCGGCGCGTGGGCGTGCTCGTCGTCGGAGCCCGTGGGGACGCACCTCGCGACGGGCGTGTGCCCCGGGACCGAGCTCGTGGTGGCGGCCGGCGATTACCGATCGAGCCTCGTGTGCGGGGCGCCGCCGTGCGCGGGTGACCAGCTCGCGGCCGGCGCGGCGCTTGGCGGTGACGTGCAGCTCGCCGCGTCGAAGGGCCGGATCTTCCTCATGGCGCGCGAGTCGGAGCGGCTCTTCGAGCTCGACCCCGCGTGCGGCACACCGATCGCGCAGATGAGCGTGAAGCAGCCGGGCCCGAAGCAGAGCAACGCCCACGACGTCGCGGTGGCGAAGGACGGGTCGCTGTTCGTCGCGCTCTACGGAGTGCCTCGCATCATCCACCTCGTGGACGGACGCGAGGTCGAGGCCGACGCGATCGATCTCGCGCGCGGGTACGACGACGACGGGAACCCCCAGGCCGAGTCGATCCGCATCGTCGAGGTCGGCGGCGCCGAGAAGGCGTTCGTCACGCTGGAGCGGCTCGACGACGCCTCCCATCTCGCGTCCCGCCAGTCGTCGCTCATGCTCCGCATCGACGTCGCCACGCGCAAGGTCGAGGCGCGCGTCGAGCTCGAGGGACGTAACCCGTTCAATCCGATGGTCGAGCACGCCGGAGGCCTCTACCTGTCGGAGGCCGGCAACTTCGACGACGCGACGGATGCGCGCGCCGGCATCGAGCGCTTCGACGTGGCGACCTCCACGACGAAGCTCCTCGTCGCCGAGAAGGACCTCGGGGGCAGCGTCTCCGAGCTGGCGGTGACCGACGGCTGCGGCGCGGCCATCGTAGCCGGGCCGCAGACGGGCAAGAACCCGACGTCGCTCGTGACGTTCGACCCGGTGACCGGCGACGTCCTCACCACCGCCGCTGCGCCGGTGTTCGGACCCACCGACGGCTACGACCTCTCGGGCCTCGCCTGGCGCGGCGACCTCCTTTACCTCGGCGATCGCCGGCGCGCCGGCAATGGCTACCCGGTCCGCGTCTTCGCGCGTGACCCGGGTACGTGCAAATTGCACGATACCGGCCGCAGCATCTCCCTTCCCCTCCAGTCCGTGACGTTCCGCCCGGCCCGCTGACATGACCAACACCGACCCCTCGAAGCCCGAAGGCGCTGCCCCCGATCAGGCGCGCAGCGCCGGCCGTGGTGGCCTCGCGATGCTCGCGGCGAACCTGTACTTCATCGTCACCGGGCTCGTTCAGCAGGCGCTCCTGCCGCGGGCGATCGGCCTCGCCGACTACGGCGCGCTCTCGCGCGTGCTCGCGGTGTCGAACGTCTTCAACAACGTCATCGTCTCGAGCTCCACGCAGGGCGTGAGCCGCACCGTCGCCGCGGCCGGGGTCGCCGAACGGCAGGCGCTACGGGCCACCCTCCGCGTGCACCTGCTGCTGGCGGTCGCCGCGGGCCTCATCCTGGCGGCAGCGGCGCCGCTCGTCGCGTACTTCCAGCACGCGCCCGAGGTGCTCGCCCCGCTGCTCGTGATGACCGGCGTTCTCTTCGTCTACGGCGTGTATGCCCCGCTCTTCGGCTACCTGAATGGCCGCGGGATGTTCATGCGTCAGGCGGCGCTCAACATCCTCGCCGCGACGCTGCGGACCGCCGCGCTGCTCGGCGTCGGCTGGTTCTTCGCGCGGCACGCGGCGAATCTCGCGGCGGCGGCGCACACGACGGGCGGCGTCCTCGGCGCGACCATCGGCACGGTCGTGGCAGCGGCCGGCGTGTTCCTCGTCGCGCTGCGCTGGACGGGGACCGGCAGCCCCGCGGCGGCGGCGCGTCCGGCCGGCGTGCCGGACATGCGCACGTACCTGGCGCTCATCGTCCCCATCATGATCGCGCAGCTGTTCACGAACGGCCTCATGCAGGCGGACATCATCCTGCTCGGGCGCTACCTCTCGCTCTCGGCGACCGCCCTGCCGCCCGAGACCCTCGTGAACGTGACGTCGACGCAGGCCGCCAACGAGTGGGTCGCGGTGTACCGCGCCTGCCAGCTCTTCGCGTTCCTCCCCTACCAGATGCTCTTCAGCGTCACGCAGATCCTCTTCCCGATGCTCGCGAAGGCGAAGTCCGAGGACGGCGGCGCCCGGGTGCCGGAGCTCGTCGGCCGCGGCTCACGCATCGGCGCGATCGTGTGCGGGATGCTGGTGTGCGTGGTCCTCGCGCTGCCGGGCTCCCTCATCAAGTTCGCCTACGGGACCGAGGTCGCGGTCCGCGGGGCCGCGGCGCTCCGCCTGCTCGCCCTCGGTCAGGCGACGTTCGCGATGGTCGGTCTCTCCACGACCGTCCTCATCAGCCTCGGGCGCGAGCGCACCGCGCTGCTGGTCACGGCGCTCGCGCTGGCGCTCCTCGCCGTCACCTGCACGGTCCTCATCCCGCTCGCCCCGTTCGGCGGACCGCAGCTGATGGCGACCGCGACGGCGACGACCATCGCGATGGCCTGCGCGCTCGTCGTCGGCGTGATCGCGGTGCGCCGCGCCGCCGGCGCCTTCGTCCCGTGGAAGACGGCGGTCCGCGTCGGCCTCTGCATCGCGGTGGCCTTCGTCGTCGGCGGGCACACCCCCATCTTCGGCAAGCTCGTCACGCCCGTCGTGGCGACGGGCGTGATCGTGCTCTACGTACTCGGGCTCGTCGTCACCGGCGAGCTCGGCAAGTCCGACCTCGCGCTAATCGTCGCCGTGGCTTCCCGCCGTCGCGCCAAAGCCTGACGGGCGGTTCGTCTCGGTCTTGTTCCCGCGGAGGCCGTGCTTCTGGACGAGGCGGTGCAGGTACATGCGGTCCATCCCGGCCATGCGTGCCGCCTTGCTCATGTTGCCGCCGGCTGCCTCGAGCAGCTGCGAGAGGTAGCTGCGCTCGAACGAGTCGATGACGCCGTCCTTCGCGATGCGGAACGGCGTCGAGAGGTCGATGCCGCCCGCCTGCCCATGGGTGCTGGTCGCCACCCCGCCCGCCCCGCGCCGCAGCGTGAGGTTCGCGGACTGCAGCACCACGCTGCGCTCGATGTAGTTGCGCAGCTCGCGCACGTTGCCCGGCCAGTCGTGCTTCGCCATCTCCGCGAGCACCGCCGCCGGGAAGAGCCGCTCTTCCTCGACGACGCCGAGCTGCGCGAGGAAGGTGCGGACGAGGATGAGCAGATCGTCGAGGCGCTCGCGTAGGGCCGGAACCCGCGTGCTGATCACCGCGAGCCGGAAGTAGAGGTCCTCGCGGAAGCGTCCCTTGTTCACCTCGCGCTCGAGGTCGCGGTTGGTGGCCGAGATGACGCGAACGTTGACCCGGCGCGCGCGCGTCTCGCCGACGCGGCGGATCTCGCGGGCCTCGAGGGCGCGGAGCAGCTTCGGTTGGAGCTCGAGGGGCAGCTCGCCGATCTCGTCGAGGAAGACCGTGCCGCCGTCCGCGGCCTCGAACGCGCCGATCCGGTCCCGCTCCGCGCCGGTGAACGAGCCGCGCACGTGTCCGAACAGCTCGCTCTCGACGAGGTTCGGGCTGATCGCGCCGCAGTCGACGACGACGAACGGCTTCTCGGCGCGCGCGCTGCGCTGCATGATCTCGGTGGCGACGAGCTCCTTGCCGGTGCCGCTCTCGCCCTCGATGAGGACGTTGATGTCGGAGGGGGCAATCTTCTCGAGCAGCCCGAACATGCGGCGCATCGGAAGGCTGGTGCCGACCAGCGCGCCGAACGAAGGCATCATCGGCACGAAGTCTTCCTTCGCCGGGACGCCGGCGCGCACGCGCACCACGGAGTCACCGACCGCGAGCAAGCCTTCGCTCCCGAGGTCGCCGTCGCGCAGGCGCACGCCGTTCAGGGTCGTGCCGTTCGAGGACCCGGAGTCGCGGAGGCGCCATGCGCCGTCCTCGCGCACGAGCCGACAGTGGAAGCGCGAGACCATCGGGTCGCGCAGCACGACGTCGTTCGATGCGTGCGACCCGATCTTGCAGACGTCGCCGTCGTGGACGACCGCACGCTGCACGCCGAGCCCGCCCTCGCGCTCGACGGACAGCGTGAGCCGCGGGATGGCCACCGTCTCGATGAGCTGGCGGATGGTGTGGACGGTCTGCGCGGGCGGGCGGACCTCGTCGACCTCCTGGGTGCGCGTGCTCTGGCGAGCTTCGTCGTAGGGCAGCGGCGCGCTGCCGAACGGCGCGCCACCCGGCGAGGACGACGGCGCGTACCCGGCGCCCATCCGCGTCGGCATCGGCGGCGGCGGCGGGACCGCGGGAGGAAGGGGCGCGTAGGCGGCCCGCGGCGCGATCCCCGATTGCGGTCGGGATCCCGGCGCGCTCGCATGCTGGGGCGGAAGCGGCGGGCGAGCAGACTGCGGGCTCTTCGGCTGGGGCATGCGCTTGCATGGAGCAGAGGCAAGGGTGATGCCCGCATGCAGCGAACTTGCTCGGCCGCGGAGTTGCGGCACAATTCGTTTCGTGAGCGATTCTCGGGCCGCCCAAAGGTGATGCAGGCTTCCCTCACCCCCTGCTGCATGATCAGCTCAGCGCGCAGGTGCGATGCATGAAGCGGCTATTTTCCAGGCGTCTCGTGAGCCTGCAACAATCCGGTGGAGCCGGACTCCTCGCTCTTGCGGCGGTCGGCGTCGTCGCCAGCGCGGGCTGCTCGCACGATCGTGCGCCGGCCCCGGCGGCTGCGGCCGATGCCGCTCCGAGGCCCGTCGTTTCCGCGGCGCCCGAGGTCCCTCCCCCCGCCGAGCCGTACCGCGCGCGTCTCTCGTTCCACAAGGCGGACCTGTACGTGCCGACGTGGCTGAAGACGCGCTCTGGCGCGTACGACCTCGTCATCCACTTCCACGGCATGGGCAAGCTGCAGGAGCAGAACCTCGAACGCACGCCGGTCAATGCGGCGGTGGTCACGCTGAACCTCGGCGTGAGCACCGAGGTGTACGGCAATGCGTTTCGCGAGCCCGACGCGTTCGCGCGTCTCGTCGACGAGGCCCGCGGCGAGATCGCGAAGAGCGGCCGCGCGCCGGGCGCCAGGCTGGGACGCATCGCGCTGTCCGCGTGGAGCGCCGGCTTCGTCTCGATCGCGAAGATCATGAGCGACCCGGCGACCGCCGATCGGATCGACGCGGTGCTCGTGGCGGACGGCTTCTTCACGTCCTTCTCGAACGTCAAGAAGCGCACCGTGAGCACGACGACGCTCGACCGCTTCAAGGCATTCGCCGAGCTCGCGCAGGACAACCGGAAGCTCTTCGCGATCACGCACAGCTCGATCGCAACGGTCGACTACGCGAGCACCGAGGAGACGGCGGCGAAGCTGCTCGAGATGACCGGGAACACGAAGACGCCCTCGAGCGCCATCGGCCCGAAGGACATGCCCGAGACCTACGCGGTCGACCACGGGAGCTTCCACGTGCACGGCTACAGGGGCGTGACCAGGGAGGATCACATCCACCAGATCACCGCGATGGGCGAGACCATGTACCCGTACCTGAAGGCGCGCTGGGACGCGCCCTGACGCGCGGCGCTCACCCCGCGTACGGCGAGCGGCGGAAGAGCTGCGCCGCGAAGTCGACGAAGGCGCGAATCTTCAGTGCGGGGTGCCGTGCCTGCGTGTGCATCGCGTAGACGGGGACCGCAGGCAGCACGTGGTCGGCGAGGACGACCTCGAGGAGACCCGCGGCGACGTGGGCGATGACGGAGTACTCGAACAGGTACACGAGGCCGGCGCCTGCCACGGCCGCTCGGCGCAGCACCTCGCCGCTCGCCGCGGAGAGCTGACTGTTCACCGCGGTCACGAACGTCGCGCCGTCCGGTCTCCGGAAGCGCCACGGGATGGGATGTCCGCGGAGCAGATACGTGAGGCACTTGTGGCTCCGGAGGTCGTCGGGCGTCGTCGGGCGGCCGTAGCGCGAGAGATAGGCCGGGGCGCCGGCGACCACGAGCCGGACGCGACCGAGCTTGCGGGCGACGAGGTCCGAAGCAGCGAGCTTCCCCATCCGCAGCGTGACGTCGATGCCTTCGCCGACCGGGTCGATGTACTGGTCGCGAAGGCTCAGATCGAGGGACACGTCGGGGTAGCGCCGGAGGAACTCGGGGAGCGCGGGCGCGAGCACCTGCTCGCCGAGCGCGAGGGGCGCGTCCACGCGTAGCTTCCCGCGCGGCGCCGCCCGTGCCCGCGCGACGCTGCGCTCGGCGTCATGAAGGTCGGCGAGGATCGCCATTGCGCGGGTGTAGAAGGCTGCCCCCTCGTCGGTGACGCTCGAGCTGCGCGTCGTGCGGTTCAGGAGCCGGACGCCGAGCCGCTTCTCGAGCGCGGCGACGGCGCGACTGACCGACGACGGAGTGACGCCGAGCTGCTCGGCGGCGCGCGAGAAGCTGCGCGCGGTGACGACCCGGGTGAAGGCCTCGAGCTGGGTGAACGAATCCACGGCCCGAGTATAGGGACTGCGACCATTTTTGCGCGCGACGCAAAACTGCGATGACGCCCTGGCGCTGGTGGGAAGGGTGGTCACGGCGCACATTCGCGTGGCTCGGCCGGCCCTGCTGGCCTTCCCCCACTTTTTTCCAGACATGGAGAGCTCGATGAACAGCGCGAATACCCCGCTCATCACGGTCGTTGGTGCAACCAGCAAGCAAGGCGGCAGCGTCACGCGCGCGCTCCTCGAGAGCGGCCGTTTCCGCGTCCGCGCGCTCACGCGGAACGTGCATGGCGCGGAGGCTCGTGCGCTCGCCGCGAGAGGCGCCGAGGTGGTGGCCGTCCCGCTCGAGGTGGGCCGGGCACGCGAGCTCGTCGAGGCGTTCCGCGGCGCCCGCGGCGCCTTTCTGATGACGCCGCCCATCGCGCCCCCGGCGACTCACGAGGCGGCGCTCGGTCGAGAGCTGGCCGACGCCGCCGTGGAGGCGGGCGTGCAGCATGTGGTCTTCAGCACGCTGGAGAACGTGGACCGGATCACCGGCGGCAGGAAGGTTGCGCCGCACTTCACCGACAAGGCGCTCGTGGAGGAGCATCTTCGCGCTCTGCCCATCAGGAGCACGTTCGTCTCGCTCGCCTTCTTTTACACGAACCTCGTCGAGCTCTATCCGCCGCGTGCGGAAGGCGACACGCTGGTGTTCCCCATCTACCTGCCGGCGGGCGTCCGGGCTCCGTTCGTCGACCCGCGGAGCGCGACGGGCCCCGCGGTGCTCGAGATCTTCGACCGGCCGGAAGAGTACGACGGCAAGTTCCTCCCGGTGCTCGGCGACATGCTCTCGCCCGAGGAGCTGGTCGAGACGTTCCAGCGCGTCACCGGGCGAAGGGCGAGCTACCGCTCCGCGTACACGCGCGACGAGCTCTTGCAGCACTTCCCGGCGTTCGCGGAGAACGAGCCGCTCGTGCAGGAGATCCTCGGGATGGTGGAGTACGTGGCCGAGTACGGCTACTTCCAGCCGCACCGCGACGTGACGTGGAGCCGGAAGGTCGACCCCGCGAGCCTCACATGGGAAGGCTTCCTGCGAACGACCGCCTGGCGAGGCGAGCCGCCGCCGGCGTGACTCGCGCGCGCGGGCGGCGCCGCGGCCGAGACCGCTTGGACGCACGCACCGCTCGGCCGCGGGGCGCCACCTTGACAACCCTCCGCGGGAGCGGTACCAACCGACCGTTCGGTCAGTAACAACTCTGGTGGAGCCGGTCACCTGCGGCGGATAGGCCCACCTGGGTGTTCGTGATCGAGCGCTTCGACGACTAACTCTCACCGGATCGGACCAAATTCCAATGTTCAAGACCATCGCGTGCAGCTTGTTTGTGTGTTTTGCGGTCGCCTGCGGCTCCTCGGACGACACGCTTCCCGAAGCGGCGTCGGATGACGCAACGGGTGGCGCTGCTTCGAACGCCGGCGCAGAGGCGCCCGTCGCCGAAGAACTGACCAAGGCCCTCGAGGAGGGCAACAGCTCGGTCGGCACCAGGAGTGTCTGCAGCACGGGCGGCACCTACGGACACTGGTGCCCCGGCCTCGGATGCTGCCGCGCCGGCGTGAGCTGCAACAATTGCGCGCACTGACCTGACTCGACCGGGTCCTTGGCGAGGCGGCTTCGACCGAGACCCGCTCGGGCGAAAGCCGCCTCGTCACCTGGCTCCGTCAGAGCCCCAGCTTCATCCCGAGCTTCATGCGTCCGCCTCGCGCCGACCGGGCCGCACCGGCCCCGAGGCGTAGATCGCCTGGCGCATCGTGCTCTGCAGCTCCGGGCTCTGCGCGAGCGCATCGCGCGACTTCTCGCGTCCGTTGCCGAGCTGCGACCCTGCGAACGACAGGTGGTTGCCGCTCTTCTCGACGAGCCCGCGCGTCAGCCCGAGGTCGATGAGCTCGGCGAGCACGTCGATCCCGGTCCCGTAGCGGATCTCGAACTCCGCCTCGGTGAACGGCGGAGCGCACTTGTTCTTCGCGACCTTCACGCGCGTGCGGCCGCCGACCAGCTCGTCGCCGATCTTCACCTGGCCGCTGCGGCGCACGTCGAGGCGCATCGACGCATAGAACTTCAGCGCGTTGCCGCCGGTAGTCGTCTCGGGGTTGCCGAAGGTGACGCCGATCTTCTGGCGCAGCTGGTTGATGAAGAGCAGCGTCGTTCCGGACCGGTACGCGATGCCCGTCAGCTTGCGGAGCGCCTGGCTCATCAGCCGGGCCTGCAGGCCCATGTGCGAGTCGCCCATCTCGCCCTCGATCTCCGCCTTCGGAGTGAGCGCCGCGACGGAGTCGACGACCACGAGGTCGACCGCGCCGCTCCGCACGAGCATCTCAGTGATGTCGAGCGCCTGCTCGCCGGTGTCGGGCTGCGAGACGAGCAGCTTCTCGACGTCGACCCCGAGGTTCCGCGCGTAGTTGATGTCGATGGCATGCTCGGCGTCGATGAACGCGCACACGCCTCCGCTGCGCTGCGCCTGCGCGATGGCGGAAAGGGCGAGCGTCGTCTTGCCGCTCGACTCTGGCCCGTACACCTCGACGACGCGGCCGCGCGGATAGCCGCCGATACCCGTGGCGAGGTCGAGGGCCAGTGAGCCACTGCCGATGACGGAGACCGGCTCGACGCCGTTCTCGTCCCCGAGCGCCATGATCGCCCCCTTGCCGAACTGCTTCTCGACCGCGGCGCACACGCCCTTGAGGGCCTTCATCTTGTCTGCAATCTGCTCGAGCATGACGTTCTCCTTCGATGTTCGTTGTCGTGAATGAATCGTGATCAGGCGGCAGAGGCCGCTTCCGGGTAGTCACCGCGGTCGAGGATCCGGCCCCGGATCGCCTCTGCGACGTGCGCCGGCGCGATGGCGGTGGCGCCCGCGAGATCGGCGATGGTGCGAGCGATCCGCACGACCTTGCCGTACGCGCGTGCCGACAGGCCGAGCCGCTCGACCGCCTCACCGACGAGCGCCGCTCCGGCCGCGTCGAGCGCGCAGACGCGCGTCACGTCGGCCGGCGCTAGCCGCGCGTTCGTCGAGGCGGAGGTCTCGCCGCTCGTGAAGCGCTCGCGCTGGATGGCGCGCGCCGCCTCGACGCGGGCGCGCACGACCGCGCTGCGCTCGCCCTCCTTCCGCGTCTGCAGCTGCAGCACGGTCAGCGGGCGCAGCTGGACGTGGTAGTCGAGCCGGTCGACGAGCGGGCCGCTCAGCTTCGCCATGTACTGGCGTATGTGCTCGTGGCGGCACTGGCAGCGCGTCGTCCCGTCGTGCCGGCGCCCGCACGGGCAAGGGTTGGTGGCGCCCACCAGCATCGGTCGAGCCGGGTACGTCGCGACGGTCTGCGCGCGCGAGACGGTGACGAATCCGTCCTCCATCGGCTGCCGCAACGACTCGAGGGTGCCGCGCCGGAACTCGGTGAGCTCGTCGAGGAAGAGGACCCCCTCGTGCGCGAGGCTGATCTCCCCGGGCCGCGCGTGCTCCGACCCGCCGACGAGCGCCTGCTCGGAGGACGTGTGATGAGGCGACCGGTACGGCCGGATCCCGATGCGGCGCGGGCCCTGCAGGAGCCCCGCCACGCTCTGGATCGCGAGGACCTCGAGCGACTCCTCGCGGTCGAGCGACGGCAGGATGCCTGGGAGCCGCTTCGCGAGCATCGTCTTCCCCGAGCCCGGCGGTCCGATGAAGAGAAGGTTGTGCGCGCCCGCCGCCGCGATCTCGAGCGCGCGGCGCGCCGACGCCTGGCCTCGGACGTCGGCCATGTCCTCGCAGGTCAGCAGGGGCGGCGTGCCGGAGCGGGGCGCGACACTGGTGAGCTCGGCCTGGCCGCGCAGCGCCGCAACGAGCCGTTCGAGGGTGTCGGCGACGAACACGTCGAGGCCGTCGATGAGGGACGCCTCGCCCTCGTTCGCCGCCGGCAAGACGACGCGGGTGACGTGACGCTCGCGGGCGCCGAGCAGATGGGCGACGACGCCGCGCAGCGGCTGGAGGGTGCCGTCGAGCGACAGCTCACCCAGGAAGAGGGTGCTGCCCACCGCCTCCTGCGTGACGATCCCGAGCGAGACGAGGGTGGCGAGCGCGATCGCGAGGTCGAACGTCCCGCCCTTCTTCTTCAGATCGGCGGGCGCGAGGTTGACCACCACGCGGTGCTCGTCGATCTCGACGCCGAGCTTCGCCAGCGCGCTCCGGACCCGCACGCGGCACTCGCGGACCGAGCCCTGCGCGAGCCCCACCACCTCGAAGATGGGCACCCCGCGCTCGACCTGCGCCTCCACCGAGACGGGATGAGCGGAGAGGCCGAGGAGCGTGGCAGCGTTGACCGTCGCGAGCATGGCGACGACGATTGCGACGCGCGTGCCGCGACGCCGCGCGCGCGATCTCGCGGCGTTACGCGTGCGAGCGCCTGGCCCGGCCAGGCCAGGCTCTGGCCTGCGCCAGGGTCAGCTCTTCACTCGAACAGCTGGATGGGGCTGCCGTCGCTCCAGAAGTAGCGGTTCTGGAAGCGCCCCTCCGGCGTGATCTCCGTCCCGTAGACCGACTGGGAGTACTGGTGCTTGTCCTTCGAGAAGCCCGCGCTCGCACCCAGCCCGAGGTTGCCGGCGCGAAGCGTCTCGAAGGCGGTGACCATGTTGTCGGCGGTGAACGAGCCCGTCGTGTTCTTCAGCCCCTCGACGAAGACGCGGCCGGCGATGTACCCCTCGAGGGCGGTGAACGTGGGCGCAGCTCCGGTGGGCCCGACGAGACGCTTGTAATCGACGACGACGTCGCTGTTGTCGCTGTCGTAGTTCGGCACCACCTGCGAGACGAACACGCCGCTCGTGTACGGCTTCGGCCCGCCCGGCGTCGCCACGTTCCCGGCGTCACGCAGCCGTGCCGCGAGCGAGTTCGGGCCCACGAAGGACACGTTGCTGAAGTACACCGAGAGGCGCGTCGCCTTGTTGAGCGTCGTCTGCTCGGGGTCGGTCGCGTACTGCCAGTCCTTCACCGCCTTCACGAACTGGGTCGCTGGCCCGTACGTGTCGGTCATCATCACGCCGACGGTGTGCGGGAGGGAGTCGCTCTGGAGCAGGCTCCTCAGGTACCCGATGGCCGCGGTGATCTGGGTGGGCACGCTGGCGGGGTCCTCCCGCGTGTACCGGAAGCGCTGGATGCTCGGGGGCACGTCGCGGATCGCCTGGTAGGCGGCGACGAGCCCGTTGTATCCGGCGTCACCGAACGTGTCGTTCTGGTCGAAGCTGATGAGATGCCGGTCGTCCGGCACCTTCAGCGCGAAGAAGAACTCGAGGGTGGCGCGAGCCTCCTGGGCGTAGCTCGCGCGCACGTTGAAGATGTAGCGGGCGCACGGGCCGGCCTTCTGGTCGCGCAGCATCGCGGTCGCTCCGGTGAAGGCGCCGAAGTAGAGCGTGCCGGTCTCCACGATGACCGGCGCGGCGCGCACCATGGTGGGCGTGCCCACGCTCCCGATGACCGCGGTGACCGCGTTCGGTCCTGCGAGCAGCGCGGTCTGGGAGAAGGGATCCTGACCCGCGACCGGCGGCGTCTGGGTGGTCGGACAGCGCGGCGCACCCGGCCCCGGCACGGCATCGACCAGCGTGCGCGCGTTCGCCTCGGCGATCGCCGGCGTGTACTGGTCGTCGAGGAAGTCGAGCTCGAGCTTCCGCCCGCGCACGCCGCCCCGCGCATTCTGGTCGTCGAACGCGAGCTGGATGCCGCGGCGCATCTCGAGACCGAGATCGCCGCTCGGACCGGACGCGACGGCGCTCTGCCCGATCCGCAGCGGCGCCTCCGCGGCGGACACGCAGGTGCGCACCGTCGAGGCGCGCGCGAGGCACACGAGCTCGCCCCCGCAGTCGGTGTCGCTGCTGCAGGACTTCGGCTCGAAGGTCGGCGAGCACGAGATGCTACCCGCCAGGGTCGCGGCGACCATGGCCGTGGTCACGACCAGCACATTCTTCATCGTCATCGTCTCGAAGCTCCTATGGCGCAGCATCAGAAGCGGACGTGCCACGCGGCCCCGCCGCCGCGCCCGTCGGTCCAGGGAATCACGCGGCTCGACGCGGTTCGCTCGGCCTCCCTCGGAGAGCTCGCGAGGTACCAGACGAGGCCGCCCACCGCGACGGCGGCGCCGCCGATGCCGATCCCGAGCCCCAAATTGGCCCGGTTCACTGCCGACTTCGCGTCGTCGAAGCTCGGATCGCCGGGGGATGCTGCGCACTCGTTCGTCGAGCGCGAGCAGTTGTCGGGCACCGACGAGAGCCCGGTGACGAGCAACACTGCGCCCACCACGAGCGCGGCGCCGCCTATCCCGGCGATGACCAGCGGGACGGCCGAGCGTGACGGCGGGGCCGCCGCATCGGGCCCGTTTCGGACGAGACCAGGGGCGACCGAGGACGCGGGAGCGCTCGGATCGTCGAAGACCGCGGTGAGGAAGCGACCGCGCTCGCCCGCGCTGATCACCACCACCTGCGTCACGTCCCTGCCCGCGTGCACGAAGCGGACGGTGTGCTTGCCCGGATCGAGGTCGTGAGACTTGCCCTCGTCGAGGCGCGACATCGTGAGGACGCCGTCGACGAACACCTGCGTGTCGAGCAGATCGTTGCCGCGCCCGTCGCGCGCCACGAACGAGACGGACGGCACGGTGCGCGCGAGCTCGTCACCGAACTTCGCGCAATCGGACTGCACGAGCGCGGGGCACGAGGACTGCGCGCAGAGGAGGAAGAGGCGCTTGGCGTCGGTGAGCTGACCCTTCTCGCGGACGTCTTGGCCGCGGCTGTGGGCCTCCACGCACTCCTCCTTCGTGGGCGGCGCGGCATCCGCACGCGTGGAAGAGGCAACCCCGGCAACGAGGACGAGCACGGCGAGAACGTGACGATTCTTCATAGACATCCCGGCTTGAACACCTTCTTCGTGCCCTCGTAATAAAAGGGAGGATTGCAGTCGGCCTTGGCCGGCTTGTCGGCGGGCGCCGAGGCCGGCGCAGGCGGCGGTGGCGCGGGACGGGCCGGCGGCGGGGCCGGCGTGTAGACGGTGCGCGCCTTCACGGGCACGGGCACGGGCACGGGCA
>JAQBQL010000287.1 GCA_028287035.1 Labilithrix sp. | reverse complement strand
TCCACAGTGGCCTCGAGGACAGAGCCTACTATTTCTGGATGATCATCGGGGCCGGGGTGGTGCTTGGGCTGAGCGCGTTTCTGGTGGTGCGGCGGAGGTGAGGGAAGTTCCAGAATGAGGGCGAAATTTGGAATAACAGATTCCTTATTCCAAAACACGGTCGATTTTTGGAATTTGGGACTTCTTGTTCTAAAAGATGGCTGATTTTTGGAAACTGCGCTGGGCTTGGTTCAAAATCGCCGGCATTCGAGGAAATGCAGGGCGCTGGTAGCCATGGGTTATGCCGAATTTATTGAATTCCACTCCTATTGCCTTCCATCTGCATTCTAAAATGTTGGAATAGTCCGAATTGACACGACGTGGTATTTTCATAAACTATACGTCATGAGTAAACTAACCCTGCATGTTGAGGAGGAGTTGATTTCGACAGCGAAAGCGGAGGCTGCAAATCGGCGGACCTCTGTGTCCAAATTGGTCAGTGAATATTTCAAGGTCTTGTCAGCAAAACCCGGGAAATTTGGGCCTGTGGGTCTGCCTCCTGTGACGACTTCTCTGGTTGGCTGCCTGGCTGGATTGCGATTGGACGAAGCTGGTGGACGCGAGGCATACATTGATCATCTGGAGGCAAAACATTCGTGACAGCGTTGATTGATGCGAACGTTGTTTTGGATGTCATGCTGGGAAGGGAGCCTTTTCTCACAGATTCTGCCCGCGTGCTGGGCGCCATCGAAAGTTCTCAGTGTCAAGGTATGCTCTGCGCTTAAACGGTCACGACGATCCACTACATTGCCAGACGACAGGTCGGAACAGCAGCGAGTCTGGCCCAGATTTCCAAATTGATGTCTATTTTCGAAATCGCCGCAGTAACGCGGGCGGTTTTGGCGGACGCAGTGACGAGCAATTTCGCCGATTTCGAGGACGCGCTCCTATATCAGTCCGCCATCCATGCAGGGGCACAGTGCATCGTGACGAGAAACGTGGCCGACTTCAGAAATGCAGATGTTATGGTTTGCACGCCAACGCAGTTTCTCGAACTGCTGGCTTCGGAAAGTCGGAGATAGTTCCTTGAAAAATGGAAAAATCTCCCAAAAACAAGTTGCGCCCTGGATCAGTGCTCCTATAATCCCGCCCTCCTGCCTGGATCGGTCCCAGTCGCCTCAACAGCGGCATGGCCTGTTTACAAAGGATTTATCGGGAGCGGCACCGGAAAAGAGCCGCTTAAATGGCGATGCGCCAACTTGTTCTTTTGCAGTCACTTGCAGGGTTTGGGTAAACGGCATCGGCGCCCCGAGAGATCTGATGCGAGCACTGGGTGGGGTGAACCGAATTGCAAAAACGTTTTCTCCCTTAATTAAAACCCCTGTTCTTTACTACCCGTCATGCAAAACCAGCGCATCCGCATCCGTCTCCGTGCATATGATTTCCGCGCATTGGACAAGTCCGTGAATGAAATCGTGGACACAGCCAAGCGCACCGGCGCCAAAGTTGCTGGCCCGATCCCACTTCCCACACGGATCGAAAAATTCAGCGTGAACCGTTCCCCTCACGTTGACAAAAAGAGTGTCGATCAGTTCGAACTCCGCACTCACAAGCGCATTCTTGACATCGTGGACCCAACCGCCCGCACCGTGGACGAGCTCAAGAAGCTCAATCTCCCAGCCGGCGTCGACATCACGATCAAAATCTAGTTTACCCACCACCCAGCCACTCCGGTTCCAAATTCGTGGAGTCGAGATGCTGATCCACCCCTGATACCAACCAAACCACACTCCCCAAAACCATGATCGGTCTAGGATTACTCGGAAAAAAATTGGGCATGACCCACGTCTATGACAGCAATGGCAGATCCATCGCAGTCACCGCCGTGGACGTCAGCGAAAACAGCGTTCTCCAAATCAAAACCAAAGAATCTGACGGGTATTCCGCAGTGCAGGTTGGTATTGGCAACAAGAAGGAAACGCGATGCACGAAGCCAGAACTTGGGCACTTCAAGAAAGCCGGTTCTGAGCCAAAATATCACGTGAAGGAATTCCGCCTCGAAAGCGACAAAGACCTTCCAGCAGCAGACGTCAAATTGGACGTGAACTTCTTCGAAGACGGTCAGTGGATCGACGTCGTGGGTGTCACCAAGGGCAAGGGCTTCCAAGGCGCCATGAAGTTGCACAACTTCAAAGGCCAGCGTCAAACGCACGGTTCCATGATGCACCGCCGGACAGGCGCCATTGGTTGCCGTCTGACACCAGGCCGCGTTTGGAAGAATCAGAAAATGCCAGCCCACATGGGTATGGATCGTCGCACGGTGCAAAACCTCCAGATCGTGGCTCGCCGCGAACAGGACGGTGTCATTCTCGTCAGCGGCAGCATTCCAGGATCCACCGGATCATTGGTCGTGCTTCGTCCCGCCAAGAAGAAGGGCACACACGCCGAAGAAGTCATCAGAACAGAGACTCGCAAGAAGGCAGTCGAGAAATCCACCGCCAAGAAGAAGTAATTCTGATTTGCTTCATTAACACTTTAACCCAGCCGACTTAAAATCATGTCAGCCCAAGTTCTTACCATTGAATCTGCCAAACAGGCAAACCTGACCGTTGTTGAAAACGGTCGCGGAACCCAGGCCGTGCACGACGCCATCGTCGCCATGCGCGCCAACCGCCGCACCGGCACAGCCTGCGCCAAGACGCGCGGCGAAGTGGCCGGTTCCAACCGCAAACCCTACAAGCAAAAAGGCACAGGTAACGCCCGTGCCGGTGAGCGCCGCAGTCCTATTCGTTCCGGTGGTGGTGTTGTCTTCGGACCACGTCCCCGTGACTATTCCAAGGACATCAACAAGAAGACCAAGAAGCTCGCCTTCCGCAAGGGACTCAGCGAACGCATCAAGGCTGGCGATGTTGCAGTGCTTGAAAACTTCGCCGTCGCCGATGGCAAGACCAAGACCTTCCTCAAAAACCTGGCCGCGCTGACCGACGCGAAGAAAGTCCTCATCATTGCAGCCGCATTTGACGAGAAGACCTACCTCGCTGCCCGCAACCACGCCAAGGTCCTTTTGATGACCGCCACCGAAGTGAATGTCGAGAATCTCCTGCATTACGACAAGATCTTCCTCACCAGCGACGCCATGGAAACATTGGTGCGCCGCACCGCCGCCTAATCCCTTCCACCTTCAGCCAAACACATTTCCATGAAGGACATCTTCAGAGTCATCAACAACATCCGCCTCAGCGAAAAGGCCACCTTCCTCGGTGAAACGAACAACGAATACGTGTTCGAAGTCAATCCGAAGGCCAACAAGCTCGAGATCAAGCAGGCCGTTCAGCAGATTTTCGGAAAGAAAGTCGCCGCTGTCCGCACCATGCAATATGACGGCAAAGCCCGTCGCAAGCGCCGCGCCGACGCAGGCACGACCCCAAGCTGGAAAAAAGCTGTGGTCCGCCTGAAAGAAGGTGAGAAAATCGACCTCGTCTAAACCCCGCCCGGGAAACTCCATTTTAAATAGATAGAAGCAACCTACCATGGCGCTCAAAACCTTCCGTCCCATCACTCCTGTCAGCCGTTACAAGCAGACACCGAGCTTTGATGAAATCACAAAATCCAAGCCTGAAAAGTCCCTCCTCCAAGTGCGCAAGCGCTCCGGTGGCCGGAATAATCAAGGTATCATCACCAGGCGCCACATCGGCGGTGGTCACAAAAAGAAGTATCGGATCATCGACTTCAAGCGCTGCAAGCAAGATTGCACCGCCAGCGTCGTTGGCATCGAGTATGATCCAAACCGCACAGCCCGCATTGCTCTGTTGAAATACACAGACGGAACGCTCGCCTACATCCTGGCACCGAACGGTCTGCAAGTGGGAGCCACGCTCTCCGCAGGTCCAAAGGCCGCTCCAGATGTCGGCAATGCACTTCCGCTGCGCAACATCCCGCTCGGAACCAGCATCCACAACGTGGAACTGGTGATCGGCCGCGGTGGACGCGTTGCTCGCTCGGCTGGCCAGTCAGTCACCCTGAACAACCGTGAAGTTGACTATGCGCTCGTCTAAATGCCTTCCGGTGAGATCCGCAAGATCCACGCCGACTGCTACGCCACCATTGGCGTGGTTGGAAATTCAGAACACATGAATGTCGTCAGCGGAAAAGCTGGCCGCAGCCGCTGGCTGGGCATCCGCCCAACCGTCCGCGGTATGTGTATGAACCCGATCGACCACCCGAATGGTGGTGGTGAAGGCCGTTCCAAGTCTGGTGGTGGTCGCAAGCACCTCAAGGGACCATGGGGCCAGCTGAAAGGTCAGAAGACCCGCCAGCCAAGCCACACGGATCAGCTCATCGTGCAGCGCCGCAACGCCAAGAAAGGCAAGTAATCGCTCTTCCTTACTTCTTATTTCAATTTCCTAATTAACTAATAATATGGGCAGATCACTTAAAAAAGGTCCCTTCGTTGAGCAAAAGCTCCTCATCAAGGTGGACAAAATGAACGAACAAACCATCAAGCGCCCGATCAAGACCTGGTCCCGCCGCAGCATGGTGATCCCTGACTTCGTCGGCCACACCTTCAACGTTCACAACGGCAAAGACTTCATTGGCGTGTATGTGACCGAAAACATGGTTGGCCACAAGCTCGGCGAATTTGCACCGACCCGGACGTTCAAAGGCCACGGTGCCCACACCGTCAAGGTCAGCAAGTAAGCTTGCTTCAACAAACATCTCGAAAACAGGCTCCAGGAAACTGGGGCCTGTTTTTTTGTGGAGCGGGGGGAGGGTTTGCGCTGGAGAAAAATGTCTGGGGCGGAGGAGGTTTTCAAAAATAGGACCTATGAGACATATAAGGCATACAGGACCTATTTTTTAGAACATATGAGGCCCCGCGCAGCCTACAAACTCACACAGAAAGCCACAACTGCGTGCTTCCACTTGCACGGGCGGCAACCCACGGCATTCTGTCCACCCTCGTTTCTACCTCAGCCACGGACCATCAAATGCAAAAGAAATCATTAGGCAAAGGCCTCAGCGCGCTCATCAGCGGTGCCTCCAGAAGGTTTGACGGACCCAATCCCAACGGTGCTCCCGCAGAAGCCACCATGGATCCGGCAGATGTTGCCTCGAATGCCATGGTGGAGATGGCCCCTGTCGAAACCATCGTTTCCAGTCCCATGCAGCCGCGGAAAACATTCCGCGACGAGCATCTCGAGGAATTGATGGAGTCCATCAAAGAGCACGGGCTGATCCAGCCCCTCATTGTTCGCCGGGTGAACGGAAAACTGGAGCTGATTGCGGGTGAACGACGCTTCCGCGCCTCTCAGCGACTTGGACTGCCAGAAGTGCCCGTGATTCTGCGAGAGGCCTCAGACCGGGATG
>JAQBQL010000164.1 GCA_028287035.1 Labilithrix sp. | reverse complement strand
GGCGGAGTCGAGCCCGGCGAGCATCGCGTCGTCCGCGTCGGGGACCGAGGCGGGGCGCGCCTGGCTGGCCGACACGGGCGCGGCGCTCGGCGCGCTCAGCACCCAGCGTTCGTACGTGGGCAGAGGCACGCGGCGCTCGCCGACCGCGAGGTCGAACGGTCCCTGCGAGACCTTGCGGGCCTCACCGTAGAGCGGAACGTCGATGCGGCGCTCGTTCGTCTCGGCGAGCCTGCTCGCGATGTCCTGCGCGATCCTGCCGTTCTTCTCGCTGCCGGCGACGAGGCCGGAGAGCTCCTTCTCGAACGACTCGAGATCGATGTTCGCGCTGCCGGTGCCGTCGTCCGCGGCGCGGGGAAGGGCAGCCGCGAGCTCGACGGTGAGCTCGCTCACGCGGTCCTTCGACAGCGCACGGAGCAGGCGATCGGGGAGCCCGTCGAGCACGCGCTCGATGGCCGCATTGTCGGCGCGCTCGCCGAGCATCGCTCCCACGGACTGGACGAGGTCACCCTCGACGCGGACCGGCTCTTCGGTGCCGCCTTCCGCGATGTAATAGAAGCTGCTCGTGATGCGGTCGACGCCGACCGTATGGACGCGGATGCCCGCGGCGGTGAGCTTGGACGCGAGCCGGCTCGAGACCGCGACGAGCGGGGCCTTCTGCGCGGCCTGCGCGGTGAGAGGCATGCGCGCAGGAGGAATCTGCTCTTCCGGCATGACGATCTTCGTCGCCCGACGGATCTCCTCGGTGAGCGCTTCGCGCCCGACGAGCGAGACCTCCGTCGACCATCCGAGGATGCCACGGGGTATGAACCAGCCCGCAGCGGGGCCGGTGTGAGCAACGATTCGAGCGCGGTCGTCTTCGCCGACGAATAGGACGCCCGGCAAGACCAGAGGGGGGCTGGCCATCGAAGTCGCGAGGCTAACACGGAAGACCCGGCCGTGCGGAAGTTCGCTGCATGCTTCCGTGCCGAAAGAGCCGGCGTTCTGGTCCCTCCTCGAACGCGCGTGCTACCTTTGGTACGGCATGGAAGCGGCGCTCTCGGCAGATCGAATCGTGTGCCCGTCGTGCGGCGGCGCGGGCGGTGGCCCGTTCGGTCGCGCCGGCAGCGCGTGGGACGACGAGGACTACGTGTGCCCGCGCTGCAAGGGCGTCGGCGCGCTCCTCGCCTCCGAGGCTGGCGGCGCTGGCGGCTCGGGCGGCCCGCAGCGTGCCGGCGAGGTCGTCCGTCCCGGCATCGTGAAGGTGAGCCCGGACGTCGCTCCCGCGCGTGAGGGCGACGGCGCTGCGGCCGCAAAGCGCAAGGCCAGCGCGTAGCCGCAGGCCATGGTCGACCTGCTCGAGTGCACGGTCATGCCGTACGCATGGGGCTCCCATACGGCCATCGCGGAGCTGACGGGGCGTCCGACGCCCACGGCGGAGCCCGAGGCCGAGCTGTGGATGGGGGCCCATGCGGTCGCGCCCTCGCGCGTCGTGCGCGGGGCGGTCCGTAAGCCGCTCCCCGAGGTGATCACCGACGATCCCGTCGGGTCGCTGGGGGCCGCGGTGGAGGGCGCGTTCGGGCCGCGGCTGCCCTTCCTCCTCAAGGTGCTCGCCGCTGCCGAGCCGCTCTCGCTCCAGGCGCATCCGACGATGGAGCAGGCCCGAGCCGGCTTCGCTGCCGAGGACGCGAGGGGCGTTCCCCGCGACGCCGGCCATCGCAACTACCGCGACGCGTCCCACAAGCCGGAGCTGCTCTGCGCGCTCACGCCGTTCGAGGCGCTCTGCGGGTTCCGCTCGCGCGACCAGTCGGTGCGTCTCTTCGCGGAGCTCGAGGCGGCGGGCCTACGGGGCCACGAGGCGGTCCTCGCCCCGCTGCGCGAGCGCTCGGACCTCCGCGCCACGTTCCAGGCGATCATGACGCTCGACAAGGAGGAGGGCGCCGCGCTCGCCCTCGCGGTCAGCGCGGCCTGCGGAAAGGCGAGGGGCCACGGCACCTTCGCGGCGAGCTTCGCGTGGGCTCACAAGCTCGCCGCGCTCTACCCCGGCGACGTCGGCGTCGTCAGCTCGCTGCTCCTGAACCAGGTGCACCTCGAGCCAGGCCAGGCGATCTATCTCGGCGCCGGCAACCTGCACGCGTACCTCGACGGCGTGGGCGTCGAGATCATGGCGAGCTCCGACAACGTGCTGCGCGGCGGCCTCACGAAGAAGCACGTCGACCTGCCCGAGCTGATGCGCGTCCTCGACTTCTCGGACGGGCCGATCCCGCCCTTCGCCGCGTCCCCCGTGGACGACGTCGAGGCGGTCTACGAGACGCCGGCGACCGAGTTTCGCCTTTCGGTGTTGCGGCTCGGCGGCGCCCCGGTCACGCGCGACGTGCGAGGGCCCGAGATCCTGCTGTGCACCGAGGGGTCGGCGGTCGTCACCCCCGACGGTGCGGGCGCGCCGGTCGCCCTCGCGCGCGGCGCCTCGGCCTTCGTACCGGCCGGCACGCGGCGCTTCGTCCTTTCGGGTGACGCGACGGTCTATCGTGCGACCGTGAATCTCACGTAGCCTTTCACCACGATGCAGCACGCGGCACCCATGCCGGTCCAGCGCAAGGATCCCGAGGCGACCCGGAAGATCGTCGGCGCCGTCCTCTACGCCCTCGGCATGCTCGGCGGCGGGCTCCTCCTGCTCCTCGTGTTCGTCGTCCCGGCGTTCACCTCGAAGCACGCGAGCGAGGAGGTGAGCGCGATGGCGCTCGGCGCGACGTTCGCCCTCCCCGCGCTCGTCGTCTACCTATGGATCCCCTGGATCGTCGACCGCTACGACCCGGAGCCGTGGTGGTGTCTGCTCCTCGCGCTCGCGTGGGGCGCGGTCGCCGCGTGCGGGTTCTCGGCGCTCATCAACACCGCGGTCCACGTCGCCGGCAATGCCGTCGGTCCCGGGTACGGCGACGTGCTCGGCCCCTGCGTGAGCGCGCCGATCGTCGAGGAGTTCTTCAAGGGCCTCGCCGTCTTCGGGATGTTCTTCTTCCTGCGCCGGCAGTTCGACGGCGTGGTCGACGGCGTCATCTACGCGACCTTCGCGGCGCTCGGCTTCGCGGCGGTCGAGAACATCATCTATTACAGCAACGCCGCCCGTGAGGACTCGGTGCACGCGGGCGTGCTCGTCGGCACCATCTTCGTGCGCGGCATCCTCGGGCCGTGGGGCCACCCGCTCTACACGTCGATGACCGGCCTCGGCTTCGGCATCGCGCGCGAGACGAACAAGACGTGGCTGAAGTGGCTCGCGCCGCTCGCCGGGTACCTGTTCGCGGCGTTCCTGCACTCGACGTGGAACACGGCCGCGACGCTGTCGAACCAGCTCGTCCTCCTGATGCTGCCGCTGTGGTTCCTGTTCGTCCTCGCGTTCTTCGGGCTCGTCATCTGGCTCGTGAAGCGCAAAGGAAAGATCATCCGCGATCACCTCCGTGACGAGGTGCTGATGGGCAACCTCACGCCGTGGGAGCTCGAGCTCGTGACGTCGCCGGTCGGGCGCATGAAGGCGACCTTCAGCTACGGCGGAGGCCTCGGCCGCAAGTTCATCGACGCCGCGGCGCGCCTCGCGCTCAGCAAGTGGCACACCGGCCGGGCGACCATGGGACGCAAGGTGACGGTGAGCGCGGACATGATCTACCCGCTCCGTCAGGACATCTTCCGGCTGCGCGGCGAGATCGCGCGGAAGCTCGGGCGTCCGGTGCAGCAGCCGCAGGCCTGGCAGCCTCCCGCCGCCGGCCAGCAATTCGTGGCGCAGCCGATGCACCAGCCGTACGTGCAGCCCGGTCAGCCCCCGCCGGGCGGCTGGCGGCGCTGAGCGCCTAGAACGCGGCTCCCGCGAACGCTTCCTCGAGCAACGCCATCAGGCGCGCGGCCTCCTCGGCCGCGAACGCCGCGTGGTGCTGCGAGTCGAGGTCGAGGACCGCCACCGTGCGCCCCGCGCGGACGACCGGCAGCACGAGCTCCGACCGCGTGGCGTCGTCGCAGGCGATGTGCCCGGGGAACGCCGTGACGTCGGGGACGAGCTGCACCTCCTGGGTGCGCGCGCACGCCCCGCACACGCCGCGCCCGAGGTCGATGCGCAGACAGCCCATCGTGCCCTGGTACGGTCCGACGGCCAGCGTCTGCTCGTCGATGCGCCGGTAGAATCCGCACCAGCTCGCCTGCACGAGCGTCTCCCAGAGCAGGCACGCGAGCGTCGCCTCGATCGCGACCGCGTCGGTCTCGCCGGCCACTGCGGCGCGGATCTGCGGGAGTGCCTCGTCGAGGCGCGCGAGCCGTTCCTCGAGCGGGAGCAGCGTGCCGCGCCCGGCGCGCGAGGAGAACGCGATGCCTTCCGACACGCGGCCGCCCCTTACGGGTACTTCGCCTTCACGTCGTCGACGCACGCGGTGTCGTGCATCTTCTTGCAGGCTTCGCGCACGAGGCGCGCCTCGTCGGTGCTCGCGCGGCCCGCGCGGACCTTGCCCTCGAGGAGGTTGCGGACCTCCTGGTCACGGCCCTCGAACGCCATCTTCGCCGCCTTCTCGAAGGCGGTCGGACCGGTGCCCGTCGCCTTCGGCGTGGCGATCGGCGTCGGCGTCGTGACCACGGGCGTGGCGGTCGCCGTCGGGTGCGCCACCGGCGTGGTCCGCGCGGTCGTCGAGGGCTGCGGCGCGGGCGGGCTCGTCACGCCGCTCGGGACGGCGCCGAGCGATGCGCTGGTGCTCGGCGCGGTGCTGGCCGACGAGCCCGGCTGGTCGAGGGTCGCGAGCTCCGCGGCGAGCTGCTTCTTGTGCGCGTCGTCGAGGGTCTTGGCGAGCGCGACGCGGGACAGGATGAGCCGGCGCTGCCCGGGATCCTCGACGCCGCGCGACTTCTTGATGATCGACTCGGCCCACATGCTCTCGATCTGGCGGAAGTCGATCGAGTCACGCCACGGGGAGCGGTCGGGCAGCGTGGAGACCTGGGCGTACGCGCCGTCGCAATCGTCGGGCGTGCACGTCTTCTTCGCCTCCATGACGAGCGCCTGGTCGCTGTCGGCGGGCGCCGCCACCGCGCCGTTCGGCGGCACGTCGGCGTTGGCGCGCGCGCGGAGCAGGTAGACGAAGCCGAGGATGATGAGCGCCCCCACGATGCCGGCGCCGAGGATGGGAAGCGCGTAGCCGCCCCAGCCCTTGGCGCGGCGCGGGTCGGCGAGCTCGGCGTCGCGGTCGCTGATCGCGGTGAGCTGCTGGCTCTCGTTCGGGCCGGGCACGAACACCTGGCCGGCGCCGACGAACTTGAAGCGCACGTCGCCGAGCTCGATGACGTCGCCGGCCTCGATGATGCTGCGTTTCAGCTCGACGGCGTTGACGCGCACGCCGTTACTCGAGCCCTTGTCGACGATCTCGTACCGGCCGTCGCCGAGCGCGTGCACCTCGCAGTGCAGGCGCGAGACCGAGTTGTGGTTGACCGAGATGGTCGACTCCTCGGCGCGACCGATCGTCATGCGCTCGCGGTCGAGCGGATACTCGACGCCGGGCGTCGGCCCGACGAGCATGACGAAGCGGCTCGGCCGGTCGGTGAGGTCCTGACCGCGGAACGCGGCCGCCATCGGGATCGTCGCCTTCACGTCGTGCTGGGGCACGTCGTGGTGCGTGATCGGGATGGTCGCCGTGTCCGCGCCGGCCGCGTCGTCCTGGAGGACGATGCGGTAGTCGCCGATCTGGATGAGATCGCCGTGCTGGAGATCCTGCGTGTGCGCGACGCGGAGCCCGTTGACGAAGAGGCCGTTGTAGCTCGAGCGATCTTCGAGGAAGAAGAGGTCCTTCCCGCTTCCGTTCGCGCCGGCGGCGCCGTTGGCGCGCTTGCGCTTGATGCGGCCGTGCTCGCGCGAGACGTTGCGCTCGGTCAGCCGGATGGTGTTCCCCTCCTGACGACCGATCGAGTAGTCATCCCGCGTGAGCGGGACGACCGTGCGTTTTCCTTCGTCGTCCTCGATGACCAGTTTCCACATGAAAGGGACCGCGGCGTCTCTTCGTAGGTTGTGGTTGGTGCTGGTGACTTACGGCGACAGCCGCGGGGCGCTTGTACGACTCCCGCGGAAAGTCACAGAAGGATACCGAGCGCAGCACCACGAAAGCAACGACGACGAGGGCGCTGTAGGTCGGAGTCTGAACGGAAAAATGCAGCGCAGACGGAAACTCCTCATCTCGAGCGCCGTTCTCGCCCTCCTCGGGACCCTCGCGGGCGCTCCCGGGTGTGGTGGAGCCGCTCCCGGCACCATCGGCGCGCAGCTCGGTCAGTCCCCGGAGGGGCGCCTCTTCGTGCGATCGATCCCTCCGGGTCAGGGCGCGGACCGCGCCGGCCTCGAGCTCGACGACGAGATCCTCGCGATCGACGGCAAGCCCGTCGCGCAGATGAGCCAGGACGACGTGCGGCGTGCCGTCCGCGGCGACGTCGGGTCGGTGATGACGGTGCGCGTGGACCGCGGAGGGCTGCGGCGCGAGGTTCGCGTGCAGCGGACGCCGCTGCTCGGGAGCGAAGGAGACAAGCGATGACGGGACCGACCTTCCTCTACCTGCACGGCTTCGCTTCGAGCCCGCAGTCCGGCAAGGCGCGCGCATTCGAGGCGTGGGGCCGCGAGCACGGGATCGCCTTCGACGTGCTGGACCTCCGCGTCCCCTCGTTCGAGGGCCTCCGCTTCTCGGCGATCAAGGCGCGCGTGCGCGAGGCGATCGGCGCGGGCTCCGCCGCGCGTGCGGTGCTCGTGGGCTCGAGCCTCGGCGGCCTCACCGCGTGCCGCGTCGCCGAGGAGGACCCGCGCGTGTGCGCGGTGATCGCCATGGCGCCCGCGTTCCAGCTGGCGCAGGGCTGGCGCGGCCGGCTCGGGGAAGAGGGATGGGCGCGCTGGATGCACGACGGGACGCTCGAGGTCGACGACTGGGCGACCGGGACGAAGGCGCGCATCGAGCACGGCTTCGTCGACGAGCTCTCGCGCATCGACGTCGGCTTCCCCGACGTGCGCGTACCCACGCTGGTGCTGCACGGGACGAAGGACGAGATCGTCCCCGTCGCGCAGTCGCGCGAGTGGGCGCGCGGCAAGCGGCACGTGCGCCTCGTCGAGCTCGAGGACGGGCACGAGCTCGGCGCGTCCGTCCCGTTGCTCCTCGACGAGGCGTTCCGGTTCCTGCGGCCCTTCGGCGTGCGCTAGGTCCTCAGCCGCCGTCGCCCGCGCCGGCGTCGGCCTGGCCACCGTCGCTGCTGCCGCCTTCGACACGGCCGTCGTTCGCCGGCGCGTCGTCATCGACGCACGCCGCCTTGCCGGCGCCGTCCACCTTGCACACCTGGTTGATCAGGCTGCAGTCGGTCTTCGTCACCTTCTGCGGACCCTCGGCGTCGCTCACGCAGCGCACCGCGGTGGTGCCGTCGCACGATCCCTCGATGCTGACGCCCTTGCAGGCCTTCGTGTCGCGGATCAGCTCCTGCACCTTCGGGCCGAAGGTCGCGTACGCCTCGCCGAGCAGGCTGCAGCGATACGTGTCTCCCTTGAACGACCCGCTCACCACGGCCACCACCTCGAGCGTGCCGTTCGCGCCCTTCCGCACGAGCGGGCCGCCCGAATCGCCGCTGCACGGCTGCGCGTCGTCGGTGCCGAGGCCCACGTAGGCCTCGTAGCCGTCGAGCAGCGTGAAGTCCCAGAGCTCGTCGAGCGACGACTGGTTGGAGGCGACGTAGCTCGCTCCTTCCTTCTCGGTCAGGTAGGCGAGGAACGCATCCTTCGTGTCGAACATCGCCTTCATGGGCGAGCCGGATGCCGCGCGCAGCGTCACCGCGCCGGCCCGCCTCTGACCGCTGTTGCTCTCACGATCCCGGACGCCGTAGCCGACCGCGGTGAGCGTCTTGCCGACCTGGTCCTTGCCGAGCGAGGCCGTTGCGTACGGCAGGGGCTTCACGTCGGTGATCGGCGTCTCGAGCACGTAGAGCGCGACGTCCGAGCCGTACTTCACGAAGCCGCCCTCGTTGATCGGGCTGATCACGACGGCCTTCGCCTTCACCGTCTCGCGGGGCTTCGTCGAATCCGCGCCGACCGCGAAGTAGACGTCCGTGTCGGCCATGTACCGGTGATTCTCCGGCGGGCCCTCGGTCGCGCAGTGCTTGGCGGTGAGCACGAGGTCGGGCGCGATGAGCGTCGCCGTGCAGAAGTACTGGAAGCCCGCGTCCTGCTTGTTGCCGAGGGTCCCGATGGCGTCGAGCGATGCGCCGCTCGCCTCGACGCCGCCGACGATCTCGTCCGCCGTGGCGCCCGCGCCCTCCGGCTGCGAGGAGCACGCGAAGGCCGAGGAGAGGCCGAGGACCGCGAGAACGCCGAGCCACTGGGTACGCATGGTCGCCGCTGGAGCAGTAAGTGTTCCAGTGTAGGCCACGAGCGATCCCGCGTGCTTCCGCGCGCTTCTCCGTCGCCGGTGGATGCGGCGGCGGGCGCCCTGGATCGCGGCCGATCCGTTAGCGGCAGCTCACTCGATGCGCTGAGGCTCGCCCACCGGGAGGAGCGCCACGAACGCATCCTTCGCCTCGTCGACGCGGACGGCGTCGCGCCCGTCGAACGTGAGCTTGGTGCGGTAGGTCGCGTCGGACCACTTCGGGTACGAGCCGACGCCGACGTCGGGAAAGCGCGCGACGATGGCGTCGAGCAGCGGCTTCAGGTCGCCCTCGTCCATCTTCGTGAACACCGCGCGTGAGACGAAGCCCGCGCCGCCGCCGATCGCGGTGACGATCACCGGCAGCTTCGCCTTGAAGATCTCGGGCACGCCCGGCATGAGCCACACGTTCTCGTAGCGGATGGTGGGCCAGCGGATCTCCTCGTTCACCTCGAGCGAGGCGCCCTCGGGGACGAGCGCCATGCGAAGGTGACCCGGGGTGCATCGCTCGCGGTAGTGGTCGCGGAGCTGCTGGGCGAGGAGCGGGTGCTCGACCGCCGCCACCCCGAAGGCGCGGGCGACGCCCTCGACCGTCACGTCGTCGTGCGTCGGTCCGACGCCTCCCGAGGTGAACACCCAGTCGTGGGTCTTCGCGAGCGCGCGCACCTCGCGGGCGATCTCCTCGATGTCGTCGAGGATGATGACGACGCGCCTCAGCTCGACGCCGAGGCCGCGGAGCGTGCGCGCGAGGACGTGCACGTTCGCCTCTTCGACCTTCCCGCTGAGGAGCTCGTTCCCGATGACGAGCGCGGCGGCGGTGGCGGGCGGCGGGAGCGGGGCCGGCATCTTCCGGCAGCGAGTCTACCGAAAGCCTTGCCCCAAATCTCCCGGGCAAGACGCGAGGCTGTTAGATTCGCCCTGTGCGCCGCATTCTCGTGGTGGAGGACTCCGCGTCCACGCGCTCGCTGATCCGGGCGATCCTCGAGGATCCGGAGGCCCGCGCGCAGCTCGGCGACGTCGAGGTGACCGAGGCGCAGAGCGGCTTCGACGCCATGCGGCTGCTGCCGCGCGCCCGGTACGACCTCGTCATCACCGACATCAACATGCCGGACGTGAACGGGCTCGAGCTCATCAGCTTCATCCGCCGATCCGAGAACTACAAGGCGACGCCGCTCGTCATCATCTCCACGCAGGCCACCGAGCGCGACGTCGAGCGCGGCAAGAAGCTCGGCGCCGACGCCTTCGTGCCGAAGCCCTTCACCCCCGAGCAGCTGCGCGCGACGATCGAGGGGCTCCTCCGTGGCTGAGCACTCCGGCGGCGGCGGGCGCGGCGAGAGCGCCGGCGAAAAGGCCCGCGAGGAGTTCTTCTCGGAGGCGCAGGAGATCGTCGACGGCCTCAGCCGCGATCTGCTCGCGCTCGACGAGGTGTCCCGACGCGGCGGCAGCGACGCCGAGCTCGTGAACGACGTGTTCCGCGCGGTGCACACGCTGAAGGGGCTCTCCGGCCTGTTCGGCGCCGCGATGATGAGCGGCCTCTCCCACGAGCTCGAGAACCTCCTCGACGACCTGCGGCTCGGGCGCATCGAGCTCACCTCGCAGGTGCTCGATCTCCTCTTCCAGTCCGTCGAGCTGTACGGGCGGATCCTCGCCGCGGCCAAGGGCGACGCGCCGGAGCCCGCGCAGGAGGTGAAGGCCCTGCTCGCGTCGCTCGGCCAGGTCGCGCAGCAGAAGGGCGGAGGCGGCGGCAGCGTCGTCGCCCAGTACGAGCTCGATCCGGGTCTGCTCGGCGTGCTCACCGAGTACGAGGAGCACCGGCTCCGCACGAACCTGCAGGGGGGGCTCCTCCTCTACCGCCTCCGCGTCCACTTCCAGCTCTCGACCATCGACTCGGCGCTCGACGACCTCAAGTCGAAGACCCGTCCGCACGGCGAGATCATCACGTTCCTGCCCACCGGCGAGGGCGGGGACGCGGAGAGCGTCGAGCTCGAGATCCTCGTCGCCAGCCGCGCGAACATCGCGGTCCTGCGCGGCGCGGTGGCCGGCCCGAACATCACGGTCGAGGAGGTTCGCCGTCGCGACGGCGGGGCCTCACCGCTCGGCAGCGTCCCGCCGCCGTCCGTCGTGGAGTCGCGGTACCCGTCGACCACCGCGGCCGGCGAGGCGCTGCTCGACGAGATCAACGGGGTCACGCGCACGTCCGCGCCGCCCGGAGCCCCCTCGGTACCGCCGGGCGGGACCTTCGCCCCCGGCGCCATGCCGCAGGCCGGCGGCGTGCCCGCGTTCGGCCAGACGACGCCGAGCGGCGCGCGCGACCCGCAGCGCGAGCTCACGCTGCGCAGCGTGACGCAGACGGTCCGCGTCGACATCCGCAAGCTCGATCACCTGATGAACATCGTCGGCGAGCTCGCGATCGTGCGCGGCGTGGTCGCGCGGCTCGAGGAGCGCGTGCGCCTCGACCCGACGCTGAAGGAGATCTCGCCGGACCTCCATCGCCTGCATCGCTCGTTCGAGCGTCACCTCGCGCAGATGCAGAACGGCATCCTCGAGGTTCGCATGGTCCCGCTGGGCCAGGTCTTCGACAAGCTCGCGCGCATCGTGCGGCAGATCTCGCGCGAGCACGACAAGCAGGTGAACCTCGTCATCGCCGGCGCCGAGACGGAGATCGACAAGCTCATCGTCGAGGAGCTCTCCGATCCGCTGATGCACATGATCCGGAATGCCATCGACCATGGCATCGAGGACAAGGAGGAGCGCATGCGCGTCGGCAAGCCGCCGGTCGGCACCATCGCGCTCAATGCGTTCCAGAAGGGCAACCACGTGGTCCTCGAGATCGAGGACGACGGCAAGGGCATGGACCCGCGCGTGATCGTGCAGGCGGCGCTGCGGCGCGGGCTGGTCAGCGAGCCCGAGGCCCGCGAGATGAGCCACAAGGAGATCCTCGCGCTGGTCTTCCAGGCGGGCTTCACGACGCGCGACGACGTGACGGCGCTCTCCGGCCGCGGCGTCGGCATGGACATCGTCAAGACGAACATCAGCAAGCTGGGCGGCGTCGTCGACATCTCGAGCGAGGTCGGCATCGGCACGAAGATGACGATCACGCTGCCCATCACGCTCGCCATCATCAGCGTGCTGATGCTCGAGGTGGCGGGCCGCACGTTCTGCATGCCGCTCGCGAGCGTCGAGGAGGCGATCGTCTTCGACGACTCGATGATCAGGACCTTCGAGGGCCGCGAGGTCATGACCCAGCGCGGGGCCACGCTCCCGATCGTGCGTCTCGCGCGCCTGTTCGAGCTCGAGGGGTACCGGCCCGGCGTCTGGATCAACGAGGCCGCGAAGACGCCGCGGCCGCCCGAGGTGCGTCCCGGCAAGCGGCCGAAGAGCTACTGCATCGTGGCGAGCGTCGCCGAACGGCGCGTCGGCTTCATCGTCGACAAGCTGGTCGGCCAGCAGGACATCGTCATCAAGGCGCTCGGCAAATCGCTGCGCAAGGCGCGCGGCCTGGCCGGGGCGACCGAGCTCGGGGATCAGCGCGTCGGCCTCGTGCTCGACGCGGCGGCGCTCATCAACGAGGTGCTCGCCAGCCCCGAGACGCGGCTCGCGGGCTCCGCGCTGGACGCTCACCGGGGCGTGAAGGCGCTCGGCGAAGGAGGTGCGTTCTGAAGGCGCTCTCGACCCGTCGCGGCGAAGGCCGCTCGGCGCTGCAGCGCGCCGACGAGCTCGGCAAGCGCGCCGAGTACCTCGCGTTCATGCTGGGGACGGAGGCGTACGCCATCCAGATCGGCAGCATCGTCGAGATCCTGAAGCCGCTGCCGATCACCGAGGTGCCACGCGCCGATCCCGAGGTGGTAGGCGTGATGAGCGTCCGCGGCCGCCTCGTCACGGTGGTCGATCTGAAGCGGCGCTTCCGGCTCGCGCGCTCCTTCACGATGGACCGCAAGAGCCGCATCCTGCTCGTCGACGGCGCGGAGCTCATCGGGCTGCTCGTCGACGAGGTGCTCGAGGTGTACCGCCTCGCCGAGTCGGAGATCGAGCCGCCGCACGTGCTCGGCACCGACCAGCCGCCGCACGTCGTCGGCATCGGGCGTCCGGCCGGGGCCGATGCCGTGCTCCTCCTCCTCGACCTCACGCCGCTCTTCACCGATTGATCTCCCGGAGCCCGCTCGCACCATGCCCAGGCAGCGCCACGACCCTACGAAGAACCTCGTCGGCTTCCTCGTCGGTGACGTCGCGTATGCGGTGCGTATCGAGGCGGTGCGCGAGATCGTGAACCCGCTCGACGTCGTCGCGCTCCCGCGGGCGCCCGCGGAGGTGCGCGGGGTCGCCTCCTTCCGCGGGGAGGTCGTGCCGATCATCGATCTGCGCCAGCGCTTCGGCCTCGGGCCTGGCACCAGCACGCGCAAGAACAAGTGGATCATCGTCGACGTGACCCCCCGCGCACGCAGCGCAGCGCACGAGCCGACCGCCGCCCGGGTGCCGGGGCGCATCGTGGCGCTCGTCGTCGACTCGGTCACCGACGTGTTCGGTACCGGCGGCGAGAACATCAAGCCCGCGCCCCAGCTCGGGAGCGGCGACGACCTCCGCGGCATCGAGGGGGTCGCGCGCTACGAGAACGGGCTCGTGTTCGTGCTCGACGTGCGCGCGTACGGCGCGCTGGCCGACGCGGTGGCGAGCGTGACCGGCTCATCGGCCCCCGACGCCACGCCGCGCTTCGGGCTGCCGTGAGCGACCGCGTGGCCAGCGTGCGGGCGAGGCTCGCCGACCCGGAGCCCGAGGTGCGTCGCCTCGCGACGCAGGAGATCCCGCAGCTGCCCGCGCCCGAGTCATGCGAGCTCCTCATGGTGGCCCTCGCCGACGCCGACTGGCGCGTCCGCAAGGAGGCCGGCGCCGCCGCCCCGCGCATCGAGCCCCGCACCGCCGTCGTCTTCGCCGTGGCGCGGGCGCTCGGAGAGCGTGAGGACATCGGCCTCCGCAACGCCGCGGTCGACGCCCTCGTGGCGATCGGCCCCGACGCGGTGCCCGGCGCGATCGACGCGCTGTCACGGCTCGATGCCGACGGTCGCAAGCTCGCGATCGAGATGCTGGCCGGCGCCCCCACGCTCCCCGGAATCCGTGCGCTCGTGAGGAGCCTCGATGACCCGGATGCCAACGTCGTCGTCGCGGCCGCCGAAGGGCTTGGGCGCGCCGGGCTCGCCGGCGACGAGGCGCGTGAGCTCGCCGAGATCTCGCTCACCAAGGTCCTCGCGGACAGCTCGCCGCCGGCGCGTCTCGCCGCGCTCGAGTCGCTGCGTAGCCTGGATGCGGCCATCCCGTGGAACGCTCTCGAGCCGCTCCTCTTGGACCCGCTCCTCCGCCGTCCCGCCCTCGCGGCGGCCGGCGGCAACATCACGCCCCGCGCGGTCCGTGCGCTCGCCGAGGCGTGCGCCGACCCGAGCCCCACGCACGCGCTCACCGCCACCATCGCGCTCGGGCGCAGCATCGAGGAGGCGTGGGACGACCCCGAGCTGCTCGACGTGGCGGCGAAGACGCTGCGGGCCTCGGCGCCCGCCCACGCGCGCCTGCGCTCGCTGGCCGCGCGTGACGACGACGAGGAGACGTCCGACGACGATGGACGCGGAGCGGCGGTCCTCGCCCTCGGCCTCGTGCGCGATCCCGACGACGTGGCGCTCATCGCCGACGCGCTCTCCGACGACCACGTGGCCGACCGCGCCGAGGCCGCCCTCCGCCTCTTCGGCCACGAAGCGGTCGAGCCGCTGCTCGTCGCGGGGCTGTCGGGCGCGCCCTCGCTGCGCGGCGCCACGATCTCGATGCTTCCGCAGCTCGCCTCGGACGAGCCGCCGTCGCTCGCGGCGATGCGTGGGGCGCTCGGCGACCCTTCTCCGGACGTGGTCGCGCCGGCGCTGAAGAGCCTCGCCATCGTCGGCACCGGCGCCGACCTCGCGGCGATCACGCTTCACGTCCGTGCGGCGGATCCGAAGGTCGCGGTCGCCGGGCAGGCTGCGCTCCTCGCGGTCGCGTCGCGCCATCCGGGGCCAGCTCGCCAGGCGACGAGGGGCATCGACCCTCGCAGCGAGGCGGCGCTCGGCGCGACCACCCTTCTCGAGGCGCTTGCCCGGGCCGGGCGCGCCGAGCCTGCCGACGCGACGTTTCTCGCGAGCGCGCTGACCCATCGCGAGGCCGCGGTGCGCCGCTCCGCCATCGAGGCCCTGGCTGCGCTCGGCGGTGACGATGCCGCCGCGGCGGTGACCTTCTCGCTCGCCGACGAGGAGCCGGTGGTGGCGAGCGCGGCGATCCGGGCGCTCGGTCGCCTCGGCCGCGGCGAGCAGCTGGCCCTCCTCGCCGCGACGACGCGCGACCCGACGCGCCTCGGCGCCGTCCTCCGCGCGCTGAAGGACGCCGATCCGGAGCGCGCCTTCGCGGCGGCTCGTCCGCTGCTCCGGTCCACGGAGCCGGCGGTCGCCGCGGCGGCGGTCGAGGTCGTCGGCGGGATCCCGGTCGAGGGGCGGGTCGAGGCGCTGATGGGCGCGTCCGACCATCCCGATCACGAGGTCGCGAAGCTCGCGCTGGCCCAGCTCGCGAACACCGGCGACGAGCGCGCCCTCGCCTCGCTCGCGCGCGCCCTCGAGCACGAGGCGGTCTCCGTCCGGCGCTATGCCGCCGAGCTGCTCGGTCACGAGGGCGGGAGCGAGGCCGAGGGCCTCCTGCGCGCCCGGCTCGACCGCGAGCGGAGCGCCGAGGTCCGCGACTCCATCATGGCCGCGCTCTCGGTCCGTCGGGGAAGTGGCGACGAGGAGCCCGCGTGATGCGTCGCCGGTTCGGGGGCACGGGCGGGGAGGCCGTCCTTCGCGCCGACGAGTACCGCTTGATCCGTGACCTCGTCAGCGAGCGGCTCGGCATCTGGTTCGGGCCGGACTCGCGGCAATCGCTCGAGCGGCGTCTCCGTGAGCGCCTCACCGTCCGCGGCATCACCTCGTACGGCGACTACTACCAGCTCCTCAAGTACAGCCCGCTCGCGCGCGAGGAGTGGGACGAGGCCTCCGAGCTCCTCACGACGCACGAGACGTACTTCTTCCGCGAGGACTACCAGCTCCGCGCCTTCAAGAACGAGCTCCTGCCGATGCTCGCCGAGCGCCTCAAGGCACGTCGCCGTCTCCAGCTGTGGAGCGCCGGCTGCTCGACCGGCGAGGAGGTCTACACGATCGCGATGCTCGTGCTCGAGAGCGGCCTCTTCGACGGGTGGGAGGTCCGCGTCTACGGCTCCGACCTGTCGAAGAAGTGCATCAGCGCGGCGCGCCGCGGCCTCTACGGACCGACCTCCTTCCGCTCGACCACCGACGAGGCGAAGCGCACGTGGTTCGTCGCGCCCTCGCAGCGCGAGCCCGGCGGCCCGGAGCTGCTCGGCGTCGCCCCCGAGGTGCGCGCGCTCTGTCACTTCGGCCAGATGAACCTGCTCGACGAGGAGCGCACGCATCTCGTCGGCCGCTGCGACGTCATCTTTTGTCGCAACGTGCTCATCTACTTCGACGCCGCGAACCGGCGGCGCGTCATCGACATGTTCCACGAGCGCCTGGTCGGCGGCGGCGTGCTCCTGCTGGGCCACTCCGAGTCGCTCTTGAATGTCTCGACCGCCTTCGAGCTGTTACACTTGAAGGAGGACCTCGTGTACCGGAAGCCGGTGCTCGGCGGCACCTGACGCTCTCCGTACCCGCCCGCTCATGTCCCAGAAACCTCCCATCCGGCTGCTCGTGGTCGACGACTCGGCGTACAACCGCCGGAACATCGCCGACGTGTTCGCGGGGTATCCGAACGAGGTCGAGGTGGTCGGCAAGGCGGCGGACGGCGAGGAGGCGCTGCGCCTCGCGACGCTGCTGAAGCCGGACGTGATCACGCTCGACCTCGAGATGCCGCGCATGGACGGCTTCACGTTCCTGCGCATCCTCATGTCGCGCCAGGCGACCCCGGTGATCGTCGTCTCGTCGTACTCGCAGAAGGAGAACGTCTTCAAGGCGCTCGAGCTCGGGGCGCTCGACTTCGTCGCCAAGCCGACCGCCCAGATCTCTCCCGACGCCACCGACCTGCGCGACCAGATCCTCGAGAAGGTGCTCCTCGTTCGCCAGCTGCGCGCGAGCTTCACGGCCACCGCGCCCGCGTCCCGCCGGCAGGTGAGCGGGAGCTTCACCGCGGACGGTCGGCCGGCGTTCCCCGACTCGATGGCGATGCGCGCCGCGGCGCCGTACATCCTCCCGAAGCACGTCGTGGCGATCGCCAGCTCGACGGGCGGCCCTTCGGCGCTGCTCGAGATCTTCGGGAAGGTGCCGCTGACGAGCACCGCGGGGATCGTGGTCGCCCAGCACATGCCCGACAAGTTCACGCGCACGTTCGCCGAGCGCCTCGACAAGCGCGGCTCGGTCCGCACGAGCGAGGCCGTCGACGGCGACCGGCTCGGCAAGCTCACCGGCTTCGTGTGTCCGGGCCGTCAGTGCATGGAAGTCCACCCGAACGGGGTCGAGCTGCGCGTCACGGTGGGCGCGCCGCGCTCCGAGGACCGCTACGTCCCGAGCGCCGATCGCCTGCTGAAGAGCGTGGCCGCGGCGGTCGGCCCGCGCGCGGTCGGCGTCATCCTCACCGGCATGGGCGACGACGGGGTCGAGGGCGCCCGAGCCATCCGCGACGCGGGCGGCACCGTCATCGCCGAGTCGCAGGAGACCGCCGTCGTGTACGGCATGCCGGGATCGGCGGTCCGCGCCGGGCTCGCCGACAAGGTGCTGCCGCTCCCGCAGATCGCCGAGTTCCTCGCGGCGCTCTAGCTGCGCCCCGGCGCCACCGAGTCACCGGCACGCGGGTGCTCGTCGACCATGGTCTTCGCGAGCAGACGCAGGCGCGAGGCGTCGAAGGGCTTGTCGAAGCGCTCGTTCGGGATGCGGTCGAGGAACTCGCGCGCGCTCACCGTGAACGCGCCGCCCGTCACGAACACCATGCGGGCCGCCTGCTCGGGCGCCTCGGCGAGGAGGGCGGCATGCAGCTCCATTCCAGACATGAGCGGCATCATGAGGTCGCAGAGGATCAGATCGAAGAGCTCGCCGTTCCTGACGCGCTCCAGTGCCTCGTGCGCGTTCGTGGTGGTGATGACGTCATGGCGGCGCCCGAGCGCTCGGCGGATCGCCGCGCCCACCGCGGCGTCGTCGTCGATGACGATGATCTTGCCGCTGCGCCCGCGGCCGGTGGACACGCGAAGGTTCCGCGAGCGGTCGACGGGGACGGCCGGCGCCGCGGGCAGGTACACGCGGAACGTCGCGCCGAGCCCGGCGGTGCTCTCGACCACGATCTCGCCCCCGAGCCCCTGCACCGTGCCGTGACAGATGGCGAGGCCGAGGCCGCTCCCCAGGCTCTGGCGCTTCGTCGTGAAGAACGGATCGAAGATCCGTGAAAGGTGCTCGGGACGGATCCCTCCGCCGCTGTCCCTGATCTCGACGACCGCCTTGCCCGGCTCGGTCCACGTCTTGACGTCGATCTGGTTCTCGTCGGCGTGCCCGTCGGGAATCGCCTGCGCGGCATTGATGAGGAGGCTGAAGAACACCTGCGTGAGGCGGGCCTCGTCCGCGACGACGAGCGGCAGCGGCCGGTAGATCTTCACGACGCGCGCGCGGTGGCGGATCTCGTTCGAGGCGAGCGCGAGCGCCGCCTCCATGATGGGCAGCAGGTCGACGGCAACGCGCTTGTCCTCGTCGATGCGCGAGAAGACGCCCAGGCTGCGCACCGTCCGGGCGACCCGCTCGGCGCCGCTCTTCGCCTCCGCGGCGAGATCGTCGAGGTCCGCGAACGCCGCCTCGGACAGCTTCGCGCGATGCACGAGGAGCTGCTCGCGGATGTAGTCGAGGTTCGCGAGCACGAAGGTGAGGGGATTGTTGATCTCGTGCGCGACGCCGGCGGCGAGGGTGCCGACCGACGCGAGCCGCTCCGAGGTGGCGAGGCGCGCGCTGACGACCGAGTCGCTGGGATCGCTCCCGAGCTCCACGATCGCGGGCGCGCCGTCGACCATCACCCGCGCCGCAGCGGTCGGCATCGGCACGATGCTCCCGTCGCGCCCGCGCCAGCCGAGGGTGATGGCCGGCGCGTTCGGGTTCCCCTCGCTGATGCCGCGGCGGCGCGCCTCGAAGATGGGGCGGTCCGATTCGACGAGCAGCGACGCGATGGGGACGCCGACGAGATCGCTCTCCTCGACGTGGCCGACCACGAGCGCGAACGCGCGGTTGGCATGCACGACGAGGCCGTCGCGATGCACGCAGGCAGCGCCCGGCAGCACGTCGACGAGGCCGCGCATCGCGTCGATGCTCATGCCGTCCATTGTACGTGAGGCCTCGCTGCCTTTGGGATAGCCTCGCGCTCCGTTCGACGCGGGCGGCTGGAACGAGGAAGCGTTGGAGGGTTTCCGCGGGACCAAGCGATTCGAGATCAAGGGCCGCCTGGGCACGGGCGGCATGGGCGTCGTGTATCGCGCGCGCGACGTGGAGCGCGGCGAGACGGTCGCGCTCAAGACGATGGCGCACCTCGATCCCGACGCACTTCTGCGGTTCAAGCGGGAGTTCCGCTCGCTCGCCGACATCAGCCACCCCAACGTCGTGCAGCTCTACGAGCTCTTCAGCGAGGGGGAGCACTGGTTCTTCACGATGGAGCTGGTCGATGGCGTCGACCTCCTGACGTGGGTGCAATCCTCCCTCACGCAGCCACCCCCGGCGCCGTTGCTCGGGCCCGAGGTCGGGGTCAGCCTCCACCCGACGATCGCCGCGGGACCCTCGTACTTCAATTCCCTGAAGCCCCCGCCGCCCCTCGATTCGCTCCCCGACTTCGATCCGCCGCTCTCCCTTCCGCTCGCCGGGGGCGAGGTCGGCGTGCGCGACGAGGCGCGGCTCCGCGCTGCGTTCCGCCAGCTCGGCCTCGGGCTCATGGCGATCCACACCGCGGGCAAGCTCCATCGCGACGTGAAGCCGCCCAACGTCCTCGTCGCGTCGGACGGTCGGGTGGTGCTCCTCGACTTCGGCGTGGCGGCCGACTTCGCCGACCGCGGCACGCACGGCATCGATGATTCGCTCTCGGGTACGCCCGCGTACATGGCGCCGGAGCAGGCCTCTTTCACGCGCGCGACGCCGGCGACCGACTGGTACGCGGTGGGGGTCGTCCTCTACGAGGCGCTCACCGGCCGGCTTCCGTTCGACGGCTCGCCGCCCTCGATCCTGTTCGCCAAGCAGCAGGGGCAGCCGCTCCCGCCGTCGGCGTACGTCGAAGGCGTCTCGGAGGACCTCGCGAAGCTCGCGATGGACCTGATGGTCCCCGACCCGCGCAAGCGTCCGACCGGTGAGCAGGTGCTCGCGCGGCTCGAGGGTGGGCGCCCGAGCATCATCACCTCGCCGAGCGAGGCCTCGTTCGTCGGCCGGCGTCCCCAGCTCGAGCAGCTCCGGTCGGCGTTCGAGGCGAGCGCCCACGGCCTCGTCATCGTCATGCTCCACGGCCGCTCCGGCATGGGCAAGAGCGCGCTCGCCTCGCGCTTCCTCACCGAGCTCGCCGCCAAGCAGGACGCGCTCGTGCTGGCCGGCCGCTGCTACGAGCGCGAGACCGTGCCCTTCAAGGCCATCGATCCGGTGGTCGACGAGCTCCGGCACTGGCTCTCGCGCCTCCCCGAGAACGACGTGGCGACGCTCCTCCCGGGCGATCTCGACGCCCTCGCCCGCCTGTTCCCGGTGCTCGGCGATCTGCAGCGGGGAGGGAAGGTCGTCGACGCCGAGCTCGATCGCGCGCCGCCCCACGAGCTGCGACGCCGGGCGTTCGCGGCGCTCCGCGAGCTGCTCACCAACATCGCCCGCGAGTACCGGTTCGTCCTCCACATCGACGATCTCCAGTGGTGCGACGGCGACAGCGTGCAGCTCCTCGAGGCGCTCTTCGCGCCGCCATCGCTCTCGTGGATGGTCACGCTCTCGTATCGCAGCGAGCTCTCCGCGTCGTCGGCGGCGCTCGGCGAGCTGCGCGCGAGCATCGCGAGGCTCGGCGACGGCTGCACGTTCCGCGAGGTGGACGTCGGCGAGCTCGCCCCGGCCGAGGCCGGAGAGCTCGCGCGCACCCTGGTCGATTCGAAGGACCCCGGGGTGGTGGCGCTCGTCACCGCGGAGGCGGGCGGCAACCCGCTCTTCCTCGCCGAGCTCGCGCGCTACGCGAACGAGCGCTTCGGCGACGAGCGCGACGTGTCCGGGATCTCGCTTGAGCAGGTCATCCTCGATCGCGTCTCACGCCTGCCGCCCGACGCGCGCGATCTCCTCGAGACCCTGAGCGTCGCGGGCGGCCCGCTCTCGCAGCGCGTCGCGGCGCGGGCGACGGCGCTCGGCTCGAACCTTTGGGTGCCGGCGCTCGCCTTGCGCGGCGCGCGGCTCGTCGTGACGCGCGGGCTCGCCGACGACGACGACATCGAGACCGCCCACGATCGCGTGCGCGAGACGGTCGCCCACAGCCTCGGCGACGTCCGCCGCAAGGCGCGGCACGTCAGCATCGCCCGCGCGCTCGCCGCCGAGCTTCCGACCTTCGACGCCGACGCGGTCTTCTCGCACTACGTGGCGGCCGACGACGACGAGAGCGCGCGCGGCGTCGTGCTCGCGGCTGCCGAGGCCGCCGCGCACTCGCTCGCGTTCCTGCGCGCGGCGGCGCTCTACCGCGAGGCCATCCGCCTCCGCGCGGGACCGCTCGACGTTCTCCATCGCGCCCTCGGGGATGCGCTCGCCAACGCCGAGCGCCTCGGCGACGCCGCCGACGCCTACCTCGCCGGCGCGGCCCACGCCTCGGCCGGCGACAGCCTCGAGCTGCGGCGCCTGGCGGCCGAGGACTACCTGAAGAGCGGACGCGACGCGCGCGGGCTGGCCGTTCTGCGCACCGTCCTCGAGGAGGTCGACCTCGCCTACCCGAAGTCCAACGAGCGCGCCCTCACGTCGCTCCTCTGGCACGAGACGAAGCTCCGGGTCGCGCCCCTCCGCCAGCGCCTGCGTGGTCCGCGATCGATGCGGAGCCCCGATCTCGCGCGCATCGACGTCGCGTTCTCCGCGGCGACCGGCCTCTCGCTCAGCGACCCGCTCCGCGGGGCGGACTACGCGGCGCGTGGTCTGCTGCTGGCGCTCGAGGCCGGCGAGCCGGTTCGCCTGTGCCGCGCGCTCGCCCTCGCCGCCGGCAACTCGGCGGTGCGCGGCGAGCCGGGCCGCGGGAGGGCCGAGGATCTCGTGCGCGCCGCCGAGCGCATCGCCCGCGAGATCGAGGAGCCGCGTCCACGGGCGCTCGCGCTGCTCGCCGCCGGCACGGTGCACTTCTTCCTCGGCGAGTGGCGCAGCGCGCGCTCCGACCTCGAACGGGCCGACCGCGTGCTGCGCGAGAGCTGCCGCGCCGTGTCCTGGGAGCTGTCGAACACGCAGAGCTGGACCTGCAACGTGCTCATCCTGAGCGGGCAGCTCCGCGAGGCGGCGCGGCGACTCCCGGCGTTCATGGCCGACGCGCGTGGCCGCGAGGACCTCTTCGCGATGAGCCACCTCGTGTACCCGACGAGCATCTCGCACATCATCGACGACGACGTGAGCAGTGCGGCCGAGGTCGCCGGGTCGTTCGGCTCGTACGACGTGAGCGGGTGGAGCGCCGGTCACTGGGGCGGGTTCATCGGGGTGTGCTCGGTGGACCGCTATCGCGGCGATGGCCCGGGGGCCTGGCGGCGCGTCGGGGCCTCGCTGCCGACGCTCGAGAAATCGATGATGTGGCGCTCGGCGATGGTGCGCGTGTTCACCACGTACGAGGTCGGCCTCTCGGCGCTCGCGGCCGCGTCGGCCGGCGTCGACCGGCGCGAGGCGCTCCGCTCCTGCGATCGCTGGGCGAAGGAGCTCGCGAAGGAGAACCTTCGTTACGCGCCCGCGCTCGGCGACCTGCTGCGCGCGGGAGCTGCCGCGGTGCGCGGCGACAAGGGCGACGCGCTCGAGGCGCTCGACGCCGCGATCCCGCGCCTCGAGCTCGCCGACCTCGGCTACCTGGCGGCGTGCGCGAGGCACCGCAAGGGCGAACTGACGGGCGGCGCCTACGGCCGCGAGCTCGTCGAGCAGAGCGAGACGTACTTCCGGCGCGAAGGCATCAAGCACGGCGAGAAGTGCCTCGCCATGAGCGCACCCGGCTTCTGAACGGCGCTCACCGCGCGAGACGTTCGAGCGCGCGCAGCCCGGGCACGAAGAAGTACGCGCCACCCAGCATTTTCACGAACGTGGGAAGCCCGCTCACGCGCTGCCTCGCCGGCTCGGCCTGGATCGAGAAGTGCTGGCCGGCGGCGGGGCAGTCGCCGATGAGCGGGTCGCGCTCGTCGGAGAGGCCGGCGAACTTCGGGTTGTTCGCCCAGGTCTGCTGGACGAACTCGAACTGCCGGCGGAAGCTCGCGTTGAGCGCGATGAACACGAGCCCGCGCGCCGGCGGGTCGACCTCGTGGGCCGCCTCCTCGGGCGTCGGCTGGGGAGGCGGCCCGTACGGACGCCCGCGGCGGAGGAGGCGGTGACGACGCACCGCCTTCGTCGACTCGGCGGGGCCAGGCTTCAGCATGTCGCGCGGATTCGCGCGCCGGATGTGAGCGCCGAACGGGCAGCGATGTCCCGACGGGTCGTCGCCGTCGAAGGAGAACTCGTTCGTCGCTCCCTTGGCGCCGGGGTCGTGGTCGGGATAGCGCGCGAGGGGAGCGCCGCTCGGCCACCGGCCGATGATGCGCGCCGCCAGCTTGATCGCGGCCGCGCGATCGTTCCTCGGCTCCGCGTGCTCGAGCATCCATCGCCAGAAGCCGGCGGTGTCCTGCTGCAGCTTCCGGTAGACGAGGTACGACCCGTTCTTGCCGAGGTCGTACGCGTCGCTGCCGATGGCCGGCGAAGGCGGCAGCTCCGCGTAGTCGTTCGGGTAGCCGAGCACGAACTCGCCGGCCGGGAGGCACTCGTCGGACTCCTTCGGCGTGCGCGGGCTTCCTTCGACGTGCGGCTGCGCGAGGCCATCACGGAAGCCGAAGGGCTCGCGCTCGGGACGGCGCGAATGCACCTGGTCGACGTGGACGACCGCGCCGCCGTGCTCCGCGAGATCGGCGACGAGGCGCGCGCCGAGCTCGTCGAGCACCTCGGCGGTGAGCGCGAAGAGGAGGACCAGCGCGTGGATCGGCTGCGCGTCGCACGGTCCGCCGAAATCCCAGTCCGCGGGCGCGTCGCCGAGCACGCGGGCGCGCGCCGGCCCGGCCATGCCCTCGACGAGCTCACGGGGGAAGGTCGCGAGCTCGGCGGCGCTCAGGCCGAGCGCCGCGAGCCCCGCCACGGTGAGCGCCACCTGCACGCGGCGTCCCGGATGCAGCTGCTTGCGACGGGCGCTGTTCACCTCGCCGCGCAGGCCGCGGAGCCACGCGCGGGGCTCGCTGCCAAGCCCGAAGCTCACGTGCAGGTACCGCGCGTGTGGCAGGTGCCCGTGGCCGAAGAGCACGAGGCCCTGGATGTCGTCGAGATCGAGCTTCGTCATGGCCCTCAGATCCTGGCGAGCCAGGCGCGCGCCTCGTCGTCGTTCATCGCTCCGACCGCGCCCTCGCGCAGCTGCGCGTTGCGGTGCACCTCGGCGACCGACAGGTTGCGGTAGGCCGAGTACCAGAGCTGGTTCTCGAGCTGGCACGTGCGCGTCCACTGCTTGAAGTCCGCCTCGCGCTGCGCTCCGCCGAAGGCGAGGAACGCCGTCTTCGGGAACCAGCGCGTGCTCGACCACACCGCGCTGAGATAGAGGTGCGCCTTGTCGACGAAGTCCCCGAGATAGGACTCCCAGCTCCCGTCGTAGTTGCTGAAGAAGAGCACCGAGTCGTCGGGGAGCATGATCCAGCGCGCGAAGTGGATGGTGCTGATGCCGCCGAGCGTCCCCTCGTACGCGAGGAATTGCCGCGCCAGCTCCACGCCGAAGAGCACCAGCTTCATGAGGGTCCGCCGGTACGGCCCCGGCCGGAGCGCCACGTAGTGGGTGAGCCCGTTCTGCGAGGCGGCGTCCTCGAGGAGCGCGATGCGCTGGAGGATCGGATCGTCCTCGGTGATGAGCATGCGGCCCGCCTCGGCCTTCTGCTCGCGCGGCTCGACGACGAGCCGAAGCCACAGGACCGTGGTGAGGGCGAGGAGCACCGGCGGCGCCAGCACGAGGGCGAAGCGCAGCTTGGCGAGCGAGGCCGAGCGCGGCGTGCCGCGGTCGAACGGACCGAGCTCGTAGCTCGCCGCCTCGTCATCTCTGGCGAGCGCTGCGAGGAGCCGCGTGCGGAGCTCGGCGGGCCGGGTGCCCTTCACGCGATGGGCCTCGTGCTCGGCGTCGAGGAGCTCGCCGAGGCGGAGCCGCAGCTGCTCGTCCTTGCGGATGCGCGCGACGGGCAGGCCGGGATGTCCGAGGTAGTACGTCGACGCCGGGACGGCATGGCGCGCGACGAAGTCGGGGAGGCCGCCCTTCTCGTAGCCGTCCCACGCGCCGAAGATCGCCTCTTCCCAGCCGGCGCCGGAGGTCATCGCGGACGCGAGCTGGGCGAGGTGGAGCGCGAGGTCGTCGCCGTCGTAGTTGCTCTCGAAGACGAGCCGCGCGGGTCGCGAGAGGGCGTCACCGGGCGCGCTGGCGACGATGACGAACCGCCCGAAGTGCAGCGTCGGAACGAGCCGCTCGAAGGCATTCAGGAGGTCGTGGGAGGCGGCCTGGTCCCGCAAGATGGCGCGGAGGCCGGGCTCGGCGCCGTTGCGAATCCGGCCGACGACCGTGAGCGCGTGCTGCCGAACGACCACGAAAGGAATACTCTCTGCCCCGTATGCAGAGTGCAACCGCCTTGCGGGGGATGTCGGCGCTCGAGCGGCACGTGGCGTTCTTCGATCCCGAGCACACGGGCGAGGTGACGATCGGGCAGACGTGGCGCGGCCTCCTCCGCCTCGGCATCCCGGTCTGGCACCGCCTGTGGCTGACGCCGATCATCAACGGCTTCCTCGGGTACCTCACGCAGGGCAAGGTGAGCTTCCGCATCGCCGTCGCGCGCATCGCCAAGGGAAAGCATCCGTTCGACAGCGGCACGTTCGGCGACGACGGCGCGGTGGACGAGGCCGCGTACGACCTCCTCGTGGAGGCCGGCCGCGAGGGATCGCTGACCGCCCGGGAGATGCGCGCGCTGATCCTGGCCCGCGGCAACCGCCGGGCTGCGATGGGCAAGGTCGCGGGCGCGCTCGGCAGCTGGTTCTCGGGCCGCGAGGTGCAGCTGTTCTTCTGCCTCGCCGCCGACGCGACCAAGGTGGAGAACGGCGCGCCGGTTCCCTCGGTGACGCCGCGCACGCTGCGTCGCCTCTACGACGGCACGCTCTTTCCGCTGCTCGCCCGGCGCCGCCGGATCAGCCTCGGCCGTCCCACTGGATGAGAAACCGGCAGGCGGGCACGAGCGAGCCCGAGGACGAAGGCGGCGGGGCGGCGACCATGCGTGACGAGGACTCGGGCGCCGTTCGTGCGGGCGCAGCGGCCGAGAGCTTCGTCGACGGGTGACGCTTCTCGGCGTTGAGGCGCTCGGCATGGCGGGCCGAGAGCGCCGCGTCGAGCACGCACGAGGTCCGGCGCACGCGCACGTTCTTGCAGCCCATCGCCTCGTGGAAGACGGCGAGGGACGAGATGGACAGCTCGCAGAGCATCGGATGATGACCGGTCCAGTCGGTGACGAGCTGGGACGAGCGCATCTCGCCCTCCATCGCGCCGGTCACGACGCCGGTGTTGTAATACTGGCTCCAGATCTTCTGCGCGTACTTGGCGTGCCGCTCCGGGGTGATGAGCGTGTCGAACAGCATCTTGTAGACGCCGGTCAGCGTGACGCCGAGCGCGTGCTGCACGCCGCTCCGCAGCATCTCGGCGCGGCGCAGCGGGGGCACGCCGAGCGTCACCTCCTGCAGCATCGCGCCGGCGAGCTCGCACGGATACCAGGTGCTCGCCACGAGGCCGAACGCCTCGAGGTCGGGCTGCAGATGGAAGCGCAGGTCGTCGGGCAGCGCCGTGTACGCGCGCATCGCCGCGTCGCGACCGTGCGACTGCTCGTACCAGCGGACGAACTCGCGGAAGACGAGTCCCTTGATGGAGGGGACCTTCGGTGCCAAGGCTGAGACATTATTGCAGTCATCGGCCGTCCGAGCGAGCGTGCTAGGCTCGTGCGACAATGACCGCACGCGCAGACAGCGAGCTGACCGAGCTGCTCGACCTTGGCGATCGCATCGTTGCCATGGCGACCAAGGGCGGCGTGACCGTCGCCGAGTGCATGCTCCGGTCGGGCGCCGAGCTCTCCGCGCGCGTCCGCATCGACAAGCCCGAGCTCGTGGAGGAGGCCGGCCACCGTTCGGCCGGGCTCCGCGTGATGAAGGGCAAGCAGGTCGCGACCACGTCGACCAGTGACCTCACCGAGGGCGGCATCCAGCGCTTCGTCGCCGACGCGCTCGAGCTCGTCGAGCTGTCGCAGGAGGATCCGTTCGCCGGTCCCGCCGACGGATCGTTGCTCGTCGATGCCGCGGCCACGCCCGACCTCGATCTCTTCGATCCGAAGGGCGGCAGCGTCGACGCTGCGCAGGCCATCCAGCTCGCGCAGGCCGGTGAGCGGGCGGCGCGCGCGTTCGATCCGCGCATCTCGAACAGCGACGGCGCCACGTTCAGCCGCACTGCGGGCGGGGTCGGCCTCGTGCTCTCGAGCGGCTTCCGCGGCGCCTACAAGGGCTCGTACCAGTCGCTCAGCGTCGTCCCGCTCGCCGAGGACGAGGGCGGCAAGAAGCGGCGCGGCTACCACTGGACCGCCAAGCGCTTCCTCGACGACCTCGAGGACCCGAAGCTCGTAGGCGAAGAGGCGGCGCGGCGCACGCTCCGCAAGCTCGGCGCGCGTTCGGTCACGACGGGCGAGGTGCCGGTCGTGTTCGACCCGGACGCCGCGCGCTCGATCCTCGGCATGCTCGCGGGCTGCGTGATGGGCAGCGCCATCTGGCGGAAGTCGAGCTACCTCGCGGGCCGCGAAGGCACCGAGGTGGCGAGCTCGCTCGTGACCGTCATCGACGACCCGCTCCTCCCGCGCGCGCCCGGCTCTCGCCCGTACGACGGCGAGGGGCTCGCCAGCCGCCGGAACGTGGTCGTCGAGAAGGGCATCCTCCGGACGTTCCTGTGCGACAGCTACTCGGGCCGCAAGCTCTCGCGTCCGAGCACCGGCAACGCGGCGCGCGGCGGCTCGGCCGGGGTCTCGTGCAGCACCACGAACTTCATCCTGCAGCCGGGCTCCGACTCGAACGCGGACATCGTGAAGGGCACGAAGACCGGCCTCTACGTCACCGAGATGATGGGCTTCGGCTTCAACGCGGTGACCGGCGACTTCTCGCGCGGCGCATCCGGCTTCTGGATCGAGAACGGCGAGCTCGCGTACCCCGTGAGCGAGGTCACGATCTCGCTCAACGTGGACGACCTGTGGAAGCGGATCGACGCCGTCGGCTCCGACCTCGATCTCCGCACCGCGACCGCGGCGCCCACCATCCGCGTGTCGAAGATGACGGTCGCCGGCTCCGTCTCCGCCGCCTGATCAGCGAACGCGCTCGCACGTCGTCAGGTCGCCGGTGGTGCTCGGGTCCGAGCACCACACGATCTCGAGCGGCGCGCCGTCGCCGGTGAGGACGAAGCCCGTGTGGAGCGAGGCGCCTTCGAGGTGGAGCTCGCCAAACGCGGACACCCACGAATCGACCGAGGCGTCGGGGGTCGTGCCAGCCGCCGAGGAGGCCGCGAGCCCGGCGGGGGAGGGGAGCACGTCGAGCGTCGCGTATCCGAGAGCGTCGACGGGGATGGCGCTCGAGGGCTCCCCGGCGTGCCGCGGCAGTACGCGCTCGGCGACGGTGAGCGTGCCCGTCCCGACCGCACGCACCGCGAGCGGGGTGCCTTCGGTGGGCGCGGCCGTCGTGCCGAAGGCGGCGTTGATGATGCGGACGCGCGCCTTGCGCGGCTCGGTCTGCTTGTCGTCGACGAACGCGACGAGGGCCCTCGTGCCTGCGTCGCCAGCGGCTCCGTCGCCAGCGTCGGCAGACGGCGCGGGGCCGAGGCCGAGGAGCGCTACGGTCGCGAGCTTCCCGACGTCGAGGGTGACGTCCGCGACGAGGATCGGCGACGCGCACGAGGTCGCGCCGCGGGTGACCAGCGCGAAGGTGAGCGGGCCCGACGCGCCCAGCGTGAGGTAGCGCGACACCTCGCGGTAGGCGACGGCTCCTCCGCCGGCGTCGCCGGCGTCGCTCGCGTCGTCCCCGGCGTCCGCGCCTCCGCCGCCGCTCGCGCCGAGGACGGGACCCTCGAAGGTCGCCGATTTCGCGGCGCGGTAGCAGAAGTCGATCGGCCCGAGGTCCGCGGCGAGATGGGCGAGGCGCATCGTCGTGCGCAGCGCTGCGGCATCCCTCGGGGCGACGCCGGCCTCGGGCAGCGTCGTGACGCCGCCTTCCTCCGTGGCGCTCGCGCCGCCCTCATCGCCGTCGCCCTCGCCGCACCCCGCGACGTGCGCGCCGGCCGCCGCCGCGAGCACCAGGGGAAGGGCGACGCGGACGAGGCGGCGTGAACGGCGGAGCATGGCCAACGCGCTCGATCGTAGCGTGCGGCGGCGGCGACGTCAGGCGCTTGCTTGTTCACGCCGGCTCGGCGAAGGTCCTCGGGTGACCCCGGAAGACATCAAGGCGCTCCGCAAGACGCTCGCCTGCACCGCGAAGGAGCTCGCCGGCGCGCTCGGGCTCGAGCAGGCAACGGTGCTCGCGTGGGAGAAGGGCGACCTGTTCCCGACGAAGGCGTTCGTCGACAAGATGAGCGCGCTCCAGGCGAAGGGCCCGGCCGCGATCCCGAAGAAGGCGAAAGGCGCAGAGCCGATGAAGGTGCTCGCCGACCCGGCCCTCTGGGAGCTCGTTCGCAAGCTGGTCGGCAACAAGAAGCTCCGGGACGAGGTCGTGAAGCTGGCCGCCGCGTATCCGGACCCGGCCGCGTCGGACGACGAGAAACCCTAGTCGTCCTCGTCGTCCTCTTCTTCGTCGTCGCCCGCGCTCTCCGCATTCCCCGCGTCCGCGTCCGCGTCTCCGTCCGCGTCTTCCGCGTCCGCGTCCGCCTCTTCCTGCAACCTCTCGAGCTCGGCGAGCGCCTCGAGCCCCGGGTCCCCGTCCCCACCCGCGCGCTCCCCGCCTTCCTCGGCCACCCCGAGCTCCTCCCCGTGGTCCTCCCCCTCGGCCGCGCCCCGCCCCACGTCGGGCGCCTCGCCGAGCTCGTCCTCGAACGCGTCGCGCGACTCGTCCGAGAGCTCGGTGAACTCGCGCAGCGTCGGCAGGTCCTTCAGCGACTTCAGCCCGAAGAACTCGAGAAACGCCCCGGTCGTCCCGTAGATGAGCGGCCGGCCGACCTCGTCACGCTTGCCGAGGATGCGCACGAGATCCCGCTCGAGCAGCAGCTTCAGCACGGGCCCGGTGTCGACCCCGCGCACGTCGTCGATCTCGGGGCGCGTGATGGGCTGCCGGTACGCGATGATCGCGAGCGTCTCGACCTGGGCGCGCGTGAGGCGCACCGGCTTCTGCTTCGTGAGGTCGCGGACGAACGGCGCGTAGCGCGGGCTCGTCCGGAAGCAGTAGCCGCCGGCGACCTCGTCGAGGTGGATCCCGCGTGTCTGGTAGTCGTGCTGGAGCTCGTCGAGCATCGCGCGCACGTCCTTCTGCGGCGCGTGCGCGAGCTTCGCGAGCTCGGCGAGCTTGATCGGGACGTCGGCCGCGAACACGAGCGCCTCGATGAGACCGCGGAGGTGCTTCCGCTGCTGCACCGCCGAGTCCACGTCGGCGGTCGCCTCGCCGCCTGCGGTGACCGTGGGCTCGTCGAGGTCGTCGCGGCCGGGCATGCGCAGGTCGCCGGCACCGAGGTTCACGGTGAGCTCGGCGTCGAACCGCTCCTCGGCGGTCTCGCCGGTGATCTCGTGCTCGTCGAGGTGCTCCGCGTGACCCGCGTGAGCGCCGTTGGTCGCCCCCTTCTCGCGCTCGCGCGGCGCCGCGGCGGCCGGCGTCTCGAGGTCGTGGCCCGCGGGCTCGGGCGTCGCCGCGGCCGTCGCGAGCTCCTGCCCTTCCTGCTGGCCCTGCGGAGGTGCCGCGGGCGGCGCGTTCTTCTTACGCTTGCTCACGTGTCACTGTCCTCGGACGCGGGCGCTGCGTCGGCGCTTCCGTCGTCGTCGTCGTCGCCGTCGCCCGGCTCGGCGTGCTCGGTCGGCTCGGTCGGCTCGCTCGGCTCGGCCGACGCCGCAGCCGCCACGTCGGTCGTGCTGCTGTCGCCGAGCGTCGTGCTCGACTCGCCGTCGTCGGTCGCGATCTGCACGCTGAACTCGACGAAGATGGGATGGTCGAAGTCCTCCTGCACGAGGCGCGTCATGCGCAGCTTCGTCATCTCGAGCAGCGCGAGGAACGTGATGACGAGGTCGAAGCGCGTCGACAGCGACGTGAACAGCTCCTCGAACTGGACGCGCTTCTTCACGCGCAGCACGTCGACGAGCTCGTTGATGCGGTCGCTCAGCGTGATGCGCTCGTGGACGACGTCGTGCGAGAGCTTGATCTTGCTCTTCTCGAGCACCGACTGGAACGCCTCGACGAGCGAGAAGAGCGGCACCTGCTTGAGCGGCGCGAGGCCCGCCACGACCGTCTCCTCGAGCGGCATGCCGCGGAAGAACACGTCGCGGCCCGCCACGCCGCGCGCGATCAGCTCGGCGCCCGCCTGCTTGTACTTCTGGTACTCGAGGAGCCGGCGGATGAGCGCCTCGCGCGGGTCCTCCTCTTCGCCGGAGAGCGCGTCGTCCTCCTGCCCCGGCGGCGGCGCCGGCAGGAGCATCTTCGACTTGATGTGGGCGAGCGTCGCCGCCATGACGAGGTACTCGCTGGCGACGTCGAGGTCGACGAGCTGCAGGACCGCGAGGTACTCGAGGTACTTCTCGGTCACGAACCCGATCGGGATGTCGAGGATGTCGAGCTCGTGCTTCTGACAGAGGTGCAGGAGCAGGTCGAGCGGGCCTTCGAACGTGGGGAGGCTGACGGAGTACCCCCCGGCTGGGCTCGCCCGCCCGGCATCGCGCGGATCTCGCGCCTCGTTCTCGTTCGGCTCGGCAGAAGGCACGACCGACCTCGCTTATAGGACCGCCGCCGCGGCTTCAAGGGGCAGCCCGCCTCAGACCGCAGACGCTCCTCGCGATACGCGATGGAGCCCGGGATTTTGAGCTAGCATGAGGGGGTGAACGAGGCCGCTCCGGCGCTTTCGAAGGTGTGTGCCACGTGCGGTGCGCGCTACCCGAGCGACGCCCTCTTCTGCCCGCTCGACGGCAGCCCGCTCCAGAGCGGCGGCTCCGGTCACACCGGCCCGGCCGAGGTCGCCGACGATCCGTACCTGGGCCAGGAGATCTCGGGGCACATCGAGATCCGGCAGCTCGTCGGCATCGGCGCGATGGGCCGCGTCTACCGCGCCTTCCAGAAGGGCATCGACCGCGACGTCGCCGTCAAGATCCTCCATCGCGAGCTGTCGGCGAACGCGCAGCTCGTCTCGCGGTTCACCCGCGAGGCGAAGGTGGCCTCGCGCCTCCAGCACCCCAACGTCGTGCAGGTGCTGCTCGCGGGCCAGCTTCCGGATCGCGCGCTCTACATGGTGATGGAGTACCTCGAGGGGCTCTCGCTCCAGAGCGCCCTCGCCGCGGCGGGCGGCGCGCTGCCGTTGCCGAAGGCCCTGCACATCGCGATGCAGCTCTGCGAGGCGGCGGGTGAGGCGCATGCGGTCGGCATCGTGCACCGCGATCTGAAGCCGGAGAACGTGATGCTGGTGCGTCGCGGCACCGATCCCGACTTCGTGAAGGTCCTCGACTTCGGGATCGCCCGCATCAACTGGGGCGAGCAGTCGGTCGCCACCGCGGCGGGGCTCATCTTCGGCACCGCGCGCTACATCTCGCCGGAGGGCGCGCAGGGCAACGCGGTCGGACCCGCGAGCGACGTCTACTCGATCGCGACGCTCCTCTACCAGATGCTCTCCGGGCGTACGCCGTTCGAGGGGGAGCAGGCAGTGGGGCTGCTCGTCCAGCAGATCCACGATGCGCCGCCGCATCTCCGCACCATCCCGCGCGCGACGTACGTGCCGGCCCCGCTCGCCGACGTCATCATGGCGAACCTCGCGAAGGACCCGAAGCACCGCGAGCAGGACGCGCGCTCGCTCGGCCACGCCATCGTCGACGCCGCGAAGCAGGCGGGCCTGTCGGCCGACGAGATATCGCGGCCCATCCTGCTCCGGCGTCCCGGCTCGCTGCAGATGGCGCCGAACGAGCGCACGCAGCAGCACGAGCTCTCCGCCGAGCTCGCCGAGCGCCTGTCGCCTGCGGCGCACGCCGCGACGCCCGCGCCCGTCGCGCCGGGCGACCGCCCGATCATGGCCGCGACCGCGAAGTGGGAGCCGCCGTCCGAGTTCCAGGCGCGCCTCGCGGAGGTGGTGGCGACCCGCGACCGGACGTCCGGGGTGGTGCCGTCGGGCCCGAGCTCGCGCCCTGCCTCCGCGACGCCGCCGCCGGCCGTCGCCGGTCCGGGGTCGCGTCCGCGCATCCCCTCGGTCGACGAGACGCTCGACGACGCGAGCGACCAGCCGCCCTACGCGTCGGCCCGGCATCCCATCGCCACGCCGCCGCCCGGATTTCCCGCGCCCTCGCGGCCGCCGCGCACGATCCCGGGCGACGTCGAGACCATGCCGCGGCGCACCGATTACGTGCAGCCGTCGCCCGCGGCCGGCGCGCCCGCCGACGCCGGCGCCCCCGCTGCGGCACGGGCCGCGC
>JAQBQL010000157.1 GCA_028287035.1 Labilithrix sp. | reverse complement strand
GACCGCCGCCGCCGCCACCGTAGCCGCCGCCGCCGCCGCCACCACCGTAGCCGCCGCCACCGCCGCCACCACCGAAGCCGCCGCCGCCACCACCGCCACCGCGGCTCGGACGCTCCTCGGCCTCGTTCACGCGAAGCGCGCGACCGTCGACGAGAGCGCCGTTCATCTCGGCGATGGCCTTGGCCGCGTCGGCGGAGTTGCCCATCGTCACGAAGCCGAAGCCGCGGGACTGGCCCGTCGTGCGGTCCGTGACGACGTGCGCGTCGGTGACCTCGCCGAACGCGCCGAACGCGGCGCGGAGGCTGTCGACCGTCGAGTCGAAGGAGAGATTGCCCACATACAGACGATTACCCATGAGATTCCTTGACCTTGCATGCGACTCCCACCAGAACCGTACCTTCCGCCTACGAGTCGCGTTCGGCGTGATAGGCCCGGAGGAGAGCCTCCGGCAGAGCACGTATTGTCACCGTTTCGAAGCCGATGCGCGAGGCCGCAAACATGCAAGGTGCATGAAAGTCTCGAAATGATCGTATCGTCGTTCGTACGCAGACTACTCGTGACGCACCTGTCTTACCTGCGAACGGCCCGACCTGCAAGCCCGCTCCGGCCGTGAAATCGCTCTGCCGCGCGCTCCTGGTTCTCGACGTCCTCTACTGCCTCCTCGCCGCCGCGCAGGAGGGGCTGCCGGGCTGGCACATGTTCGAGTCCGTGGAGGCAGTCGACCACGAGCTCGTCGACCGTGACGGAATCGCGATCGACGTGCGCAGCGCCCTGCCCCGAGGCGCCGTGCTCGTCGACCGCGGCGAGCTCCGCAAGGTCGTCTCCTTCGTGTGCCGGCGCGAGGCGGCGCGGGGCCCGTTCCGCTACTCCGAGCCGTCGCTCCACGTCGGCGTGACCCTCGATCCCGCGCAGGGGCGCGAAGGATGCATCGTACATGCGCCTCGCTGACCACTTCGCGCGGTCGCGGGTGCGGTGGTTCCTCCGCCTCTTCGGCCTCGCGGTGGTGGTGGACGTCCTCACGGAGCTGAGCGCGGGCGTGTGGGGCGTCCACACCGGAGCGCTCTACCCGTGGCGTCACCTCGGCATCGTGCCGCTCTACGGCCCGGCGGCGCTCACCGTCGAGTGGTCGCTACGGAGCGTCTGTGGCCTGCTCCTCCTCGCGGTGCCCGACCGGGCGAAGGTCCTCCGCGTCGCGGTCCGCGTGCTCGCCCTCACCCTCGGCGCCGCGGTGCTCGAGCGCTACTCGAACCACGGCGTCCTCCTCTTCCTGGTCGCCCTGTTCGTGTCGATCGATCCCCCGGACCTCGGGCGACCCGACCTCGAGACGATCGAGCAACCCGCGCTCGGCCTCGTCCGCGCGCAGCTCCTCGTCGTCTACGCCTTCAGCGCGCTCAACAAGCTGACCCACGGGTTCGCGAGCGGCGCCTCCCTCACCAACCTGCTGCACCTGCCGGAACGCGCCGCGCGGCCGCTCTCCTGGGCGGTGATCGCCGCCGAGATCGCGGTGCCGGCGCTGCTCCTCGTTCGCTCGCGCCCCGCGTTGCTGCTGGTGGCGCTGCTCCACGCGAGCTTCACGATGCTGGTCCCGAACGTCGCCTCGTTCTCGCTCGTGATGCTCGCGATGGCGCTGCTCTTCGACCGGCCTACTTCGGTCCGGGCGCGACGGGCGGATCCCCGTCCGGGATGACGCACGAGGCGAGGTCGAAGAACATGAACTCGAGCGCGGCCTCCTGCTCGGTCATCGTCGTCGTGCTGCCGCTGCCGACGTGGAGGTCGGTCGCCACCGCGCGTCCGCATCGCTCCGCCTCGGGCTTCGCCGTCGGCGTGTTGATGGACACGTAGACCACGCTCTCGCCGCTCGACGGGTAGATCCACCGCTGCGACAGCCCGGGCTTCGCGCCCTTGATGTCGCCGACGTTCGAGGTCTCGATCTGCCCCTTGGGGGTGGTCTTGAACTTCGGCCAGCCGGTGGCGGTCTTCAGGTTGTCGAGCCAGTCGTCCATCGCCTTCCCCTTGGGGAACGTCGTGTCGATGAGGAACGGCGCCGTGCCGCCGCCGCCCCCGTTGCTGAAGAGGTTCCACTCGGCGGCGTTCGAGAGCTCGGGGGAGGCGCCGACGCTCGTGGCGTTGTCGCTCGCGAAGAAGTTCAGGTGGTAGTGCGAGTTGAACACGCGGCCGCCCGCGTCCAGATACGCCGCCATGTTCGCGTAGGCGGGGCCCTTCGTGTCGCGCTTGTACGGCGAGCACTCGCACTCGTTGATGATGATGTCGTACTTCATCATCTCGCCGAGGTTCCCCCAGAACGCATAGGCGTCGGGCTGGCCGGGCACGTCGGGCACCGTGTAGTCACGGCCGGCGTACGCGTGGACCATGCCGCCGCCGGAAGGCGTGGTGAACTCGGACTTGTCGATGCCGATCTTCTGGATGAGCGTGTGGATCGGATCGCAGCCCGCAGTGAGCGCGATGAGCGGCAGGTCTCCCTCGCTCTTGTTGCGCGGCAGGCGCAGCCGGTCGGGATCGGTGATCGCGCTATCCTGACACTGCGTCGGCTTCGTCGACAGCGTGATCTGGCGGCGCCACTTGCCGATCTGGAGGACGACGGGCAGATCGGCCATCACCGGCACGTTCTTCAGCGTGAAGTGGCCCGTCGCGTCGGTGAGCGTGGTCACGAGCGGGCTCCCCGAGATCGGCGCGCCGCCGCACGAGTCGCAGACCGCGCCGTGCTTGATGTCGGTGAGCGGCGCGTTCGGGACGTAGACGACGACGTTGTAGACGGGGTTCTTCCCCGCGGGGTCCATCACGATGCCGCTGATGCTGGTGGTCGCGCCGCCGGTGCATTCGACCTGCTTGCAGCCGAGGTTCACGCAGGCGGGCTTCGCGTTGCCGTCGTCCTGCACGAAGTGGACGCTGCCGTCCTCGCCGCCGGGCGTGACGCTGCCATCCGGCTCGTCCGTGAAGTCGCGCGGGGTGGAGGAGCCGCACGCCACCACCACGGCCGTCGCGAAGCACAAGCCACCGACGAAGACACTCTTACGCATGGGCCCAGCATGCCATACGGCAGAGCCCGCGCGACCCTTCCTCGCGCCGGAGACGCTCACGAGTCGGGAACGAGGAGGACCTTGCCCTTGGCCTTTCGATCGTGAAGGTGATGGTGCGCCTGGGCCGCCTCGGAGAAGCGGAAGGTGCGGTCGACGTGGGGCTTGATCGCGCCCGCCTCGTAGAGCGCGATGAGCGCGAGGAACTGCTCCTGGAGCATGTCGAGCTCGCCGAAGAGATGCCCCATGTTCACGCCCTGGACCGTCTTGTTCTGGTCCATGAGCTTCATCGGGCTCCACTTCTTCACCTTCACGAACTGCGCGGCGGCGTGCAGGATGCTGCGGCTCTTGCCGGTGGCCGCCGCCGAGAAGCCGAACGCGACGAGGCGTCCGGCCGGCGCGAGCAGATCGAAGCCCTCCGTCCAGCTCTTGCCGCCCACCGGGTCGAGCACGAGGTCGACGCCGCGACCGCCGGTGAGCCGCTTCACCTCCGCGACGTAGTCCGCCTCGCTCGCGATGGGATGCTGGCAGCCCTGCTCGCGGATGAAGTCGTGCTTGCTGCTCGAGGCGATGCCGAAGATCTCGCAGCCCCGCGACCGCGCGAGCTGGATGGCGGCGAGGCCGACGCCGCCCGCTGCCGAGTGGAGGAGCACGCGCGAGCCGCGGCGCAGGTTCCCCGTGTACATCATCATGTGGTGCGCGGTCAGGTAGACGACCGGCAGCGCCGCGGCCTCCTCGAAGGTCATCGCCTCGGGCATCCGGAATGCCTGGGCCTCCTTCACGACGAGCGTGTCCGTGTAGCCGCCGAACTTCGGCATGCCGAAGACCCGGTCGCCGACCGCGACGCGCGTGACGCCGCTCCCCACCGCGTCGACGACGCCGGAGACCTCGTAGCCGACCACGCACGGGATCTTGGGCGCGTCCGGGTAGAGCCCGACGCGGGCCATCAGGTCCGCGAAGTTGATGCCGGCCGCCTTCACGCGGATGCGCACCTCGCCGGCGCCCGCGACGGGATCCGGAGCCTCGCGCACCGCGAGCACCTCGGGAGGACCGGCCTTCGTGATCCAGATCTGTCGCATGGGCGGCGATCCTACGCGAGACCGCGACGGCCCGGACGCGTCATCGGCGAGGCACGGTGGTAGAGTGCGCGGACCATGCGCGCCGTCCGTTGCCAGGAGCTGACCGGTCCCAGGAGCCTTCGCGTCGACGAGGTGCCGTCGCCCACGCCGGGACCGAGCGAGGTGCTGATCCGCGTGCACGCCGCCGGCCTCAACTTCCCCGACGTGCTGATGACGTACGGGAAATACCAGTTCCGCTCCGACCCGCCGTTCGTGCCGGGCGGCGAGGCGGCCGGCGAGGTGCTCGCGGTCGGCAGCGCCGTGACGCGCGTGAAGCCCGGCGACCGCGTGGCGTGCACGATGATGAACGGCGCGATGGCCGAGGAGATCGCGGTGCCGGAGCTCGCGGTGGTGAAGCTCCCGGACGGGGTGAGCTTCGAGGTCGGCGCCGCCACGCTCCTCACGTACGCGACGACCTACCACGCGCTCGTCGATCGCGCGGACCTGAAGGCCGGTGAGACGCTCCTCGTGCTCGGCGCCGCGGGCGGCGTCGGCACCGCGGCTCTCGAGATCGGCAAGCTGCTCGGGGCGCGCGTCATCGCCGCGGCGTCGACCGACGAGAAGATCGCCTTCTGCAAGGAGCACGGCGCCGACGAGGGCATCAACTACGCGAAGGAGGACCTCAAGGAGCGCGCGAAGGCGCTCACCGGGGGGAGCGGCGCGAACGTCGTCTACGATCCGGTCGGCGGCCCGTACGCGGACGCCGCGCTGCGATCGATCGCGTGGGAGGGACGCTACCTGGTGGTCGGCTTCGCGGCCGGCGACATCCCGAAGATCCCGCTGAACCTGGTGCTCCTCAAGGGCTGCCAGATCGTGGGCGTCTTCTGGGGCGCGTTCGTGGCGCGCGAGCCGGCGAAGAACCTGGCGAGCTCCGAGAAGCTCCTCGCGTGGGTCGCCGAGGGCAAGCTCCGCCCCCACGTCGACGCGGTCGTGAAGTTCGCCGACGCCGCACAGGCGTTCGAGCGCATGGAGCGCCGCGAGGTCAAGGGCAAGCTCGTGCTCGTTCCCTGAAAGCGGCGAGCGTCACGCGCCCTTGGGGAGGCCGCGCGGTAGCGGGCACGAGTGCGTGCCGGTCTTCTCGTCGTACTGCTGGTGGTACTCCTCGGCCTTCCAGAAGGCGGGGATCGGCTCGATGCGCGTCACGACCTTCTTGCCCGCGGACTTCTCCTTCGTGAGGACGGCCTGCTTCGCCGCGGCCACCTGCGCGTCCGAGAACGTGAAGACCTCGCTCCGGTACTGATCGCCGACGTCCGGGCCCTGGCGGTTCATGGTCGTCGGATCGTGGTTCTCCATGAAGACGACGAGCAGCTCGGCGTAGCTGATCCTGGCGGGATCGAACTCGACGAGCACCGTCTCGGCGTGCCCGGTCGTGTGCGAGCACACCGCCTCGTAGGTGGGGCGCTCCGTCTTGCCGCCGGCGTAGCCGACCGCTGTGCTGACGACGCCCGGCACCTGGCGGAGCACGTCCTCGACGCCCCAGAAGCAGCCGCCCGCGAAGGCCGCGAGCTCGTCGCCGGGCCGCGTCGGAACGAGGGGCGTGCCGGCGCCGACGTGGCCGGGGTCGTTGCCCACCGTGCGCCGCGCCGACGCTCCGGTGGTCTGCGCCGCGCCCGCGCTGTTCGTGCCGTCGGGCCGCGCGCCCTCTCCTCCCGTGCCGACGGAGCGGCAGGCGGTCAGCGCGAGGAGCAGCACGAGGGAGGGGGCGAGGACGCGAGCGGTCATGCCTCACTCTACGCCCCGGGCGAGCTCCCGGTTTCGCGGAGGCCGCGCGCGCCTCTCCGGGCAACGCCGCGGCTGTCGTGCTATCCGGTGCGCTGGATGTGGGCACGATGACCGACAGCGTTCTTTCCTCGCTCTCCCCCGAGATCCTGGCCGCGCTCCAGCGCGAGCACGTTGCCTTCTTCGAGGCGCGGCTCGTCTCCGAGACGGCGCGCCAGGACTGGCTCGCGTCGTTCCGGCAGGGCTACGCCTGGTTCCTCGGGCTGCCCGTGCGGGACGTCGTCGACCCGGTCGCGCTCACCGAGGGGGTCGTGCACGCGCTCACCGCGGAGAGCGTCAAGGCGGTGTTCGCGCCCGTCGCGCGCGACATCCACCGCCGGGTGCTGGCCGCCCTCCGGGCCGATGCCTCGCGCCTCGGCGACTACGTCCCGGCGAAGGCGCGGCTCGCCATCGACGAGCTCCTCGAGCGGAGCGACCTCGTGCCCGAGCACCTCGTCCGGAACGTCCTCGAGCAGGAGGCCATCGAGGACCTCGTGCGCGACATCCTCTACGACGGCCTCGTCGAGTTCAACGAGACGGCCAATCCGTTCTTCGCCGACTGGGGGCTGCCCGCCCTCGTGAAGCGCATGCCGATCGGCGGCGGCGCCATCCTGAAGTCGATGGGCGCGATGCGAAGCGAGTTCGACAAGCGCCTCGAGCCCGAGATCCGGAAGTTTCTCCAGGCCTTCTCCCGCAAGGCCAGCGGCAAGCTCGCCGACCTCTTCATGAAGAAGGGTGACGACCCGAAGTTCATCGCCCTGAGGAAAAGCGTGGTGTCCTTCCTCTACGCGCAGTCGATGAAGGAGCTCCTCGTGGGCGTCGACGAAAAGGCCGCTGCCGGCGCGGAGACTGCCGCGGAGCACATCGCCCTCGAGACGCTGCGCCGCGAGGAGCCGCGCCAGAAGCTGCGCGCGGCGCTCGAGACGTTCCTCGCCGAGCAGGGCGACCGCACCGTCGGGCAGTGGCTCGCCGCAGCGGGCGCCCAGGGTGAGCCCGACCTCGACGCCTGGGCGACCCTCGCCTGGCCGCACCTGAAGCGCCTCCTCGAGAGCCCGGTCGCCCGCGGCTTCTTCGAGAAGCTCGCCGCCGAGTTCTACGGCGGCCTGGGCAAGCAGACCTGATGGCGAGCGGCGCCACCATGCACCACGTCGAGGTGGCGCTCTCCGACGTCGACCGCGGCGTGTACGAGTCGCTCGACCTCCGCGTCGCGCAGCATCCGTCGGAGTCGATGCGCTACATGCTGACGCGCACGCTCGCGTACTGCCTCTCGTACGAGGAGGGCATCGCGTTCAGCAAGGGCGGCCTGTCGGACACGGACGAGGCGCCGATCGCGGTGAAGGACCCGACCGGCGTCCTCCTCGCGTGGATCGACATCGGCGCGCCGTCGGCGGAGCGCCTGCACAAGGCCTCGAAGGCGGCCCGCAAGGTGACCATCTTCACGCACGCCGAGCTCGCGCAGCTCCGCAAGGAGGCGAGCACGAAGGCGATCCACAAGCTGGACGCGATCGAGGTCTACCGCTTCCCGCCGGCGTTCCTCGACGCGATCATCGCGAAGATGGAGCGCAACACCTCGCTCGAGGTCACGCGCAACGACGGGCAGCTCTACGTCGCCATCGACGGCAGCACGTTCGAGACTCCCCTTCCCCCGGAATCGCTCCTCGCCACGCCATGATCACCATCTCCGCACTCGGCAAGTCGTACGGCGCCCGCACGCTCTTCGAGGGCGTGACCCTCAAGCTCGTGAAGGGCTCGCGCTACGGCCTCGTCGGCGCGAACGGCTCGGGCAAGACGACGTGCCTCGAGATCATCGCCGGGGACGAGGAGGCCTCCGATGGGACGGTGGTCATCGACAAGGGCGCGCGCGTCGGCGTGCTGCGCCAGGACCGGTTCATGAACGACGAGGACGCGATCCTCGACGTGGCGATGGCCGGCGACGAGCTCGTGATGCAGGCCCTCGCCGAGCAGCGGACGCTCGCGGCGCGCGGCTCGAGCGATCCCGCGGACGCGGCGCGCATCGTCGATCTCGAGGACCGCATCGCGAGCCACGACGGGTACACCCTGGAGGCGCGGGCGAGCGCCATCCTCGAGGGCCTCGGCATCCCGGTGCCGCTCCACCGCATGCCGCTCGCGACGCTGTCCGGCGGCTTCAAGCTGCGCGTGCTCCTCGCGCAGGTGCTCCTCGGCGGGCCCGACGTGCTGCTCCTCGACGAGCCGACGAACCACCTCGACATCCTGTCGATCCGCTGGCTCGAGAAGTTCCTCGCGGGGTACCAGGGCTGCGCCGTCGTCATCTCCCACGACCAGCGCTTCCTCGACAACGTCGCGACGCACATCCTCGACGTCGACTACGGCACCATCACCGTCTACACCGGCAACTACACGGCCTTCGCGCGCGACAAGGAGGCGATCCGGGCCCGCAAGGAGGCCGAGATCGAGCGTGCCGAGGCGACCATCGCCGAGAAGAAGGCGTGGGTGGCGCGCTTCGGGGCCTCGGCCACCAAGGCCCGCCAGGCGCAGAGCCGTCTCAAGCAGATCGAGAAGATCGAGGTCGAGGAGCTCGAGTCGAGCTCGCGGCGCGCCCCGCAGTTCGTCTTCACGCCGGAGCGGAAGAGCGGGCGCGACGTGCTCGAGGTGTCCGGCGTCTCGAAGGCGTACGGCGACAAGCAGGTCCTGCAGGGCGTGTCGCTGATGGTGCGGCGCGGCGAGCGCGTCGCGATCATCGGCCCCAACGGGCTCGGCAAATCGACGCTGCTGAAGATCGCGACCGACAACCTCGCGCCCGACGCGGGCACCGTGAAGTGGGGTCACGAGACGCGCGTCGGGTACTTCGCGCAGGACCACCACGACACGCTGATCGATCCCGACGCGACGCCGCTCGACGTCATCTGGAACACGGTACCGAAGGCCGAGACGAGCTTCGTGCGCGGCGCGCTCGGCCGCGTGCTGTTCTCCGGCGACGACGTGCAGAAGAAGGTGGGCGCCCTGTCCGGCGGCGAGGCGGCGCGCCTCGTGTTCTGCCGCATCATGGTCGAGAAGCCCAACGTGCTCGTGCTCGACGAGCCCACCAACCACCTCGACCTCGAGTCGATCGACGCGCTCTCGCAGGCGCTCCGGTCGTTCGAGGAAGGCACGATCGTGTTCGTGTCGCACGATCGCGCGTTCGTCTCGTCGCTCGCCACGCGCATCCTCGAGGTGACGCCGGGCGGCTTCCGCGATTTCCCCGGGACGTACGACGAGTACCTCGAGCGCTGCGGCGACGACCACCTCGACGCCGATGCGGTCGTCCTCAAGGCCAAGAAGGAGAAGGTCGTCCCGGCGGAGGGCGCGGGGCCCGCGAAGACCGAGACCGCCCTCTCCTGGGAAGAGCAGAAGAAGAACGCCAACCGCGTGAAGCAGCTGCCGAAGCGGCGCGACGAGGTGGTCGCCGCCATCGAGGTCGCGGAGGCGCGCAAGGCGGCCATCCAGACGCACTTCTGCGAGGCAGGCTTCTACGAGAAGACGCCCAAGGCCGAGATCGAGAAGCTCGAGGCGGAGGACCGCGCGCTCGGACCGAAGATCGAGGCGCTGCTCGCGGAGTGGGAGTCGCTCGAGACCGAGCTCGCCTCGCTCGGCGCCAGGTAGAGCGGGCCTGGCCCGGCCACCCGCCGGGCCGGCCGGGCCACCCTCCCGCTCCGGCGCAGCTGGCGGCGGTCCGCCGGGATCTCGCGCTGATGCGAGGCAACGGTCGCGCTCGCGCGCCGTGGCACCGCGCGTGCTGAGCGGAGGCACGTCCCCATGGCTCTCCTATGGTATGAACCCAGCTCGCCTGCGATGAGTTCCGCGCCGATGCTCGAGATCGCCGCCGACGCGTCCCGCAGCACCGCCGAACGAGCGACCGAGACCCTCCGCGCGCGGTTCGGCCTCACCGAGTTCCGCCCCTGGCAGCAGGAGGCGATCGAGGCGCTGCTCGACGGGCCCGGACGCGTGCTCGTCGTGGCGCCGACCGGCGGGGGCAAGTCGCTCACCTACCAGCTGCCCGCGGCCATGCTCGAGGGCACGACGCTCGTGATCTCGCCGCTCGTCGCGCTGATGGAGGATCAGGTACGGAGCCTGACCGCGCGCGGGATCCGCGCGACCTACCTCGCGTCCACGCTCGACCGTCAGCAGCGCGACGAGCGCGAGCAGGCGATGCTGCGCGGCGACTACGAGCTCGTCTACGTGGCGCCCGAGCGGCTCGCCTCGGACGTGTTCGTGCGCATCCTCGGCCGCTGCCGGATCGCGCTCGTCGCCATCGACGAGGCCCACTGCATCGCGCAGTGGGGACACGACTTCCGGCCCGACTACCTGCGCATCGGCGCGCTGCTCGAGCGCCTGGCGCCGCCGCGCATCCTGGCGTGCACCGCGACGGCGACGCCCGAGGTGCGCCGCGAGATCAAGGAGCGGCTCGGGTTCGATCGCGAGGGCTCGCCGTGCCGCGAGGTGCTGCGCGGCTTCGCGCGGCCGAACCTGCACCTCGCCGCGCGCAACGTCGACGGGCCGAAGCAGGCGCGCGAAGGCCTGCTCGAGACGCTCGCGTCGTCGCTGGGCAGCGCGCGGCTCCCGGTGGGCGGGGCCATCGTCTACGCGGCGACCCGGAAGACCACCGAGCAATACGCGGAGATGCTCGGCAAGCAGGGGTGGAGCGCGGCCGCGTACCACGCGGGCATGGCGGGGGACGCGCGCTCGCGGGTGGCCGACCGGTTCGCCTCGCGCAAGGTCTCGGTGGTGGTCGCGACGAATGCGTTCGGGATGGGCATCGACCGGCCCGACATCCGGGCGGTCGTGCACGTGCAGCCGCCGTCCTCGATCGAGGCCTACTACCAGGAGGTGGGCCGCGCGGGGCGCGACGGCGACCAGGCTCATGGGCTGCTCCTTTGCTCGGGCGCCGACATCGCGCTCCGGAGGCGGCTCGTGCAGGGCGGCGGCGACGGGACGCCCACCGATCCCGTGCTCGCAGCGCGGGCGTGGGGGCTCTTCCGCGAGCTCCTCCGGTACCTCGACGCACGCACCTGCCGCCACGACTTCGTGCTGCGCTACTTCGGCGACGAGCAGGAGACGCTCGGCGGCTGCGGGCACTGCGACGTGTGCCTCGCGATCGATGCCGGCGAGGTCGCGCCGGACAGCGAGGCCAGTGCCGAGACGACGCTCGTGGTGCGGAAGGCCCTGGCCGCGGTGGCGCGGGCGCAGCGGCGCGCGGGCCTCGTCGCCATCGCGGACATGCTGAAGGGCGTCGACTCCGAGAAGACGCGGAAGTTCGGGTTCACGGGCCTCTCGACGTTCGGGCTGCTGTCCGACCGATCGCCGGCGTGGATCGTTGCCCTGCTGCGCGCGCTGCTCGCCGCGGGATGGATCGATCTCACGACGAACGAGCACCCGGTGCCCTTCCTCACGAAGGCGGGCGCGGACGTCATGAAGGAGGTCGCGCCGGCCCGGCTCGTGTTGCCCGCCGAGCCGAGGGCGGGCCGCACGAGGTCGCGCTCGACGAGCAGCGGCGGGAGCGCGCGCGAGGGGATCTCGCTCGACGCGTCGCTGCAGCCTCTCTTCGAGCGGCTGCGGGCGCACCGGGCCGAGGTCGCGAAGGCGCGCGGCGTCCCGGCCTACGTCGTGGCGCTCGACCGCACGCTCGTCGAGATGGCCTCGGTGCGTCCGCGTTCGCTCGACCAGCTCCTCATGATCCACGGCATGGGGCCGGCGCGCGCCGAGCAGTACGGCGAAGGGTTCCTGCGCGTCGTGAGCGAGGCGGCGAGCGCTTCGTGAGCCGCGGCGTGCTAGCCACAGGGGATGCGGCGCGGCGGATGGGTGGCGGGCGGGGTCGTCGTGACGCTCGCGGGAGCGGCGCTGGCCGCCCCGCCGGAGAGCGTGCCGGCGTCGTGCCGCGCGCAGGTCGCGGCGGCGCTGCACGCGCTCGAGCCGATGTTCGCCGGGCGCGCGCGCAAGGTGACGCCCCCGGCCGTCGGGTCGCTCGAGGCGGCGATCGCCGCGTATGCGCCGCCCCGGCTGCATGCCGTCGACGAGGGTAGCCTCCCCGCCGTGAAGGCCGGCGCCACGTGCCCGGCGGAGATGGCGGTCATCGGCGGGCGCTACTGCATCGACCGGTACGAGGGGACGATCGTCGAGCGCCAGGCCGACGGGACCACGAAGCCACATTCGCCGTACGATTTGCTGGCCGAAGGAAGCGTGTATCTTGCACGCAGCGTGGCGGGCGTCGTTCCCCAGGGATACATCAGCGCGAAGCAGGCCGACGGCGCGTGCCGGGCCGCGGGCAAACGCCTCTGTCAGCCCGTCGAGTGGCGCGCCGCGTGCGGCGGTAGCGAGGGCTACGCCTACCCGTACGGGCCGACGCGCATCGCCGGCGCGTGTCACGACACCGGCGCTGCGCCGATGCTCGCCTTCCACGCCGCCACGATGAGCCGCGGCTGGGGGCTCCTCGAGCTCAACGATCCGCGCAACAACCAGCTCGAGGGCGGGCTCGCGAAGACCGGCGCCTTTCCCGGGTGCGTGAGCGACCAGGGCGTTCACGACATGGTCGGCAATCTCCACGAGTGGACGGCCGACCCGAATGGCACGTTCCAGGGCGGCTACTGGCTCGACACGGCGCAGCACGGCGACGGCTGCGCCTACCGCACCATCGCGCACGGCTTCGAGTATCACGACTACTCGACGGGCTTCCGTTGCTGCGCCGAGCCCGCGGCGGCCGCTCGGTAGCCGCTTGTGGGGGCCCTCCGGCCGGGGTACGACCGCCCCCATGAAGACGAAGGGCATCCTCGGATCCGTTCTCGCGCTGCTTCCGCTGTTCACGATGGCCACGATCGCCACGATCGCCGCGCCGGCCTGCGGCGGCGATCCCCCGCCCGAGGCGCAGGCTCCGGCGCCGCCGCCCGTCGCGGC
>JAQBQL010000125.1 GCA_028287035.1 Labilithrix sp. | reverse complement strand
TGGCGGCGCTCGTCCGTGCGGCGGCCGCGGCGCTCGCCTCGGGCGGCGAGGACGCGGACGCACCCGAAGAGGAGGACGGCCCGGCCGCCGCCGAACCGCCGCTCACGCGCGAGGACCTCGTGGCGCTCGGCGAGGCGGCGCTACGGCGTGCGCCGCCGTCGCGCGCCCTCCGCTGTCATCCGCATGGCCTCGCGATGCTCCCGCCGCGCGGCGATCCGACGAGCGGGCTCCGCGCCGATCTCGCGGCGCTCCTCGAGGATCCGCTGCCGCCACGCGGCGCGCTTGCCGTGTACCTGGGCGCGCGGGCGGCAGCGTCGCTCGGAAGCCCGATCTTCACCTCGGGCCGCGTCCCCCCGACGGCCTCGCAGCTCACCGCGGCACGAGCCATCGAGGGCGCCGAGGACATCGTCGCGGTGTGCGGCCCGCCCGGCTGCGGGAAGACCGCCCTCCTCCACCAGATCGCCGCGCAGGCGGTGGTGGCGTGCGCCCTCGACACGCTGTGGACGCGCGCCCCGGGACGGATCGCCTTCTGGCCGCTCGTCGTGGCAAGCACCAACAACGCCGCGGTGGACCATGCGCTAGCGCCGTTCGTCGGCGGCGCCGGACTTCCGGTCGGCATCCGCCTGGGCAGCCGGCGGGCGCTCGCGCAGAGCACGGCTCCCGCGCTGGCGCACGCCATCGCGGTGCTCGAGACCTCGGCCGAGATGCCGCTCGCGGAGGCCCGCGCGGCGTTCGAGGCGCGCGCGCAGCCGGTCCGCGAGTACCTGCGCGAGCATGCCGCGTCGCGCAAGGCACGAACCTCGGAGGCCGACCGTCGCCGCATGCTCGAGGCGCGCGTCGCCACGCTGCGCGAGGAGCTCGCACGGACGCCCGACGTCGCCGCGGTCGTCGACCCCGACGCGCTCGACGCCGCCGAGTCGGCGCTGCGCGACCACGCCGAGGCCGCGACGCGGCTCGTCCAGCTCCACCTCGAGGGCCCGAAGGCCTCCGTCGCCCGCGCCTGCGAGAAGTGGGCGCGCGCCAACGCCCTGCGTGCCCCGCGGATCGCGCCGGTGCTCGCGTCGCTCGGCCTCGCGGTTCCGTTCGGGGACCTCGACCCCGCGGACCCGCACGCCGACAGTGCCCGCCAGCATCTCGCCATCGAGTCCACGCTCGGGTCGCTCGCGAGCGTGCGCCTGTCGGTGCTCGCGCCTTCGATGCGCGCCGAGCTGTCGGCCGTCCTCGCCGAGCTCGGCGCTGCCGGGGCCGGAGCCCTCGCCGAGCCACCGCTCGACCCTGCGCTCTACGATGCCGCCCTCGCGGTGCGGCATGCGTGGGCGCGGGCGCATCGCGATCTGCTGCTGCCGCGTCTGACCACGGCGATGGACGCGGCGCGCGGCGAGTGGTCGGGAGGGCGAGGCAAGCCCCTGCCCCTCGCGCTGCGGGAGATCGCGCCGCTGTTCCCGCTGGCGGGCTGCACGCTGCTGTCGATGCGCGCGAGCTTCCCGCTGGAGCGCGATCTCATCGACCGTCTCGTCATCGACGAGGCGGCGCAGTGCGCCCCCATCTTCGCGGCCCCGGCCCTCGCGCGAGCGCGCCGCGCGCTCTTCACGGGGGACATCGCGCAGCTTCCGCCGGTCTACACGCTGGACCCGCGCGTCGACGACCGGCTCGCCCGTGGCCTCGACGAGGCGGCGGTCGCGCCGTTTCGCATGAGCGCCGTGGCGACGTCGTCCGCCCAGGCCGTCGCCGAGCCGCGCGTCCGGAAGAGCCTCTCCTTGACCGAGCACTTCCGCTCGCAACCCGAGATCGTCGCGCTCGCCTCGCGGTGGAGCGGCTACACGCTGGACGTCCGGACCCCGCGCCGGTCCCTTTCGGACGTCTCCCCGCAGCTCGTCGCGCCGGTGAGCGTCCGGGCGGTCCGCGGGCTCGGGGTGCGTGCCGCGGAAGGCGTCGTCAACGACGCCGAGGCCGCGTGCGCCGTGGATCTCGTGATGCAGCTCGTCGGCGACGGCGTCGCGCCCGCCGACATCGCCGTGCTGACGCCGTTCGTCGGCCAGTACCTGCGGATCCAGCGGGCGCTCGGCGAGCGTGGCCTCGCTGCGGAGGGCGGCGTGCTCGTGAGCACCGTCCACCGGCTGCAGGGCGGCGAACGACGGGTCGTGATCTTCTCGGTGACGGCCACCGGGCATCGTCATCTCCGCTGGCTCGGGGAGCGACCCCACCTCCTGCACGTCGCGACGAGCCGCGCGCAGGATCATCTCATCGTGCTCGTCGACCCCGACGCCGCGGAGCGCGAGCCGGCCCTCGCTCCGATCCTGGAGCTCATGCCGCGCGGCACGGGCGATGCTTTTGGTGAGAATGGAGAATGAAGACCATGCGAACCACGCTGATCGGCCTGCTGCTCGGAGCCACGCTGGCGCTCGGATGTGACGATCGCGCCACGTCCACGAGCACGACCGCCGCAGCCGCGGACAGCGGCACCTCTGCCACCGAGGACCTGAAACAGGGCGGCCGGGACCTCGGGGCGGCAGCGCAGAAGGCGGCCGAGGAGGCGAAGAAGGAGGTGAAGAGCCTCGACGTGAAGGTGACGACCGGCGACGCCGGCCATCCCTGAGCGGCGCGATCTTTTCGCCCAGGGCCGTATCTTCGGCCCCGCGTCGAACGTCCTTCCATCATGAGCCCTGACGGAGGACCGAAACGATGACCGATCTCCTGCCCGCAATGGCCGAGGCGCGCGGGCGCTTCATGGACCTCGTCGCCGAGATCCGCCCCGACCTGCATCGCTACTGCGTGCGCATGATGGGCTCGGTGTTCGACGCCGAGGACGTCGTGCAGGACGCGCTCGCCAAGGGCTACTACGCGCTCGCCGAGATGGACGCCCCGCCGCCCCTGCGACCGTGGCTCTTCCGGATCGCCCACAATGCGGCGCTCGATGCCCTGCGTCGCCACGAGCACCGGAAGGTCGACATGATGGCCGACCTCGGCGACTTCGAGGCCGCCGAGGCGCCTGCCGCCGACGGTCCGCGCGTCGAGGCCGCGCTCGAGGTCTTCGCCGCCTTGCCGCCGGTCCAGCGCAGCGCGCTCGCCCTGAAGGACGTGCTCGATTGCTCGCTCGAGGAGACCGCCGCGGTCATGGGCACGAACGTCCAGGCCGTGAAGGCGGCCCTGTTCCGGGCACGCGCCAACGTCGTGGCCGCACGATCCCGACCCGAGCAGCCGACGCCCGCCGCCGACCTCGCGCGGCTCCGGCGCTACGCCGATCTCTTCAACGCGCGGGACTGGGACCGCCTGCGCGCGCTCTTCGGCGAGGAGACGCGGCTCGACCTCGCCTCGCGCCTCCAGCGACGCGGCGCGGCCGCCGCCGAGTACTTCACGCAGTATGCCGCCGGCGCGCCGCGCGAGGAGCTGCACGCGCAGGCCGGCTTCGTCGACGGACTCCCCGCCATCGCCATGTTCCGTCCCGCGTCGGGCCCGGGCCCCGCGTACTTCGTCACGCTCACCTTCGCAGGTGACCACGTCGCCCTCGTTCGCGACTACCGCTACGTGCCCTACATCGCTCGCGACGCGAGCTTCACCGGAGACGCGCCATGATCGACCTTCACGGACGGAAGGTGGTCGTCACCGGTGGCAGCCGCGGCCTCGGCCTCGGCATCGTGGAGGCGCTGGTCGCCCGGAAGGCGCAGGTCACGGTCGTCGCCCGGGACGCGGAGCGGCTCGCGGCCCTCGCGAGCCGCCTCGGCGTCGAGGTGTTCGCCGGCGACATCACCGATGCCGCCCTCGCGGCGCGCGTGCTCTCCGAGCTGTGCCCTTCGGTGCTGATCCTGAACGCCGGCGCCGCGCCCCCCATGGGACCGCTCCACGAGCTCACGTGGGAGCAGTTCGAGCGCGTGTGGCAGGTCGACGTGCGCGGCGCGTTCCACTGGGTACAGGCAGCGCTGCGCCTGCCGCTCCCCGCGGGCAGCCGCGTCCTCCTCGGATCGAGCGGAGCCGCCGTGAACGGCTCGCCGCTCTCCGGTGGCTATGCGGGCGCCAAGCGCATGCAGTGGCTCATGGCCGGCTACGCGAACGGTGTGGCCGCGGACCTCGGCCTGGACGTGCGCTTCCAGGCCATCGTCCCGCAGCAGATGATCGGCGCGACCGATCTAGGACGCAGCTCGGCCGACCCCTACGCGCGCCGCAAGGGCATCAGCCGCGAGACCTTCCTCGCCGGCTTCGGCGAGCCGCTCTCCCCGCGCGAGGTCGGCGAGCACGTCGTCACCATCCTCACCGATCCGCAGCACGATGCAGGGCTTGCCTTCGGCCTCGAGGGCGGCCGCGGGATCACCTCCCTCTAGCCCTCAGGCGCGCTTCTCGTGGTCGACCGCGTCGCGGATCGACGGCCGCTCGGTCATGCGCGCGGCGTAGTCCTTGAGCGTTCCGTCGAGCTTCGTCTTCGTGAGGAAGCTGTAGGCGCGAAGTGCCCAGAAGGCATACGCGTCGACCACGGTGAAGGAGTCACCGAACATGAATTGCCGGTCGGCGAGCTGCGTGCGCAGCACCTCGACGCGCGAGGCGAGCCGCGCCTTGGCCCATGCCAGGCTCTCCTCGCTCATGCCCGGCATCATCGAGAACGGGATGAAGCCCTTGTGCAGCTCGGTGGCGACGAAGTGGAGCAGCTCCTCGAACCGCACGCGCTCGAACGTCCCGAGGCGCGGCGCCAGGTTCGACTCGGGCCGGCTGTCGGCGAGATACCGGATGATGACGGACAGCTCGGTCAGGCGATTACCGTCGTCCAGGTCGAGGACCGGCACGTAGTCCTTGGCAGTCACGCCGGAGAGCACGCCGCCGTGCTCCATCGCCTTCGACCGGAGATCCACCTTCTCGAGCTCGAACGACGTCCCGAGCTCGCGGAGCACGATGTGGGGGACGAGCGAGCAGACCTGAGGAGAGTAGAAGAGCTTCATCGCCCGGCAGCATAGAGGATCATGCGTTTGGTCTAGCGGCGGATCGGGATGGGCGAGCTCTCCCGATCCCCTTCGGCCCGGACCATCGCCGCGAAGGGCGCGGGCGTCCCCAGCACGCGTCGGAAGGTCACCTGGGTCATCTCCGCGAGGTTCTGCGCCCCGACCTTCTTCAGCATGCGCTTCACGTAGGTCTTCAGCGTGCCCTCGGACAGGCCGGACGTCGCGAGGTAGTCCTCGCGCGTTCCGCCGGCGAGGTGCCAGGCGAGGATCTCGTGCTCGCGCAGCGAGAGCTTCCAGGCCCGCGTCGCGAGCGCGAGACGCTCCGCGAACGACGCGGCGAAGGAATGCTCGTGCGCGATCACGCGCTCCAGGAACGGCCGCAGCTCGGCGTCCCCGAACGGCTTCACGAGAATGGGCGCACCGAGCACCGCCGCGCGGTTGACGAGCTCGCGATCGACGAGATCACTGATGACCACCAACGGCGCGGCCGGGCATCGCTCGCGGACCTGGGCGAGCAGGGTCAGACCGACGTCGCGGCTCCCCTCGAGGTGAGCGTCGACGACGAACCCGCACCAGTCGGCCGGGGTCTCGGCGAGCGCGAGCGCCTGGGCCGCGGTGTGCGCGAAGCGAACCCGCCGGTAACGAGCGACCAGCTGCCCGACCTGCTGCCTGCTGACCGCCTCGGAGTCGGCGACGAGGACCGTTCCCAAGGCGTCGAAACTATCCGCTTTCCGGTCGGCACGCACCAGCCGCGTCGAGCTCACGGTGCGCGTCACGCGGAGCCCCCGCCATGCGCGGGCCGGCCCGCGAGGGAGCGAAGCTTCGCGGCGAGAACCGGCAGGCTCGTGCCCTTCGAGAGGTACCCGTCCGCCTTCGTGGTGACGGCGAGCGCCCGCAGCCTGGTCTCGTCCTCCGCGGAGAAGAGGAGCACCTGGGCGTGCGCTCCCGGCACGCGCACCGAGCCGACCACGTCGGTCAGCGCAGCGCGCCCGAGCCCCGGAATGTTCACGTCGAGCAGGACGAAGTGGGGCGCGAACGCACCGACCTCGCCCGGGAGCTCCGACGCTCCGCGCGACACCTGCACCGAGAATCCCTCGTAGGCGAAGAACCGCTGGACGAGCTCGATCTGCAGCTCGTCGTCGTCGAGCACGAGGATGCGGAGAGGCATGCGGGGAGCCGTCACGGATGCCGCGCGCCCAGGAACTTGCGAATGATCCCGATCAGCTCGTCACGATCGATGGGCTTCGTGACGTAGTCGATGCAGCCTGCGTCCTTCGCCCGCGCACGCTCCTCGGTGCCGGCGTGCGCGCTGACCGCGATGACCGGGATGTGCCGCAGCGCGGGGTCCGCCTTGAGGCGGCGCGTCGCGTCCCAGCCGTTGAGGCGGGGCAGCGACAGGTCCATCAGGATGAGGTCCGGCATCTCGCGCGCGGCGCGTTCGAGGCCTTCCTCGCCGTCGCCGGCCTCGAGGAGCACGAACGTGCCCGCGACGTAACGCCGTACGAGGTCGAGGTTCTGCTCGGTGTCCTCGACGTAGAGGATCCGCGGCAACGACACCTGCTCGACCACGCGCCGCGCGCTGACGAGCTCCATCGCCTGCCCCACGACCTGGTCGATACCGACGCCGTTCTTCGTGATGACCCGCGCGAGCCCGCTCTCGAGGACGGCGCGCTCGGTGGCGTCCAGGTTCTTGCCGGTGAGAACGAGGATGGGAACCGTGCTTCCCTCCGCCCGCAACGTGCGCAGCACCTCGAAGCCATCCATGCCGGGCATGAGCAGGTCGAGGATCACCATCGACGGTGACGTGCTCCGCGCGTGGAGGAGCCCTTCCTCGCCATTCGCGGCCTCGATCGTCGTGAAGCCGACCTTGCGCAGGCTGCGGGTGACGAGCTCGCGCGTGTGCGCGTCGTCGTCGATGATGAGCACCTCTCCCGTGCCCGGCCGGATCGACCGACGGACGACGTTGATGAGCTGGTCGGCCTCGACGGGCTTGATGAGGTAGTCGCACGCCCCGAACGAGAAGCCGCGCGCGCGCTCCTCCTCGACGGACACGATGATGACCGGGATGACCGCGAGCTGCGGCTCGCTCTTCAGGCGCGCGAGGACACCCCATCCGTCGAGCTTCGGGAGGTGGAGATCGAGGAGGATGACGGTGGGCCGGTGCTCGCGGGCCAGCGTGAGCCCCTCGACGCCGTCGCTCGCCGAGAGGACCTCGAAGCCGTCCTGTTGCATCCGTCCCCGGAGCAGCTGGTGCACCATCGGGTCGTCGTCGATGATGAGCACCGTCGAGAGCGGCGCGGGCGTGGTCGACCCCTCCTTGGGCGCCGCCGCTTGCTTTACCGGCGCCAGCGCAGGACCGCCCAGCGCACCGGGCAACCGCACCTCGAACGTGGAGCCGCGCCCGAGGGTGCTCGTCACGTTCACGGTGCCGGAGAGGACCTGCGCCACCTCGCGCACGATCGCGAGGCCGAGCCCGGTCCCGCCGACGCGCCGGCTCGGCGAGCCGTCGACCTGCCGGAACTTCTCGAAGATGAACGGCAGCTGGTCGGCGGGGATGCCCGACCCCGTGTCCTCGATGCGCGCCACGAGCGTCTCGCCCTCCGCCGAGAGCGTCGCGACGATCTCGCCCGTGTCCGTGAACTTCGAGGCGTTGGACAGCAGGTTCAGCAGGATCTGACGGAGCTTCAGCGAGTCGGTGAACGCCTCGCGCGCGTCGTGGGCCACCTCGCTCACGAGCTTCACGTCCTTGTTGCGGAGCGTCTCGCGCACCGCGGAGCAGCACTCCTCGACGAGGGCCTGCACGTTCACGCGCTCGCGCACGATGTCGGCGTGACCGGCCTCCATCTTGGACAGATCGAGGATGTCGTTGATGAGCGCGAGCAGCGTCTTCGCGTTCTGCTTGATGACCCCGAGGTCGCGGCGGCCGTGCGGGGTGAGCCGCTGGCCCTCCTCGCGAACGACCAGATCGCAATAGCCGAGGATCGCGTTCAGCGGCGTCCGGATCTCGTGCGAGAAGTTGGCGAGAAACTCGCTCTTCAGCCGGGCCGCGGCCTCGAGCTCGCGCGCGCGCTCCTCCTCGACGCGCTTGGCCCGACCGAGCTCGGCGGCGAGGCGATCGAGGTCCTCGTTCTGCTGGCGGATGATCTCCATCTGGAGCGCGCGCCGCTGGTACGAGGCGAGCGTCTTCGCGGAGAGCTCGCGCGATCGCTTCAGCTCCTCCTCGGCCCGACGGATCGGCGTCACGTCCTCGGTGATGCCGAGCACGTAACGGGCCTCGCCGCGGTCGTCGAGCAGCGGGAGCTTCCGCGTCCGGTAGATGAAGTCCTCGGTGCCGACGCGGACGACCTCCTCGAAGGTCTTCATCTGCTTCGTCTCGAGGATCTCGGTATCGATCGCGATGAACGAGTCGGCCTGCTCCTTCGGGAAGTAGTCGTGATCGAGCTTTCCCATCAGCCATTCCTTCGTCACCTTGAACGTGGTGGCGAAGGTCTGATTGGCGACGACGAGGCGCCGGTGCTCGGCATCCTTGGCAAAGAGGATGAAGGGAATCGCGTCGATGATCTTCTCGTAGAGCTCGGCGTGGATGACGCGCGAATCACGGGCCCGCCGGCGCGACACCTCGCGGCTGACGAGCAGCGGCCAGCGCGCGAGATCGGCGGCGTCGAGGACGTCGACCGCGCCCGCCTCCACCGCAGTCTCGAGGGCCGCGTCGGACCGCTCGTCCAGGTACACGACCAGCTCGACGGCGCGGCCGCTCGCCGTGATGGCCCGCGCAGTGTCGACCGGCCCGAGACCGGGGAGCGTCGCGCCGCACACGACGAGGTCGACGTCGCCGGAGAGCGCCGCGGCGAGCTGCGAGGGGTCGGTGACCGTGAGCGTCTCGTTCCGATGATTCTTCGCGGTGAGCACCGAGGAGAGCCGCGCCGCCGTCTCCGCGGGCAGGCAGATCACGAGGTGGAAGGCGCGCTCGCCCTCGCTGGCAGTCGACTCGCTCATGCTCAGGACTTTCCGAAGACGAGCGCCGTCAGGGTCGTGTTGATGTGGAATCCGCAATACAGCTCGAACTGACAATTCAGACCGACCGAGGGCGGCGCGGTCTGGAATGCCGCCGACAGCTCCGCGGCCTTCCCGGTCGCGTCGGCGAACCACTGACGTCCCGAGCAGTGGAACAGGATGCTCGCGGTGGGCTTGCCGACGCGGAGCGCCATCTCCTCCTGGAAGAAGTTGGCCGTCGCGCGTGCCATGTCGCTGATGCGCATGATCTCGAGCTCCGTCCCTTCCTCGACGAGATTGGCAAAGAGCACCGACCCGTCCGGGAGCGGCTTCCACGGCGCGCGCAGGAAGTACTCGCGTCCGACGAGCAGCGCGGTCGGCGAGGTCGCGAAGCCGTTCGGCTTGCCGAACTCGAGGTCGTCGACGCCGACGCCGATGAGGTCGGCATAGCGCTTGGCCGCGGGCTGTCCGTCGATCTCGAGGGCGCGCGTGCACGTCCCGTCGACCTTCGTGATGGTGAGCGTGCGGCCGGTCGGCACGTACCAGTGCGAGCGCATCGCCGCCCAGCGCGCCTCGGTCTGGAAGAGGACGATGGCGACTGCGTCGGAGACCACCTCGCCGTCGACGTGGAGGAGCGCCGACTGCTTGGCCGGATCGAGCTCCGCGTCACCGGCGCCGCCGCCGACCAGCACGAGGGCCGGGTTCGGCTCGAGCATGCCGATGAGGAATTCCTCTTTCTTGTACCGGAAGCCGTCGTCCATCACGAGACCGACGTGCTTCTTGCCGAGGTCCGAGGGACGCACCCCGAGCTGGCTGCACGCCTTCACGGTGGCGGTGTTGCCGGCGGCGACGGCGTCGATGCTGAGCCCGGTGCCGAGGCCGATGCCGACGTCGAGATCACCGGAGAGCGCTCCGGCGACCACGACGCCGCGATGGATGCCTCCCTGGTCGATCTGGCCGGCCGACGACGCACCGAACAGGCGCGTCGTCTTCGGCAGGCGCTCGCGCATCGCTCGGTTCAGCGCCAGGTGATCGAGCTCACGTGGCGCGTACATCGTGACGAGCTTCGGGACGACCGAGCCGAACTGCCGGCACAGGTCCTCGGCGATGGCCTCGGGGTCCGAGGCCTTGCTGCGAGCGGGGGTGAGATCGATGCTGGGCATGCTCTTCGTTCCTCGTGAGCGGGCAGGTTCAGGGCGTGAGGCCGCTGCCGGGGTGGGTCGTGTGACAGGACGTGCTGCACTTGTCGAAGGACTCGCGCCCGCCGCCCACGTACATGTCCGTGATGGGGCCGTACGTGGCGACGTGATCGTCCGGATAGCTCTTGTGGCAGGACAGGCAGGCCGACTTGCTCGTGCGCTGGATGCCGGCGTTGTTCAGGTGGCACTTGTTGCACTGGGCGAGCGGCGCATCGAAGCGGTCGGAGCGCGAGTGGATGAAGTGCGTGCGCACGTAGATGGGGCCTTCGAGCTCGAAGCCGAGCGGCGCATGGCACCCGGCGCACGCCGCGCGGTTGTCGTTGGCGTGGAGCACCTTGGAGAGGGCGCCGCCGCCGGAGTGGCAGGTGTTGCACGGGCCCGTGGTGAGCGTCGCCTCGGTGTGCTGCTTCGTGCCGACCTGGATCTCGATGCTGCGCGTGAACGGGATGTCCTCGCCGAGGTACACGCGGCGCGCCTTCGTCGTGATCGTGTACGTGCCGGGCCTCGCGTCCGCGGGGAGGCTGTAGACCCAGGTGTCCGGCACCGGCTTCGCCCAGCCCGCGTGCGTCGGGTCGAAGGCTCCGCCGAAGAGGTCGACGCCGGTCGGAAAGAGACGCATCTGCGCGAAGACGCCGTCGCGCGCGGGAGTGCCGATGTCCTGCACGTCGATGCTCGGGTCGAGGAACGAATCGAGCTCGACGATCGACCGGATCGGCTGGACGTCCTGCATCGGGCCGATGATCTGGCTGATGAAGTTCCGCTCCTCGTGCTTGCGGCGGTAGTACGTCGTCGTCGGATCGAAGAAAGCGCGGTAATACTGGATACCGGCCGGGTTCGCGCCGAACTCCACCTCGTTGTACGACGGCATCGAGCCGACCGGGTGGAGACGGTTGCCCTTGCCGTCCTTCAGCGTGAGCTGGAACGTGATGTCGGTGCCCGGCGCGTAGGTGCCGTCGGCGCGGGGCGGCGTGAGCGCCACGGTGTCGATGGAGAAGCCGTAGGCATACGGCGGATCGGCGACCTGCGTGACCGGGATGTTCCAGGGCGCGGCCGGGCGCATCGACCACCACACCGCGATCGAGGCCGTCCGGTCGGCGATACGGAACGTGCGATCCTCGCTCATCGCGTAGCGGAGCTCGACGAGCGCCTCTTCTTCGAAGTTCCTGGCGCCCGCGCAGCTCTGCTTGGAGACGCAGTCCTTGGCATACTGGATGGCGCGGAACCGCCGTGCGAAGAACGCGTCGCCGTTGCGCCGGCGATCGTCGCTGCCCGCATTAACGACGACCGGGAGCGCCGTCGGGTGCCCGCTCGCGTCGAGCTGCGTGATGGCGAACACGCTGGGGTTCTCCATCCAGTGGGCGCCGCGGAAGAAGCGGCGGCGCTCGAACGTGCCGTCGGCATTCGCGAGCCCGACGAACGCCTCGTCCACCTTCTTCACGCCTTGCCAGGGGACGCCGGCGAAGTCGCTCGTGTGGTCGAGGCCGGCGACGCCCTCGTCGACCGTGGTGCTGATCGCGGTCCGCACGTCGAGCTGGTTCAGGAAGAAGCGCTGCCCCTTCTTCACCTTCAGCGGGACGCCTGCGCCGTTCGCGATCTCGAGGGCGAGCGCGACGGCAGTGTCGCGATCGCGGTCGCAATCCGGAGCCTGGAGGCCGAGCGCCTGCTCCGAGGTCGCGACCTCGGCGTCCTCCGCGTCCGCCTCGCCGAGGTGCTCGCCGGAGCAGGCGCCCCCGGCGAGCACCATGGTGAGCACCGCGAGGGCGGTCAGCGAACGTGGGGCGCGCGGCGCGGCGCCGTCGATACGTGGGACGCCTGCATGCTTCGTCATCGTGAAACCTCTCTTCGTGCTCGAGGGTGAGTGACGGTCAGTGTTCGCTACGTTCGATCGCGTCGAGCGCGGTGCCGAGGTCGTCGAGCGCGTCGGCGAGCGCGCGCGAGCGATCCGGGCAGCGTTCGGCGTGCAGGGCCGTCGCCGCCTCCTCCGCGCTGCGCGCGAGCTTGATGAGATTGCCGAACCCGAGGAGCCCCGCCTCGCCGGCGAGCGAGTGCAGGTCGCGCGCGAGCTGCAACGCTTCCTGGTCCCGCGGCGACTGCTGGGCGATGCGCACGCCGCGCGTGATTCGCTCACGCGCCAGCTCCGCGAAGCGTGGGAGAAAGCGTCTGCGGATCTCTTCGATCATCGGGGTGCCTCCGGCTGCGTACCGAGGATCTCGCGCACCTTCGCGAGGAGCGCGTCGAAGCCGGCCTTCTTCGAGACCCAGCCGCTGACGTTCGCATAGGCGGCGCGGCGTTCGAGCTCCGCGTCGTCGAGGCTCGACAGGAGCAGGATGGGCGCCTTCTCGCCGTACGCGCCGCGCAGGGTGAGGGCGACGTCGTCGCCGAACGCCTCCGGCATCTGCACGTCGACCAGGATGAGATCCGGGGCGGCGCGCCGGCGCGCGGCGTCGAACGAGTCGAGATCGATGGCGGTCGTCACCGCGTAGCCCTCGCCCTCGAGCACCGATCGCGTGAGCTCGAGGACGAGCGGGCTGTCGTCGATGATGAGGACGTTAGGCCGGAGCGGCATCGCGCCCTCCGCTGTCGTTCATCAGGAATTCGATGGTGTAGAAGAGCTCCTTGAGGACGATCGGCTTGTGCAGGAAGAGGTCCGCGCCGGCCTTCAACGTCTGCTGCCGCACGTCGTGGCCTCCCACGCTGATCGCGACCACCGCGGTCTTCGCGAAGCGCGCGTCCTGGCGCAGCTTGGCGATGAGCGAGGCGCCGTGGTCGGTCGGGAGGAAGTAGTCGACGATCACGAGGTCGTAGGGCTCGGCGGCGAGCATCGACCACGCCGCGTCGACATCGACCGCCTGGCCGAGACGGACCGTGCCGTTGCGCTGCTCGAAGTAGCGCTGCACGGCATACGCGAACATGTCGCGAATGAGCCGGTTGTCCTCGACGAGGAGCACCGAGATCTCGCGCGAAGGGCCGTGCCACGACCGCGGTCCGGTGAGACGCTCGGCGAGCTGCTCGAGCGCGCGGCGGCCCTCCTCGTTCTCCTCGATGAACGCGGCGACGAACCCGGACGGCGCGCCGGGGCCGCTCGAGAGGCGCACCTGCACGACCCTTCCGAGCACGTCGATGGGCTCGACGGCGTTCGGGAACGAGAGCCGCATCGGCACCGTCTCGCCGATCGGCGGCAGCTCGTCGGTGACGACGAAGATCGAGCGGCCGGTCATCTCGAGCGCGCACGTGACCTCGGTGGCGCCGGTGCGAAAGAGCTCGGCGCGCAGGATGGCGCTGCGCGCGGCGTTCCCCGAATCCGGAGCGTTCAAAGCTCCGCCTCCTGGCTGACGCTTCCACCGAGTAGCTTGCGACTGAGGACGAGCATTCGATCGACGAGCTCCTCGAGGCCATAGGCCTTCGACACGTAGCCATCCGCCCGCGCCGCACGCGCCAGCTCGCTGAGCTGCCGGTCGGGAAGGCTCGAGCACAGAACGACGAGCACGTCGGAGCGACAGACCGTCGCCTTGAGACGCGCACACAGCTGGTTGCCGGGGATGTCGGGACGAACGACGTCGGCGACGATGATGTTGGGAGCCCAGTTGGCGACGAGCGAGCGGACCTCGCCGAGGGACACCGCGATGCGCACGTCGAAGCCGGATCGCGCGAGGTGCTCCTGCATGATCTCGAGCGTGATCTCGCTGTCGTCGATGAGCAGGATCCGGTTCGACGCGGTCACCACCGAGAAGTCCGGACGCGAAGGCGGGCTCGTCGGCCGGAGCGGCACGACCGGCATCAGGCGCTTCAGCAGCGACGTGAGCTTGCGCGCGCGGGCGTCGCTCGGGATGTGCAGCGCGGGTCGCGACGCAGATCCCTCGAGCTCCGAGATCTCGATGCCGCCGCGATCGCCGTAGAGGACGATGGGGCAGCGCTCGCCGACGATCGCACGGAGCACGAGCTGCTCCTCCGCCACGTCCGTCCAGCTGCGCGGGAGCGAGACGTCGCGGACGACGACGGTCTGCGTGGCCTGGCTGAGCGGGCCCTCGAGCTCGTTGGCGTCGGCGAAGCCGAGGCACGAGAAGCCCTCGTCCTCGAGCTGCTGCATGAGCTCACGACGACGAGCGACGTCCTCGTCGATCACGATGACTCTGCGTGCCGCGTTCACTCAGCCGTTCTCCACGATCCGACACTAACAGCGGTTTTCCGCCGCCGCGTGTCGTCCCCAGGGACGATGCGCCCGTGTGTCGAGGGCGGGGTCCGCGGCCATTCATGGGCCTACACCGCGACGGCCGCCGAGGTGCTCCGGGTACCCCCGCGGGGGTATGAGATCGTCGATCCATCCATTGCGTTCGCTCGCGAGCCGTGCCGTGAGGGTGAGTGCGCGCCATCGATGACGCGGGCCATCGGTTGCGGCATCCTACGCGGATGAAGCATCGGCACCTCGGGACGAGCGGCCTCCTCGTGAGCGAGATCTCGTACGGCAACTGGATCACCCACGGATCGCAGGTCGAGAAGGACGCGGCGATCGCGTGCGTGAAGGCGGCGCTCGAGGAAGGCATCACCACGTTCGACACCGCGGACGTCTACGCGGCGACGCGCGCCGAGGAGGTGCTCGGCGAGGCGCTCGCCGGACAGCGCCGGCAGGGCGTCGAGATCTTCACGAAGGTGTACTGGCCGACCGGCCCCGGCCCGAACGACCGAGGGCTCTCGCGCAAGCACATCGTCGAGTCGATCCACGGGAGCCTGAAGCGGCTGCGCACCGACTACGTCGATCTCTACCAGGCGCACCGCTACGACGTGGAGACGCCGCTCGAGGAGACGATGACCGCGTTCGCCGACCTCGTGCGGCAGGGCAAGGTGCTCTACATCGGCGTCTCCGAATGGACCGCCGAACAGATCGGCCGGGCCGCCGCGCTGGCGCGCGAGCTCCACGTGCCGCTCGTCAGCAACCAGCCGCAATACTCGATGCTCTGGCGCGTGATCGAGGCGGAGGTCGTCCCGGCGTGCGAGAAGGCGGGCATGGGCCAGATCGTCTGGTCACCGATCGCGCAGGGCGTGCTGACTGGCAAGTATCTCCCCGGGCAGCCGCCGCCGGAGGGTAGCCGCGCCACCGACGAGACGGGCTCGCGGTTCATGACCCAGCTCCTCACCGACGACGTCCTCACCCGCGTGCAGAAGCTGAAGCCCATCGCCGAGCAGGCGGGGCTCAGCATGGCGCAGCTCGCGGTTGCCTGGGTGCTCCAGAACCCGAACGTTTCGTCGGCGATCGTCGGCGCCTCGCGTCCCGAGCAGGTCAAGGACAACGCGAAAGCGTCGGGCGTGAAGCTCGATCCGGCGACGATGAAGCAGATCGACGAGGTCCTCGGTGACGTGGCGGTGCGCGATCCGAAGAAGACCGCGAGCCCCGCGAAGCGTCCCTGACCGACCGTTGGGGGTGCGCCGCTCCCCCGCCGTGATGACGCTCACCCCCGACACCAGGATCCTGTTCGTGACGCGCGCGGTGCGCACGTTCGCGTACGGGCTCCTCGCGGTCATCCTGGCGCTCTTCCTCGCGGCGCGCGGCTTCTCCGACGCCGAGATCGGCCTCGTCTTCACCCTCACGCTCGTGGGTGACGCGGTGCTCAGCCTCGGGATCGGAGTGGTCGCCGATCGCTACGGGCGGCGGCGCGTGCTCGTCGCGAGCTGCATCCTCGTGGTGCTGGCGGGCGCAGTGTTCGCGGCGACCAGCAGCACGGTCCTCCTCGTCGTCGCGGCGGTGCTCGGGACGATCAGCCCGAGCGGCGCGGAGGTCGGCCCGTTCCTCTCGATCGAGCAGGCGGCGATAAGCCAGGAGGTGCCCGGCCCCGAGCGCACGCGAGTCTTCGGCTTCTACCAGCTCACCGGCTCCCTCTCGAACGCCGTCGGCGCGCTCACCGGCGGCTGGCTCGCGCGCGCCGTCACCCGCCACGGCCACAGCGAGCTCGACTCGTACCGCGCCGTGCTCCTCGCCTACGCCGCGCTCGGCCTCGTCATGGCGCTCCTCTTCCTCCGCCTGTCCCGGAACGTCGAGGCGCGCCACCGCCCGCGCGCCGGCGTCGGGCTGCATCGTTCGCGCCGCGCCGTCACCACGCTCGCGGCGCTCTTCGCGGTGGACTCGTTCGGCTCGGGGCTCGCGGTGCAGACGCTCCTCGCCTACTGGCTCCACCGCCGCTTCGGCGCCGACGTGGGCACGCTCGGGACGATCTTCTTCGCCACGAACACCGTCGCCGGTTTCTCGGCGCTCCTCAGCGCGCCGATCGCCAGGCGCTTCGGGCTCGTGAACACCATGGTGTGGTCGCACATCCCCGGCAACGTTCTGCTCATCGCGTTTCCCTTCATGCCGACCCTCGAGCTCGGCGTCGCCGCGCTGCTCGGGCGGTTCCTCGTGGCCCAGATGGATGTGCCCGCGCGCACCAGCTACATGATGGCCATCGTCGACGACGACGAGCGCTCCGCGGCCAGCTCGCTCGCGAACCAGGCAAAGCTCGTCGGCGCGAGCATGGGTCCGTTCGCGGCCGGGTTGATGGGCCTCAGCGCCGCCCCCTTCGTGCTCGCGGGCGTCCTGAAGATCGCGTACGACCTCTCGCTGTACCGCCTGTTCCGTCGGCTGACGCCGCCCGAGGAGCGATGAACGTCGATCCCGCCAAGGTCCACGAGCTGCCCGACGCGAAGAGCTTCCACGCGTGGCTCCGCAAGCACTGGAACAAGGAGACCGAGGTGTGGATCAAGATCCACAAGGTGCGCTCCGGGCTTGCCTCGATCACGCCTGCCGAGGCGATCGACGCGGCCCTCTGCTGGGGCTGGATCGACGGCATCCGCAAGGGCTTCGACGAGCAAAGCTTCCTCCAGCGGTACACGCCGCGCGGGAAGAAGAGCGTGTGGAGCCAGGTGAACGTCGCGAACGTGGAGCGGCTCGTGCGCGAGAAGAAGATGCAGGCGCCGGGGCTCGCGCAGGTCGAGGCCGCGAAGGCCGATGGCCGCTGGGACCGCGCCTACCGCATGGCCGGCAGCGAGCTTCCCGCCGACCTGCTCGCGGCGATACGCGCGGTGCCCGCGGCGCTGGCCACGTACGAGACCCTGTCCTCCCAGAACCGGTTCGCGCTCGCGTTCCGGACGCTCGCGATGCGGACCGAGGCCGGCCGGGCGAAGAAGATCGCGGCCTTCGTCGCGATGCTCGCGCGCGGCGAGACCCTCCACCCCTGAAAGCCGGGCGGAAACGCCTGGGGCGGCTTTTCGCACTGAATGGCACCCGAACGCGCCGCGACGAGGCCGCGCGCGAGCCCGCGGTGAGCTAGGCTTGCCGCGTTCATGGCCGACCCCACTTCCGAGGAGCGCATCGCACAGCTCGAGACCCAGCTCGCTGCGCAGCGCCGCCTCGTCGACGCGATCCCGCACATGGTCTGGATGACGGACGAGTCCGGCAAGCCGACCTTCCTGAACGCCCGGTGCGCGACGTACGGCGGCGCCGATCTCGCGCGGGCCGAGGTGGAGGGTACGCGATCCTTCATCCACCCCGAAGACCGGCCGCACTACGAGGCGACGGCGAGCGCGGGCCGCGCTCACATGGCTCCCTTCGAGCTCGTCATGCGGCTCCGGCGGCACGACGGGACCTACCGTCGTCATCTCTGCCGGTTCCAGCCACTCACCCCCGGTGCACCGGGCCCGTGGGCGGCGACGGGTACGGACGTCGAGGACGAGCATCGCTTCGAGGAGCAGCAGGAGTTCCTCGTCCAGGCCGGCAAGCGGCTCGGCGCGTCGCTCGACTCCAAGGAGACCCTCCAGGACGTCGCGAAGCTCCTCGTGCCGCGCATCGCCGACTGGTTCGCCGTCGACCTCGCCACGCCGGACGGGCTGCTCGAGCGCGTCGCAATGGAGCACGTCGATCCGTCCAAGATGAAGATGGCGTGGGAGTTCCACCGCCGCATGCCGCCCCGCCCCGAGGACCCGGGCGGAATCTACGCGGTCCTGCGCAGCGGCGCCCCCGAGGTCTTCGAGGAGATTCCGGACGAGCTCCTCGCGCAGTCCATTCTCGACCCCGAGGTGCTCGCGATGATCCGCGGCCTCGGCCTGCGGTCCTCGATGTGCGTCCCCCTCGTCGCGGGTGACCGCACCGTCGGGACGCTCACCCTGGTGTCCGCCGAGTCGAACCGATCGTACGGCGATCGTGACCTCGCCTTCGCGAAGGCGCTCGCGGCGCGCATCGCCATCGCGGTGGAGAATGCCCGCCTCTTCGAGCACACGCAGCAGGCACGCATCGCCTCCGAGACGCTCGCCGCCGACGTCATCGAGCAGAGCCGTGCCGCCCAGGAGCTGGTCGTCGCGATGCGACGCGAACGTGACGCGGCGCTCGCGAAGCTGGGGCAGCTCGAGAGTCGATGACGCAGGCTGATCCGCCAGACTCCCTCGCCGCCCTCGCGCGCGGGAAGCTCGTGCGCGTCCTCGGCGAGGCGCCGGGCACGCTCGCGTACCAGGAGGCGCTGCGGGTCGCGAAGCTCCACGGGATCGAGACGCCCGAGGACCTGCATCGCTTCGCCGCCGTGCTCGCCGGTCGTGGCGGCATGATGGCGGCGGTCGGTAGCGTGCTGAGCGTCGCAGCCGTGCTCCGCGGCGCCGGCCCGCGCTGATCGCGGACACGGTCACGGAGCGGGTCCGCGCGCGATCACGGCAGGTGGGTTAGGATGCCGCCGCGTCATGCCCAGCGATGTTCCGCTCGCCGCCCCGCCCTCGTTCGCACGCCCGCTCCATGACCGTCTGGCGCGCCTCGGTCCGCTGCTCTCGAGCGCGGTGGACGAGCGCAAGGGCGAGCCGGTGGCGTGGTCGGGCGCCATCGCCGAGCGAGGCGCGGCGCCGGGCGTCACGCTCGTGGTCGCGGTCGCGAAGCGCGAGCCCGCCACGGCCGTCGCCATCCGTACCACCGCGTCGCCCGAGCACGCGATGACGATGGCGCGTTCGCTCGCGGCGCGGAGCGCCAAGAAGATCGCGAAGGGTGGCCTCTGCGCCGCCACGTTCGACGACCTCGAGGACGTGCCCTTCGCGGTGTGCGCTCCGCAATACGTGGTGGTCCCCGCGGACAGCTCGGGCCTCGACCTCGCCGGGGTCTCCCTGGCAGTGGCGTGCACGTGGGAGGAGATGGCGCTCGATCCGGACGCGCGCGAAGCGGCGGTGCGCGCCCGGAGCCCGGGAGGCATCAGCGGTGAGGTGCTCCGCGCGGGCGACGCCGCCGCGCTGGCAAGGGCGCTCGACGGGATGACGCGCGCGCTGCGCAAGGCGAAGGAGCCGCTCGCCACGAACGCGGCGTGGGCGCTGCAGTCGCTCATCGAGGATCACACGAGTCTCGTCCGGCCCCGTCTCGAGGAGCTCGCCCTCGCGCCGAGCGCCGAGGAGGAGCGGCGCGAGCTCGTGGGGGCGCTCCTCGACGCCTTCGACGCGGTCGTCCTCGAGCGCTTGCCGCCCGTGAGCTCGTCGGCTCCGCGCGTGGTGCTCGCGCGGGTGCGCCTGCCGAGGACCGCCGGGGCGCGGGTCGTTCCGGCGTACTTCTACGATGCCTCGAGCCATTCGCGCAGCACGCTCGGCACGCGGCTGCCGGAGTCACCGCTCGATCAGGACGTCGTCACGGGCGGGTTCGCGGCGGTGGACGCGGTGTTCACGAAGCACCAGCGCACCGTGCAGATGGCCCTCGCGGTGGAGGGGGCGCTCCGCCTCCAGCGCGGCTTCCACGCCGACGCCACCGTCGAGGAGCTCACGGCCTCCTTCACGGCCGACGGCTTCACCCCGGTGCCGCTCGTCCTCGATGGAGGCCACGAGCCCGCGTGAGCACCCTCGCACGGATCGAGAAGCTCATCGCGCTCACCGCGTCCGAGAGCGAGCACGAGGCACGGTCGGCAGCGTACCTCGCCTGCAAGTTGATCCGGGAAGGAGGGTTTCGCGTCGTCGCGCGCGAGGCCGAACGCACGGAGGACCCGTTCGCGGCGGCCGGCTGGCGCCCGTGGCCCTCCCCTCCCAGGCGTCCGCCTTCACCTCCCCGGCCGCCGCCCGACCTCCGGCCCCGCCGCGTGGTCGCATCGACCATCGCCCGGGCGAGGCGGTCCGGGGTGTGCGCGGTGTGCGGCGAGGACGTCGAGGAGGGCAGCGACGTCGCCCTGCCCTCCGCACCCGCCGACGCCTCGCTGGGCGTGGCCCACGCCGACTGCCGCGCGCGCTGGACGGTCCCGGTCGCGCTCTGACCGGCGCGCGAAAAAAAATCGAGTCGCCGTGTCGATCCCCGTCCCTCGGATTGTCGTCACGCTGAAGGAGACACGTTCACCATGCATTTCATGATCATGCACCGCCACGATCCGCACACCGAGGCCGGCGAGCTGCCGCCGCCCGAGCTGATCGCCAGGATGGGCGACTTCATCGGCGGGTACGCGAAGACGGGCCGCTTCCTCGATGGCGCCGGCCTCGGCGCGAGCAAGACGCGCACCCGCCTCGTGTTCGCGGACGGCCGCAGCGCGATCCAGCACGGCCCCTACCGCGGCGAGCGCGAGCTGCCCCATGCGCTCCTCCTCCTCCGGGTGAAGACGCGGGACGAGGCCATCGGGTGGGCCGAGCGGTACGGCGCGATCCTCGGCACCGGCGAGATCGAGCTCGGGAAGCTCAACGAGCCGTGGGACCTCGGCATGATGCCCGAGCCGCCCGACGCGCCGCTGCAGATCCTGCTCATCGACAAGGCCGACGCGGCGACCGAGGCCGGCGGGCGCACGGCGGAGCGGACGGCGGCCCTCGCCGCCCTCGAGGCCGAGATGACCAGCGCGGGCGTCCTGGTTCGCGCGACCCGGCTCGAGCCGAGCGCGAAGGCCAAGCGGCTCCTCTTCACGAAGAACGACCTGCGCGTGGTCGACGGCCCCTTCGCGGAGACGAAGGAGCTGATCGGCGGCTTCGCGGTGCTCGACCTGACGGGGACCGACGAGGCGATTGCCATGTGCCGCACCTATGCCGAGATCCTGGGAGGCACGATGGAGGCCGATCTGCGGGTCGTCGTCCGCGACTGAGCCAGGCGAGGCGCGCGGCCGTTGCGGCGGGCGGCGGGCGCGGGTAGCACGGCGAGCATGTCGCGAGTGGCTGTCGCCGTCGTCTCGGTGCTCCTGGGCCTCGCGGCGCTGCCGTGTTGCTCGTCGACGACCACCGCACCGGCCGGGGTCGACCCGCACGCCGACGCGGACGCCGCGGTCGACCCAGGAGCGGACGCTGGCGCAGAGGCAGGGCCGGCATGTCCCACGTTCGGGACCCCGGCCACGCTGACCACGCTCGCCAGCGCGGCGATCGACGAGAGCTCGGGCCTCGCCGCGAGCTCGCGGAACCCCGACGTGTACTGGGTGCACAACGACTCGGGCGACAGCGCGCGCGCATTCGCGGTCGGCAAGGACGGCGAGCTCCTCACGATCCTGACCTTCGACACCACGAAGCCGGTCGACATCGAGGACATGGCCATCGAGGACGAGTCGCCCGAGCGCTCGTATCTCTACTTCGCGGACACCGGTGACAACGATCTGCTCCGCAAGGACGTGATCATCCATCGCGTCGAGGAGCCGGGCGTCGGAGCGGCCACCGTGACGTCCGCGTCCGCGAAGATGACCGTCCGCTACCCGGACGGACCGCACGATGCCGAGACGCTGCTGTTCGATCCCGTGACGAAGGACCTGCTCCTCGCCACGAAGGTGATCGGCGCTCCCTCCGCCATCCACCGCATCGGGCCGTTCGTGCCGGGCGGCAGTGTCACGACGTCGAAGATCGCGGAGGTCGATGTGGCCCTCGCGACCGGCGGGGAGATCTCGCGCGACGGCCTTTACATCGGTATCCGCAATTACGGCCCGGATGCCTTCATCTGGATTCGCAAGCCCGGGGAATCGCTGGCCGCTGCCTTCGCCCGCCCGCCGTGTCTCGCGCCGGTGGCCGACGAGAAGCAGGGGGAGTCCCTGGCATTCACGGTCGGCACCAGGGGATTCGCGACGATCAGCGAAGGCAAGAAGCCTGAGCTGCACGTGACCCCATTCGAGTGAGCCCCGTGCTCGAGCTGTGAAACGCACGGTTCCGCCCGTGTAGTTGGTTGTCGTGCTTACTTTCATGCACGCGCTTGCCACGCGGCGCTGCGACTGGCAACCTCGCCCGTCCTGAGCGCGTATGCCGCATACGGCGCGCGCCCTACCCACCCTCCGGGAGGCGATTTGCTCACCTCGATGAAGGCGCATCTCCGCGTCGTTTGTATCCTTGCGTGTCTCACGGTTCCGGCGCTCGAGGGCTGCGCGCTCGAGGAAGAACAGGGCTCCGGCGAGTCGGCGGAGCAGGTCGCGGAAGGCCTGACCGCAGACACGACCGTCTACGCGGACGGCGCGCCCGGAACGGGCTGGGCGAGCTGGAGCTGGTCGTCGACCGTCGGCTTCGCGAACCTCGATGGGCCGCTCGCCGCCGGAAGCGCGAGCCAGATCAAGGTGACGATGGCGACGTCGGGCGGCGCCCTCTCGCTCGCGCATGCAGCCGGAGACCTCACGGCGTCGGACTACGACGCGGTGACGTTCGACGTGCGTGCCTCGGCAGCGTCGACCTTGCGCCTCGGGGTCGAGACGCTGGCGGGCGGCGCGAGCGGCGTGCAGACCACGGTGCCCGTGACGACGAGCTGGACGCGGCAGACTGCCAAGCTCACGGCGCTGCAGGGCTCCCTCGGCTCGTTCGGCAAGATCAACTGGGGCGCCACGCAGGCCGGCCAGACGTTCTACGTCGACAACGTGCGCCTCGTTCCGAAGACGACGAGCGCCTCCGGCGGAACGACGTTCCCGTCCGCGCCGCTGACCGTGCAGAAGAACGACGTGGTGACGCTGAGCAGCAGCGCCGGCCCGTACTCGCTGTACGTCCCGAGCTCCTACGACGCGACCCATCACACCGCGACCAAGCTCCTCGTGTGGCTCCACGGCTGCGGAGGCAATGCCTACGGTGACGCCTGGGCAACCTCGCCCGGCGGCAGCCAGAGCTGGATCAGCGTCAGCGTCGGCGGGCGTGACGGCGCCTGCTGGAACATGAGCACCGACGCGACGCTTGCCCTCGCCGCGCTCGACGACGTGAAGCGCCGGCTCAACATCGACCCCCGCCGCGTCGTCATCGGCGGCTACAGCTCGGGCGGCAACATGGCGTATCGCACGGCGTTCTACAACGCGAAGCGCTTCGCCGGCGTCATCGCCGAGAACACGAGCCCGTTCTACGGGACGGAGTCCTCGCCGTCGGCCTCGATCGCGGCGGCGAGCTGGAAGCTCAACGTCGCGCACCTCGCGCACGTGAACGACACGACCTATCCCATCAACCCGGTACGGTCCGAGACCGACACGCTGAAGACCAGCGGATTCCCGACCACCCGTATCGAGCGCGTGGGCACGCACTGGGACGCGGACACGGCGAGCTCGGGCACGAACTACGACATGCGTTCGTACCTGCTCGGCTATCTCGATGCGGGGTGGGTCGCGCCGCAGTGACCGGGATCAGCGCGGGGCCTGGATCATCTTCCAGCCATTGCCGGAAGGATCCCGGAACCCCGCGTCGATCGTGCCGTAACGCTCCGTCGGCTCCTGGGTGAGCTCGACGCCGCGGGCGCGCATCCGCTCGCACGCGGCGCGGCAGTCGTCGACCGCGAGCACCAGCGGCGGCATCGCTCCCTTTGCCACGATCTCGCGGAGCGCCTGGGCGCTCCCGGGGTCGAGCATCGGCGACTCGGGCTTGAAAAGCCCGAGCTGGAACGATGGCTGGTCCGGATGCTGGACGGTGAGCCAGCGGTAATCGCCATTGCGCACATCGCTGTGGACGCGGAATCCTAGCTTCTCGACATAGAACTCGACCGCCTCGTCCTGATCGCGAACGTAGAGACCGACCATCCCGATACCCTGGCTCATGAGACCTCCGATTCGTGGACGTCCTTCGTAGCCTCCTCGCCACGGCGGCGCTTCTCCGAAACTGCCATCGTGAGCGCGGGACGGTCCGCGGCACCGAGAAAACACGCCGGAACGCAGTCCCGCTGGCGAGGAGCAGCCTTCTCGCGGGCCCGCAGCTCGCCGGGGCTCTCGCCCGTCACGTCCCGGAACGTGCGCCCGAACGTGCCGAGGCTGCCGTGGCCGGTCTGGAAGGCGATCTGGGTCACCGGAAGGTCCGTCTCGCGCAGCAGCGCCGCGGCGCGTCCGATGCGCCGCGTGAGCAGGTAGCGGTGCGGCGGGATCCCGAACGCCTCCTTGAACGACCGCGCGAAGTGCGCCTCGGATACGCCGCTGACGCGCGCGAGGCGCGGCACGGGCCACTCCTCGTCCGGAGCGCCGTCCATGCGGTCCTTGGCGCGCAGGAGGCGCCGGAGCAGCTCGGGATCCTGGCTCATACGTTCTTCGCCGAGTCTCGCAGGAAGTCGCGCGATCCGCTACGGATGCGCCATGGCCGCGAAGAAGAAGGTATCGAAGACCGGTGACGAGGCAACCGCCTCGCAGCGCATCAGCGAAAGAATCGCGGAGCTGGGGGACTGGCGCGGCGAGACCCTCGGCCAGGTCCGCGCGCTCATCAAGGCCGCCGACCCGGACATCGTCGAGGAGTGGAAGTGGATGGGCACGCCCGTGTGGTCACACGACGGGATCGTGTGCACTGGCGAGTCCTACAAGAAGGTCGTGAAGATGACGTTCGCCAAGGGCGCCGCGCTCGAGGACCCCGCCGGGCTCTTCAACTCGAGCCTCGACGGAAACGTGCGCCGCGCGATCGACATCCACGAGGGCGAGAAGATCAAGGCCACGGCGCTGAAGGCGCTCATCCGCGCTGCGGTCGCCCTCAACGTCGCGAAGGCCGCCGAGCCTAAGCGCCGGGCGCGGCGGGCAACGTGAAGTAGAACGTGCTGCCCTCGCCGAGGCGGCTCTCGGCCCAGATGCGGCCGCCGTGCGCCTCGACGATGGACCGCGCGATGTAGAGCCCGAGGCCGAGCCCGCCGTGCTGGTGCTTGGCGCGCTGCCAGTAGCGATCGAAGACGACGGTGAGGCGGTCCTCCGGGATCCCTGCTCCGGTGTCCACGACCCCGAAGCGAATCTCGCCGTCGAGCGCCTCGACGACGAGGTCGATCCGCCCGCCATCGGGCGTGAACTTGATGGCATTGCCGACGAGGTTCGCGAGCACCTGGAGCACGCGCTCGTGGTCGTAGCGGGCGAGGAGCGTGCCGGCCTTCACCTCGGTCCGCATCGAGATCTTTCGCGACGCTATGAGCGCCTCGAACGCGTCGACGGTCTCGCGCAGGAGCTCCTTCGCGTCCTCGCGCTCGGGCACGACCGCGAGACGCCCGGCCTCGATGCTCACGACGTCGAGCAGATCGGCCACGAGGCGGTTCATGCGCGCGGCGTAGCGCTGGATGCGGTGACCCTCGCGGGCAATCGCCTCCTTCGCCGCGTCCTCGCAGGGAACGTTCATGACGGAGGACGCGCTCATGACGAGCCCGCCGAGCAGGTTCCGCACGTCGTGGGTCACGATGGCCAGGAACTCGTCGCGTGAGTGGACGGCCGAGTCGGCACGACTGCGCTCGAGCAGCAGGTGCTCGTCCGTCTCTTCCCGCTCGACGGCGAGCAGGGCGGCGAGCGCACGGCGGCGCGTCTGGCGCTCCTCTTCGAGGCTCGCGTCGGCCGTCGCCCGCTCCGCGCGAAGCGCCCGGTCCTCGCGCTGACGGTCCTCGTCGACGACCGCTTGCTCCGCGCCGGATGCGCCGGTCTCGCGGAGCTTCGCGTCGGCGGTCCGTCGCGCTTCCTCGAGCACCTGACCGGCCTGCCCGCGCGCCCGGGCGATCACCTCGTCCGAGCTCTCCTCGAGGACGGCGCCCCGCTTCATCAGCTCGTCGTCGGTCTTCTCCCGCTCGCCGGCCAGGCTCCGGTCCGTCGAGTCCCGTTCGGGGCGCGCTTCGGGAGGTGCCGGGGGCATCTCCCATGGTCATAGCACGAGGGGGACATCGGCAGCACGCCGCCGCCCCCGCCGCGGCCCTATCCGCGGCGGTCTGCGGCGCGTGTTCGCTCGACGCGCGGGACGCGGCGCGGCAGGCGGGCCGAGAACGTCGTTCCGCGGTCCTCGGTCGACGTCGCCTCGAGGGTGCCGCCGTGCGAGAAGACGATCTGCGACGCGATGTACAGCCCGAGGCCGAGGCCGGTGTTCCTCTTCTCGTCCTCGACGTGGCGCACCATGGGCTCGAAGATCGTGGCGAGCGCGCGCTCCGCGATGGGCGGCCCGCCGTTGTGCACGGACACGCAGACCGTGTCGCCGTCGTCGCGCGCCACGAGCAGGATCGGATCCTCGACGGCGCCGTGCTGGATGGCGTTGCGCACGAGATTCGAGATGACCTGCGCGAGCCGATCATGGTCCCACTCGCCATGGAGATCGCCCTGCGCCACGAAGCGAAGCTTGCCCGCTCGCACGATGCCGTCGAGCTCGGCGACCACCTGCCGGCAGAGCGGCTCGAGGTCCATGGCGACGCGGATCACCGGGATCCGATCGCCGAACCGCGTGCGCGTGAGGTCGAGGAGATCGGCGATCATCCGGTTCATCCGGTTCGCGCTGTTCAGCATGCGCGCCGCGATGCGCACGCTGCGGTCGTCGAGCGCCTCGGAGACGGTGAGGAGCGAGGCGCCGGTGATGATGGCCGAGAGCGGGTTCCGCAGATCGTGGCCGAGGATCCCGAGCGACTGGTCCCGGAATCCTTCGGTCGTGACCGTGAAGCTGTCGACTGCCTCGGTGAGCGCCTCGTCGACCGACTCGTTGAAGCGCGTGACGCCGGGGCCGTCCGTCTCGTGCCCTTCCCACAGCCGGAGCACGCTCGCTCGCAAGGCGCGGTACTCGGCGACGAGCTGCCCGAGCTTGAACCCATTCTCGATGCGGAGTGTCGCGTGGATCTTGCCGATCGCGCCGAGGCGCTGCGCGGTGCCGCGCCCCTTCGACTTCTCCGCCTGCTCGGCTGCGCTCTGCTGCGAGCGCATGTCGTGGACGATGGCCGTCAGGATCTCGTCCGCATGATCGCGCAACGCGATCGCGTTCATCGCGCTCGCGGCGGGCGTCAGCGATTTCGCGAAGGCCTCCCACTCCGCGACGATGGGCGCGCGCTCCTGATCGATGAAGTCTGCCAGTGCCGTGAAGCTCAAGTTCCACCTCCCACCCGTGCGCCGCCGCAGGTGCCCAGCCTAGCAGCATCGCGCGAGAGCCCTGCGGCGTGCTCACCGAGGGCCGAGATCTGGGCTCGCACGTTCGCGAGCTCGAGCGCGAGAGGGTCGTCCTTCGCGAGCGCGCCCGCCGCCGCCGTGACGAGCGTCCGCTGCGCAGGCAGGAGGAGACCGCTTCCGGCCAGCAGGAGCATCGCCACGGCTTCGGCTGCGTCCGCGGGCACCGCCGCCTGGACCTCGCGCTGCAGCGGCAGCTCGCGAAGCGCCGCGCGCGCCGCGGCGAGCGCCTCCTGGTGCGCCGTCGCGGTCGGGACCCGCACCTGGAGGTGCCCGGCGAGCGGCCCCAGAGCTGCCGCGAGCGTGCCGATCGTCGCCGCGTCCCCTGCCGCCGCCGCGGCCGCGGCCACGCGGCCTGGCAGGTCGTGCCAGCTCGCACCGTCGCACCTGACGCTGAACCCGAGCGCGACTCCCTCGCCGCGCGGACGGAGCAGCATCCAGCCCCGCGCGCGCCCGGTCGACGGGTCGACGCCGCGCATCGCGTCCCAGAGACGCTCCGCGGAGACCCAGTGCGGCGGATACTTGAAGCGGGCGACGTCCAGCACCAGCACGAGGTCGCGCTTCGCGTGGTACCCGCCGATCGGCGAGAAGTGCCCGCCTCCACTCTGCCCGATCGCCGCGCGGTCGTACGACGCGATGAGGACCCCCTCGCCGCGCGCCGCTCTTCCGAGCGCCTCTCGCCAGCCGGAGAGGTCGTCGGCCTCGGCGCGGGCGACCGTCACCTCGGCGCCGTTGCAGCGCGCGAGACACGCGAGCTCGTCGAGGGCGATCCCTCGCTCGCGCACCACGGCCAGCGGCACGCAGCAGTCGAGGAGCTCCTCACCGAACCAGCGCCACGGTCCCTTCCAGAGGCGTCCCGGATCGATCGCCAGCGCGTTGAGCGCCACGACCAGCGAGCCGAGCCCGCAATACGCCGGCTCGGACTGCGTGTGGAACTGCTCGGCGAGCGGGAAGTAACCGTCGAGGCCGCCACTCGCGAGCGCCTCGGCGAAGAGCTGCCGTCCCGCGACCGAAGAAAACGCGATCGCCTCCGCCGGAAGTGGACGCCGGTAGAGGGTGCGCTCCGCCTCGGTCATTCGCGCGGCGGCGGCGAGAAGGGCGCCTTCCGCCAGGTGAAGCTGAAGGTCGCCCCCTGGCCTGCCGCGGACTCGATCGAGGCCTTGCCGCCGCGCGCCTCCACGATCTTCTTCACGACCGAGAGCCCGATGCCGGTGCCTTCCACCTTGTCGCGTGACTCGAGCGTCTGGAAGATGCCCCAGATCCGCTCGTGGTAGGCGGGCTCGATCCCGGGTCCGTCGTCGATGACCGCGAAGCGCCACAGGTCGCCCTCGTCCCACCAGCGGACGTGCACGTGACCTTGCGCGTGGTGCGGCGACGTGAACTTCGCGGCGTTCGAGACGAGGTTCTGGAAGACCTGCTGGAGCGGGATGCGCTCCGCCAGCACCGTCGGCATGCCGGGCTGCACGTCGATGGCGACGTTCGCGGGCGGCGCGATGAGGTCGATGACCTCGCGCAGGAGCGCGCCGGTGTCGATGGGCTCCGGCGTGCCCCGCGCCCGACCCGCGCGCGAGAACTGCAGGATGCCGTCGATGAGCGCCTCCATGCGGTGCACGCGGTTGCGCAGCAGCGAGAGGTGCTCCTTCGACTCCGACGTCATGCGCTCGGCGAGGTCGTCCTCGACCCACTGGGCCAGATTCGCGATGCCGCGGAGCGGCGCCTTGAGATCGTGCGAGGCGACGTACGCGAACTGATCGAGCTCCCGGTTCGTCTCGCCGAGCGCGTGGGCGAGCCGCGTGAGCTCCTCGTTCCGACGCTCCGTCTCGTTGCGAAGGCGCACGTGCTCGGTCGTCTCGACGGCGTGGGCCATGATCCCGAACACCTGGCCATCGAGGCCGACGAGCGGCTGGTAGACGAAGTCGACGTACACGTCCTCGAGCACGCCCCGGCCACGATCGAGCCGCACGAGCGCGTTGCTGGCGACGAAAGGAACCGCGGTCCGCCGGACCTCGTCGAGCAGCCCGATGAAGCCCTGCTCCTTCACCTCGGGCAGCGCATCGGTGAGCGCCTTGCCGACCACGTCACGGCCCCCGACGAGCTCGCGGTAGCGCGGGTTCGCGACGGTGAACACGTGGGCCTCACCCTCGAGGACCGCGATCGCGGCCGGCGCCTGCATGAACACCTCGTAGAGGCGAGCCCGCTCGGTCCGCGCGTGGCCGAGGGCCTGATCACGCTCGCCCCGGGTCCGGACCTCGGAGCTGACGTCGAACACAGTGATGAACACCCCGCCGACGGCACCAGCCTCGTCGCGGACCGGGCTGTACGAGAGCGTCAGGTAGTGATCCTCGGGCACGCCGCGAGGCGCGAGGGGATAGAGCGCCTCGCGGTACGAGATGGCCTCGCCGGCGAAGATGCGCGGGTAGACGTGCTCGTTGATGTGCCAGACCTCGGGCCAGCATTCGTGGGTCGGCTGGCCGAGGCCGCCGGGGTGCTTCGTGCCCATGATGAGCCGGTACTCGTCGTTGTAGATCTGCACGAGCGACGGTCCCCAGAGCACGATCGTGGGAAACTGCGAGGCCAGCACGATCCCCACCGCGGTCCGGAGGCTCTGCGGCCAGTCGGCGACGGGTCCGAGCGCCGTCGCTGCCCAGTCGTGCGTGCGGCAGAGCGCGCCGAGCTCGCCCCCCTCGCGGAAGACCGTCGCCCTGGCTTGTGCTTCGCGATCCAGCATGGCCGCTCAAGGTGACGGGATCCGCGAACCGTGTAAAGAGCGGGCGAATGCGGCACCCCACCGCCGCGCGGGCGGTAACGCCGGTGGTACGGTTTCGAGAGACATGGCTGATTCGAAGATGCTCAATATCCTCCTCGTCGATGACGACTCGGTCGACGTGCTGAACGTGAAGCGCGCGTTCACGAAGGCCAACATCGCCAACCCGCTCTTCGTCGCGGGCAACGGTCTCGAGGCGCTCGAGCTCCTGCGCAGCGGCAGCGTCCCCGAGCACAACCGCCTCGTGCTCCTCGACCTCAACATGCCGAAGATGAACGGGATCGAGTTTCTCCAGGAGCTCCGCAAGGACCCGGCGCTCGCCACGACGTCGGTGGTCGTCCTCACGACGTCGAACGAGGAGCGCGACAAGATCGATGCGTACCGCCTGAACGTCGCGGGCTACCTCCTCAAGCCCGTGACCTTCGTGAACTTCGTGGACGTGATGGCGACGCTCAACAAGTACTGGTCCCTGGTGGAGCTCCCCTGACGAGCCCGCCCGAGGAGCTCCACATCCTCGTCGTCGACGACGACGATGTCGACCGCATGGCGGTTCGGCGGGCGCTCGCGCGGGCGCCGCTCGAACGTCGCGTGAAGGTCGCCGAGGCGGCGTCCGCCCGTGAAGCGCTCGCGCTCCTCGCGAGCACGGACATCGACTGCATCCTGCTGGATCTCCGCCTTCCCGGGACCACCGGCATCGAGCTCCTCGGGGAGATCCGCACCGCGGGCTGGCCGCAGCCCGTCGTGATGCTGACCGGCCACGGCGACGAGCAGACCGCCGTGGACGCGATGAAGGCAGGAGCCGCCGATTACCTGTCGAAGGCGCTGCTCGACCCCGAGCGGCTCGCCCGGAGCATCCTCCACGCGCTGCGCATGCACGCGGCGGAACGCTCCGGCGCGCTCGCCCGCGAGCAGCTCGAGGCCGCCGAGCGCCGCTACCGGTTCCTCGCCGAGTCGATCCCGCAGATGGTGTGGGTCACCGACGCGGACATGGAGATCGAGTACGTCAACGGCAAGTGGGTGGCCTACACGGGCCTCGACCTCGCGTCTGCGCGCGGGCAGGCGTGGGGGCGGATCGTCCATCCCGAGGACCTTGCCGAGGTGATGCGTCGCTGGAACGAGGCGCGCGCGACCGGCTCACGGTTCGAGGTGCAGGTCCGGCTGCTGCGCGAGAGCGACGGCACGTACCGATGGCACCTGTGCCGCGCCGAGGCGCTGGGCGGCGCGGGCGACGCCCTCCGCTGGTTCGGGACCTCGACGGACATCGAGGACCAGAAGCAGACCGAGGCCGAGCTCGTGCGCCTGCGCGAGACCGCCGAGAACGAGCGAGCGCGCGCCGAGGAGGCGAACCGCGCGAAGGACGAGTTCCTCGCGATCCTCTCGCACGAGCTCCGCACGCCGCTCAACTCGATCCTCGGCTGGATCAGCATGCTCCGCGCGCCGGACGCCACGGCCGAGATGATCGCGCGTGGCCTCGTGACGATCGACCGCAACGCACGGGCGCAGGCGCAGCTCATCGAGGATCTCCTCGACGTGTCCCGCATCGTGACCGGCAAGCTCGTGCTCGATCGCAAGACGGTGGACCTCCGTGACGTGACGGCTGCCGCGCTCGAGACGGTGCAGCCGCTCGCCGCGACCCGGAACGTCGCGCTCGAGGTGGACGTGCCCGAGGAGCCGCTCGTCGTCTCCGGCGATGCGTCCAGGCTCCAGCAGGTCGTCTGGAATCTGCTCGTCAATGCGGTGAAGTTCAGCCCGGAAGGCGGCCGCGTCATCGTCCGCGCGAGCCACAACGGGCGCGAGGCCGTGGTGTGCGTCGAGGACTCCGGCAAGGGCATCGACCCGCACTTCCTCCCGCACGTCTTCGATCGCTTCCGTCAGGCCGACGCGTCCTTCGCGCGCAGCCACGGTGGCCTCGGGCTCGGTCTGTCCATCGTGCAGCACCTCGTCGAGCGCCACGGCGGCCGCGTGACCGCCTCGAGCGAGGGTCCCGGGCGCGGCGCGGTGTTCACGGCCGCGATCCCGCTCGACGTGGGCACGGTCCTGCCCGGACCCGACCGCGTGGACCCCTCGTCCGAGTCGCTCGTCGGGCTCGACATCCTCGTCATCGAGGACGACGAGGACACGCGCGAGATGATGACCGCAGCGCTCGAGCGACATGGGGCCGTCGTCCGCGTGGCCGGGTCCGTCGCCGAAGCCCGCAACTTCCTCGCGGCGCGGCTCCCGCACGTGATCGTCAGTGACCTCGGCCTCCCCGGCGAGGACGGATACGGGTTCATCGCCGAGCTCCGCGGCCGGACGCCCGAGGCGGGCGGCCGGATCCCGGCCATCGCGCTCACCGGATATGCGGGCCTCGAGGACCAGCGCCGCGCCCGCGCCGCCGGGTTCGACGATCACGCGGCGAAGCCCGTCGACCTGAAGAAGCTACGTCGCGCGATCGTGCGGCTCGCCGAGCAGCATCGCACGCGCCTCCGCGCTGGCTGAAGGGCGTAACGATGGGCGCGTCAGCGCGCCGAGGCCACGAGATCGCGAAGGTCGGCGCGGGGCGGCCGCCCGAAGAAGCGGGCGTACTCGCGGCTGAACTGCGAGGGGCTCTGGTAGCCCACGCGGAATCCCACGTCGGCCGCGCTCGTTCCTTCGGCGAGGAGGAGGCGCCGCGCCTCGTGGAGGCGCAGCTGCTTCTGGTACTGGAGCGGGCTCAGGGTCGTGACCTTCTTGAAGTGCTCGTGGAAGGACGAAGCGCTCATTCCCGCGAGATGCGCGAGCTCCTCGATCCGGAGTGACTGCGCGAAGCCGTTCTTCAGGTGCTCGATCGCCTTCGCGATGCGCTGGGTGCGACTGCCCACGATGCCGACCTCGCGCACCACGCCGCCGAACTTCCCCTGGAGAAGGCGGTAGAGGATCTCACGGATGATTCCCGGCGCGAGGACCGCCCGATCGCCCGGATCGTCGAGACAGCGCGCGAGGCGGAGCACCGCGTCGGTCACCGGGAGCTCGTTCCGACCGATGAAGATGGAAGGCCCGTCGCTCGTCCCGCGGTCGACGAGCGAGGAGCTCGCGTCCCGGAGCACGTCGTAGACCGCCCCCGCATCGATCCCGAGCGCGATACAAAGGTACGGCCGCCGCGGCGTCGCCTCCACGATCTCGCCGGTCATCGGCAGGTCGACGGTGGAGACGAGGAACTCGCCCGCCTCGTAGCGGTACACCTTCCCGCCGAGGGTCACCTCCTTCGCGCCCTGGGCGAGGAAACAGAGGCACGGCCGGTAGACCGCCGGGATCGGCGCCGAACGCGCCGGGCTGCAGAAGATCTCGACGTCGGGCAGCGCGGTGCGGGTCATGAGCTCCGGACCGGCATGTCGTGACGCGATGTCGGCCAGCTCGCCCATGGACGAAAACTAGCCGCGCCTGGAGGATCGGGCAAGACGTCCCCTGGTTCGTTCTACCGCCCGACGGAGCCGCGCACGTAGGGTCCTCGACATGAAGAACGACAAGGTCTGGTTCATCACCGGTGCATCCAAGGGTCTCGGTCTGTCGCTCGCCCGGCGCGTGTTGCGGGAGGGCGGACGCGTCGCGGCGACCTCGCGCTCGCGAAAGGCCCTCATCGCCGCGCTCGGCGAGCAGAGCGCGTCGCTGCTATCCCTGGAGGTCGACCTCCTCGACGCCGGGAGCGTGCGCGACGCGGTCGCCGCCACGCTTGGCCACTTCGGCGCTCTCGACGTCGTCGTGAACAATGCCGGCTACGGCCAACTCGGCACGATCGAGGAGCTGAGCGACGCGGAGACGCGGAAGAACTTCGACGTGAACGTCTTCGGGCTGCTGAACGTGCTCCGGGCAGTCCTCCCCCACCTGCGCGAGAAGCGCACGGGCCACATCTTCGATATCTCGTCGATTGCCGGCTTCGTCGGCGGCTTCTCGGGCTGGGGCATCTACGTGGCGACGAAGTTCGCGGTCGCCGGGATCACCGAGAGCCTGCATGCGGATCTCGCCGAGCACGGCGTCCATGTCACGCTCGTCTACCCGGGATACTTCCGCACCGCGTTCCTCGAGCAGGGCTCCCTCGCCCTTCCTGAAAGTCCGATCGCCGCTTACGCCGCGGCGCGCGCATCCCACGCGCAGCACGTGGAGGAGATCAACAGCCGCCAGCCCGGCGATCCCGAGCGGCTCGCCGGCGTGCTCGTGGAGACCGCCGCGTCGGCATCGCCGCCGCTGCATCTCTTCCTCGGCAGCGACGCGTTCGCGATGGCGACGCAGAAGCTCGATGGCCTGCGTGCGGAGCTCGCGCGGCACGAGGCGGTATCGCGCTCGACCGACTTCGCCTGACCCCTCGAGATGTTCACCCTGCTCCACGAAATAGCGCCGCTGCTGCTCGACCTGGTGGAGCCGGCCCTCGCCCCCGCTGCGGTCCTGATCCGCCCCGACGGACACGTCGCCTGGGTCGCAGAGGGCACCGACGACGGGCTCCGTGAAGCGCTGACCACCTGGTGCGGGCCGCGCTGACGAGCGCCGCCGCCGGTCGACGCCCCCGAGGGGACGGGCGACGCGTGCTAAATTCCGCGCATGCGTCGTTCCGTCCTCCTCTTCGTGCTCCTGCTCTCCTGTCGCTCGCCTCACGGCACCGACGCAGGGATCGCGTCGCCGCCGTCCGCCTCCTCGGCGAGCGACGCCGCGCGGCCGATCGACAGCGAGCTCGCCGACATGCCGCGGGATGCGCGCGAGGCCGTGCTGGCGAGCGCCGCCACCGCGCTGCTCGGGCACGAGCACGTGCGGGCGAGGTCGATCGACGACAGCGTCTCCAAGGAGGCGTTCCAGCGCTTCATCGATTCGCTCGACCCGGGCAAGCAGTTCCTCCTCGAGAGCGACGTGCAGAAGCTCGCCCGCTTCGAGACCGACATGGACGACGAGCTCCGGGCCGGCGACCTCGTCCTGGGGCGGAAGGCCGCCGCGCTCCTCTCGACGCGGCGCCGGCTCGTGGCCGACGTCGTCGCCCGCCTGCTCGCGACGCCCCTCGACTTCACCGCGAAGGAGTCGATCGAGACCGACCCCAAGAAGCGCGCCTTCTGCAAGACGGAAGAGGAGCTCGCGGCCCGCTGGCGCGGCGTCATCAAGCTGCAGGTGCTCGAGCGGACGCAGGAGCTCGAGGACACGCTCGAGCGAAGGGCGCACCCGAAACCCGACGCGAAGCCGGTCGACCCCGACGACGCGAAGCGCGAGGCCGCGGCCGAGAAGTCGCTCGGCGAGATCCCGACCACGTTCGAGGCGCGGCGCGACAAGGTACAGAAGGAGCTCGCCACCCGGCTCGCGACGCAGTTCACGCGCCTCGCCTCGGTCGACAAGCTCGAGCCCGCCGAGTCCTTCATCAACGCGGTGAATGCCGCCTTCGACCCGCATACGAACTACCTGCCGCCCGCCGAGGAGGCGGAGCTCGGGATCGCGCTCACCGGCCGACTCGAGGGCATCGGCGCGACGCTGCGCGAGCAGGAGCACTACATCCTCGTGAACGATCTCGTGCCGGGCGGCGCGGCGTGGCAGCAGGGAAAGCTCGAGGTCGGTGACCTCATCCAGTCGGTCGCGCAGGACGGCAAGGAACCCGTCGACGTCATGGACATGCCGATCGGCAAGGTCGTCAGCATGATCCGCGGGCCCAAGGGCACGGTGGTCGTCCTCACGGTGAAGAAGCCGGACGGCACGCTCAAGACGATCTCGATCACGCGCGACGTCGTCCGCATCGAGGCCTCGTACGCGCGCGGCGCGATCCTGAAGACCAAGGAGAACGGCGACGTCGGGTACGTGCACCTTCCCGGCTTCTACGGTGAGTCGAGGAAGCCCGGCGAGCGCAACGCGACCGACGACATGCGCACGATCCTGACGCAGCTCACGAAGAAGGGCGTGACCTCGCTCGTCTTCGACCTCCGCGGCAACGGCGGCGGGCTCCTCACGCACGCGCGGGACATCGCCGGGCTCTTCGTGAAGGAGGGCGCGGTCGTCCAGACGAAGGACGGAAAGGGCGCCGTGGAGGTGCTGCGTGACAAGGATCCGTCGGTCGCCTTCAGCGGCAACGTCGTCGTCCTCGTCGACCGCTTCTGCGCCTCGGCCGCGGAGATCGTGGCCGGCGCCCTCCAGGACTACGAACGCGCGGTGGTGGTCGGCACGAGCGCCACGCATGGCAAGGGCACGGTGCAGGCGGTCATCGATCTCGACCAGCAGACGCGGAGCCAGGGCGAGCCGCTCGGCCTCTACAAGGTCACCATCCAGGAGTACTTCCGCGTCAGCGGCGGCTCCACGCAGCTGAAGGGCGTCGTGCCGGACGTCCTCCTCCCCGATCCGACGTCGTTCGTCGACTCCGGGGAACGCACGCTTCCGCACGCCATTCCGTGGTCGACGATCCCGGCGGTCACCTTCACCAAGTCGCCGCACGCATGGAAGGTCGCAGACCTCGCCGCCGCGAGCACCGCACGGACGAAGGCGAATGCCGATCTCACCACGGTCACCAAGTTCGCGGCGATCATGGAGGCGCGGAAGGACCAGACCTCGAAGCCGCTCGAGCGGGCCGCCTGGCAGGCCGACTACAAGCGCGCGAAGGCCGACCTCGACGCGCTCGATCCGAAGAAGCGCGAACAGAAGGGCCTCATGGAGGTCGCTCCGCTCGCGACGCAGGAGGCCTCGTCCCAGGACCCGCGCATGCAGCGGCAACTCGAGCGCTGGAAGGACGGCATCGCGCGTGACCTCTGGGTCGACGAGACCACGCGGGTCCTCGGCGACATGAAGAAGGCGCACTGACCCCTCGCGGGATCACATGGTCTGGACGACGGGCGTGAAGCTTCCTTGCGTGACCTCACCGAAGTCGAAGACGGCGTGGATCATGGTGCAGCGCTCGCCCTCGTCTCCCGCGTTCGTGCAGAGGCGGTGAAGCTCCTCCAGCTCGCTCAGGGTCACCACGGTGGACAGGGCGGGCTGGAAAGCGATCGACAAGAACGCATTCGGGATCGTCGGATGACGCTCCTCCTGGCGATGACAGCTCGCGCAGCGGGTGCGGCTCGCGTCCTGGAGCACGTGCGTGAACGGCGCGTCGGCGGCGAGCGGGGCCACGACGGGTACCGCGACCTCGCCCTTCAGCGTTCGCGTCGTGCCGATCCACTCGCCGAATTCGAGCACCTTGCTGCCGTCGCCCTCCGGCACCGCGGTGATGACGAGCTTCGGAAGGAGGAAGAAGAGACGCGGAGCGCCCCTGCCCCCCGCCGGTTGCGCGCTGGCCGTGTTGAGCGAACCCATGACGGCGAGTGGCCTCGGCAGCGTCGTGACGAAGCAAGCTCCGTCACCGTGAGGAGCGAGCGCGTTGAGGCGCGTCACGGCGTCCGCGATGGAACCGATATCGCCCTTCGACTGCGCGCACCGCTGGAGGGCCTCGCTCGCGGCGTGCGGTCCTCCGTCCCTGGCTCCCGCGTCGACCGGCGGGGGCGACGAGGGAGCTGCCGACGGCGATGACGGCGCGGCGGTGGTCACGGGCGCCGGCCGGTCGGTCTCGCCGGACGAGCCGGCGCACGCCGCGACGGTCCCGGCGAGCGCGAGGACGCCGACGAACGCAGGCCCGAGCGCGGATGGCATGGGATGGATCAAGCACGGATCCTCGGCAGACGCCCGCCTCGGGAAGGCGTGCCCACCTGAGCGGTCGACACCTACGTCCGGTTCCTGCGGATGTGTGGCGCAATTGTGGAAGGTTTGCGCGGCGCGATCGGCAATCCAGCGGCCTTTCGTGAACGGCTCTGCTCGTGCACGAGAGGTTCGCGGCCGCGCCGCTCGGGACTTCCGATGCGGGCTCCGGCTCACCCCTCCTGGAGGTTTCCCATAATGCTTCGATCGTTCACGCTTCTTCGCGCCACGCACCTCTCGCTTCTTCTCTCGTTCGCGGTGATGACCGCGGGCTGCGGGGATGACACCGACGAGGCGGCCGGGAGCGGGACCGACTCGGGCTCTTCGGACGGCTCCAGGCCGGGCACGGACGCCGGCCACGGCGACGGCTCCACGGGTGACGGCGGTGACGGCGGCGGCGGCGACGGCGGGGTCGATACATCTGCGCCCACCGTGCAATCGGTCTCCCCCGCGCCGGCGACGATGAATGCGGCCACGAACGCGGTCATCACCGCCGAGTTCAGCGAGAGCATGGCGCCGGGCACCCTCGTGAGCCCCAGCATGACGTTCGGCGTCGTGCGGACCGACTCCGGGGCCGCCGTCACGGGCACCGTGACGTACTCCGACACGACGGCGACGTTCGCGCCGACCACCGACCTCGCGGTCAACACGACGTACACCGCGACGATCTCGACCGCCGCCACCGACGTCGCCGGCAATCCCCTGGGCGCCGCCTACACGTGGACCTTCAAGACGGACGCGACGGCCCCCCTCGGCCCCAAGCCGGTCCTGCTCGGAGCGTCGGGCAACTACGTCATCCTCGCGAAGACCGCGATCACCAACGTGCCGACCTCGGCGGTCACCGGAAACGTGGCGATCAGCCCCGCCGCCGGGACGTACATCACGGGGTTCGACCTCACGCGCGCCGGATCGAAGTGGACGTCGGTACAGGTGACCGGAAGCGTCTTCTCCGCGGACAACGATCCCCCGACGCCCAGCAACCTGACCACGGCGGTCTCCAACATGCAGACGGCCTACACGGACGCTGCGGGCCGGCCCTCGCCGACCCTCGACCTCGGCGGGGGCACGATCGGCGGCCTCGTCTTCGCGCCCGGTCTCTACAAGTGGAACTCGTCCGTGACGATCCCGACCAGCATCACGCTGTCGGGCGGCGCCAACGACGTGTGGATCTTCCAGGTCACGGGTGACCTCAAGATGAGCTCCGACCAGACGATGACGATGGTCGGTGCGCGGCCGAAGAACGTCTTCTGGCAGGTGGCCGGCTTCGTGGAGCTCGGCACCGGCGCTCACGCGGAGGGCATCGTCCTCTCGCAGACCGCCATCACCCTGGCCACCGGCGCTTCGGTCAACGGGCGGCTGCTCGCGCAGACCGCCGTGACCATCGGCAAGAGCACGATCACGAAGCCGTGATCGCGCGCAGGGGCGAGGCCGATGGCGGCTCCGCCCAGCACGAGCCACGTCGAGCTCACCCTGAAGCGCATCAGGAGAACGCCGGCAAAGGCCGCGCACCACGCCCCGTGTGGTACGAGGCCTGCCATGGATCTCGCCGGCGCGGCCACGGGCCCGTTCTCACCCACCGACGTTCACGCGCGCCTCGCAGGGCTGGCTGGCCGCTGGACGGGGACCGCCCGCACCCATGCCGATCCCGAGGACCCCGCGGCCGCCGAGGTCGCGGCGTGGGACGGCACGATCACGATGCTCCTCGGCGGTCGTTTCCTGCGCTTCACGTACGTGTCTCGCGCGATGGGCCAGCCGATCGCCGGCGAGCTGACCATCGCCTACGAGAAGGACGACCGGCTCTTCCGGATGTCGTGGATCGACAGCCTCCACACGGGCGGGTCCATCCTCGTCTCCGCGAGCGAGCGCGTCCTCGAGGACGCGGCGCGCGCGCCGATCAGCGCCTCCGGAACGTACTTCGCAGGAGAAGGTCAGCCGCGCTGGGGGTGGCGAACCGAGGTCGACGACCGCACCGACGGCGCCCTCCACATCCGCATGTTCAACGTGATTCCGGGCAGCGACGAGAGCATCGCCGTGGACATCGCGCTCACGCGGGACGACCACCGCTGAATGACGCCGCGCGCGGGAACGTGGCGCGGAACGTCGTTCCGCTCTCGGCGGTCGACGTGACCGACGCGGCACCCCCGTGCCGCTTCGCGATCTCTCCGACGATGAAGAGGCCGAGCCCCACGCTGCGATTCGCGCTGCCGGCGGCGACGCCGCGGGTCATCGGCCGGAACAGCGTCGCGAGCGTCTCCGGCGGGATGGGCACGCCGGAGTTGTGCACCGCGATCGAGAACGACGCCGGCTCGACCCGGGACGTCACCGTGATCGGCGCGTCCGGCTGACCGTACACGGCGGCATTGGACACCAGATTGCCCACGAGCTGCTCGAGACGGCTCGCGTCGGCGACGCACGGTCCCTCGCCGGAACGTACGTGGAGCAGCGTCCGGCTGGGGTGCACGAGGCGCAGCTCGTCGAGGCCCTCCGCGACCGCCTCGTGCAGATCGATGGACGCGAGGGTGACGGCGAGACCGCCGCCGAGGCGCGCTTGCGTGAAGTCGAGCAGGTCGGCGATGAGCCGGGTGGCCCGCTGCGTCGCGCGGGTGATCTGGCCCACGAACCGCTGCTCGCGCACCGAGAGCTCGCCGCCCCCGAGCAGAGCCGCGGCCATGCTGATGCTGGAGAGCGGGTTGCGTAGATCGTGGCTGACGATCCCGATCATCTGCTCGGCGAAGAGGGCGCGGTCCTTCGACTCGTCCCGAAGTCGCGTCGCCTCGATCACCAGCTCCTCGAGGCGCTTGCGTGAGAGCACCAGCTCTCGCTCGTAGCGATCGCGGTCGCGCGCCATGAACGCGGCCATCTCGTAGACGGCGGCGCCGTCCTGCTCGGCGCGGATGGCATTGAGCACCATCGGAATGGTCGTGCCGTCGGCGTGCTGGACCTCCAGCTTCACCTCGGAGATGGACCCCTGCATGCGGAGCAGCGGGGCCCAGTGCGTCTGATGGAAGATGCGCCCTCCCATCGTGAGGAGATCCTGGAAGCGTTTCCTCCCCACCAGCTCGGCCGGCGTTCGCCCGAGCCAGGCACAGAAGGCCTTGTTGACGCGGAGGAACGTGCCGTCCTCGGACGTCAACATCAGCGCGCAGGCGGCGCTGTCGAGGAGCGTCTCCACGTGGCTCGGGGGCGGTGGTCGCTCCGACGGCACGGCGCTCAGAAGCCTTGTTTCGCCAGGAACTCGTCCATGGCCGTCGCGCTCACGCTCGGCGCGCTGAGATGCGGGCAATGACCGACGTTGTCGATGACGGTGAGCGTGCTGTGGGGCAAGGCGCTGCGCAGGTACTCACCGACGGTCAGCGGGGCGATGAGATCGTCGCTGCACTGGACGATGAGCGTCGGGGTCGTGAGCTTGGGCAGCTCCGGCCGCACGTCCGAGAGGAACGTGACGCGCGCGAAGTGCTTCGCGATCTCCGGATCGGTGCGGCAGAAGCTGTTCGTGAGCTCGATGCCGAGCTGGGGTTGATCGGGCGCCCCCATGATGGCCGGCGCCATGTTGCTCGACCAGCCGAGGTAGTTGCTCTCGAGCGTCTCGAGGAGCGAGTCGATGTCCTGCCGCGAGAAGCCGCCGATGTAATCGCCGTCGTTGATGTAGCAGGGTGACGGGCCGATCATGATCTGCGCCGCGAACCGGCTCGGGTCCTTGAGGTTGGCGAGCATCCCGATCATCGCGCTCACCGAATGGCCCACGAACAGCGCCGGACCTTCGCCGAACTCGTGCACGATCTCGAGCACGTCGTCCGCGTACCCATGGAGCGAGGCGTACTTTTCCTTGTCGAACGCCGACAGGTCGGAGTTGCCGCTACCCACCAGGTCGAAGAGGACGGTGCGGTAGCGTTTCGCGTACTCGGGGGCGAGCAGGCGCCACATGTTCTGGTCGCAGCCGAAGCCGTGCGCGAAGAACATCGTGGCGGGCCCGCTGCCTGACACCTGGACATGGTTACGCTGCTGGACGCTCATCCCCACGATCGTACCGCACGACGCCTCCCGCGCGCCTTCCCGACCGACGCGGTCATGCGATCGCAGCTGTGGGCCGATCAAGCCAACGTGACGGATGCCGTCCAGAGGCGCCCTCCGGAACGAAGGAAGAGGCGATTGCCATCGATCGTCTCGGTCGACCAGGGCAGGAGTCGGTCCGTGACGCGTCGGCGAAACCCGGCGGTCGCGTACGGGAGCGGCCAGCTCCACAGGGGCCCGCCGGGGTCCGCGGCGGCGGCGCCGAGGCGATCGAGCTGCAAGGTGGCGCGAGCGTCCACCCACAGCACGGCGTCAGCGCCGGCGTGCACGAGCCGCACGCCGCCGTTGTAGGCGAGCTCCGGGACCGCGACCTCCACCGCCGCGCGCTGCTGGCCTCCTCCGTCGAAGCGAAGGAGCGCGGCACCGGCCTTCGCGTCGCCGCTGCGCAGCACGGTGGCACCGTGCTCGTTCAGCGCCGCGTCAAGCACGTCGCCGGCGACGGCGATGCGAGCCACCTCCTCGCCCGTCGCGAGATCGAGCAGCCACAGCAGCGACCCCGCGCCGCGCAGCTGCGGGCTCCTGTCGACCACGAGGAGCCGCGACTCCGACGCTCCTGCGACGGCGAGCTGCCCTTCGGGGAAGTCGCGACGCCACACGACGGCGCCGTCGTGCCTCGCGCGGGCGAGGAGGCGTACCGGTCGGTCTCTCGGGCGGCGCACCTGCGACGCGGCCCCGACCACCACGTGATTGGTCGCCGCGAGGAGCCATTCCGGCGAGTCCCAGGCATTCGACGTCGCGCCCAGCGCGCGCGCGAATGTCCGGTATTCACGGTTGTCACGATACGCGTACGAAACGAGATAACGACCGTTCACCTCGGGCTGCGAGGCGAGCGCGACCTTCGAGCCGATGTCGTGCCCCACGAGCGAACCCTCCGCGCCGAGCTCGTGGTGCACGAGGACTCTGCCCGCGCCATCCACCACCACGACGTCGAGCGACTCGTCCTGCGTGTACACGGCGAGGAACGCACCACCCCCGGCGGTGGCATGCACCTCGCTGCAGACGACGTCGTGCCCGGCGAGCGCGACCTTCTCGAGCACGAACCGAGAGGCTCCCGTCGCGCGGTCGATCCCTTGCAAGAAGGCGATGGGTCCGTGCGAATCGGACGCCCCGCCGGCAAGGAACACGGTCTCCCCGCTCACCGCGGGTCGATCGCTCCACCCGAAGCCTTCGATGCACGGGACCGACTGCTCGAGAGCCGGCGCAGGCGGGCGGTCCTTCGCGTCCATATGCGCTCAGACTACGCCCGCCCGTCGGTTCCGGCGGCGCCGACCGCGCGAGAACCTCAGCGGCGACGGCGGCGGCGCACGATGCTCGCCACCAGCGTGCCCACCGCCACCGCAAGGAGGCTGGTCGACGCGCCGCCCGTCCGCGAGGTGCTGCAGCCCGCCGCCTCCTCCTCCGCGTGCTCGGCGGAGTCCATGGTGTCGACGCCGTTCAGGTCGGCGGCGGCATCCTCGTCCGAGGAAGGGTCGTCGAGCTGTCCGTCGCCCGTCTCGGGCGTGCCGTCGTCGACCTCGCCCTCGTCCGGCACCGGGCCGGCGACTCCGGTCGTCGTGTAGCAGAGGAAGTTGTCTCCCCACGAGCCATCGAGGTCGGCCGACTCACGCCAAGGGACGCAGGTCTTGCCAGGAATCTTTCCGCTGTTCGACCAGTCGAGATTGTACGGAGAGTCGTTGGGCACGCAGAGGTAGTTGTCGGCCCAGGCTGCGGGGACGTGCTCCGCCGCCTCGCTCACGTTCGTGCAGCGCATGCCCGGGATGGGGCCGGCGCTCGACCACCTGAGGCCGATGTCGCTGGCCGTGCACAGGTTGTTGTCGGACCAGCTGTTCTTGTCCGCGGGCTCGTTCACGTTCACGCACGTCTGGCCGGCCACCGTGCCATTCGACTTGAACGTGAAGATTCCGCCCTTGTAATCGTAATTGGGAGCGACGCAGAGGTAGTTGTCGTTCCAGCTGTCCGGGTCGACCGTCTCGTTCCAGTTGAAGCAGGTCTTGCCACTCGTCGAGCCGTCGTACGTCCAGGAGAGCCGCACCGTCGCGTTGACGTCGACACACAGGTAATTGTCTGCCCACTTCGCGCCGTCCGAGCCGGTCGGTTCCTTGATGTTCGTGCAGCGCTTTCCCGCGAGCGGGCCGGCGGACGACCACGCGAGCCCGTGGTCGGTCTTGCTGCAGACGTAGTTGTCGGCCCATGAATCGCTGTCGGCCGGCTCCTTGACGTTGACGCAGTGCTCGCCCGCCACCGGCCCGTCGCAGCTGAACGTGAAGCCGCCCGCGGAGCGGTGGCAGCTGCACGTCTTGTGCGCCTGGATGTACTTGTAAGGGTCGACCGTCGTTCCGTAGGCGTAGCTGTTCAGCGTCGGCCCCATCACGAGGTGGAGGTGATTGCCCGTCGTGCAGCTGCCCGTCGTACCGACCTTGCCGAGCGTCTGTCCCATCGCGACCTTCGTGCCGGCGGTCAGGGACGACTTCACCAGCATGTGCGCGTAGCCGGAGTACATGCCGTCGGCGTGCTTCAGGACGACCACGTTGCCGAGGCAGCTCGTGTACGTGACGAGCGCCACCGTGCCGGCCGCGACGGCGGGGATCGGCGTGCCCGCGGCTTGCGGGAAGTCGACGCCGCGATGAGGATTCGTGCGGCCCCCCTTCAGAGAGCCCCAGCCGTCCGCCAGGTTCGGATTCGAGAACGGCAGCGAGTAGCAAACGGAGGCTGCCTGCGCCTCAGTGAGGACACCGAAGACGACCGCGAGCACGAGCAAACCGGAGATCACTCGTCGCGCGAGCTTGTTCATGGTGGGCATCTCGTCGCTGATAGTGCCAGCGATGGCGAGCCCGGCAAGCCGCAAACTAACGATCGGACGGTCGGCATATGCCGTATTCGAGCCGCAACGGCGACGACGCTTCGCCCGGATTGCGCATCCCGTTGCGCGACCTGCGCGGCGCTCGTCGCGCAACTGCTCCGCGTACTGCGCGACTCCCGCGGCTCGTCACGATTTCGTCAGGATGCTCGGCGAGCCCCGCCCGAGGACCGGCCGCCGAGCAGTCTAGCCGCGGCGCGCGGCGTCGATCGCGGCGACGTCGATCTTCTGCATCGTCATCATCGCGGAGAAGGCACGCTTTGCCTCCGCGCGCGAGCTTAACGCGCTGCGCCTCGCCGCCCGAGAGCGTCGTCGCCGCCTGGCCGAGCGTCACGTACCCGAGACTGCCGGGCAGACTATGCCGATCCGGCGCCCAGGTGAGCGACAAGGTTGTCGATGGTCCGGTCGGTGCCGGCGGCGACGCCGACCTTGACCAGTTGCTCGAGGTGCTCGGCCGACGCGCAGCGGATGGTGACCGTGAGGTGGGTGCGGCCCGCCCGGCTCTCGATCAGCACCGTGCCGACCGCGCCGAGCGCGTCGAAGACGAGCTTCACCGGACGATCGACGACGCTGTAGACGCCCTCGAACGGTGGGCTGTGGCCGTCGTTGACGAAGCGGAAAGATCCGCCCTTTCGGAGGTCGATGGTGCACTCGCGGAGCGGGGTTCCCGTGGGATCCCACCACGCGGCGACGTGCTGCGGCTGCGTCCAGGCGTCGAACACCTTCTCGCGGCTCACCGACAGTGAGCGCTCGAAGGTGAGCGTGAACGTCGCCGGATCGATCCTGGGTCCTGTTTCGTGCGTGGTCAGCATCGCAGTCTCCTTCACTTGTGTTTCGTCTTCGGGGGGGTTCGGTCGAGGTACGCGCCGAGGTTGTCGAGGCGCGCCTCCCATTGCTTGCGGAAGGGCGCGAGCCACGCATCGACGTCCTTGAGCGCGCCGACGACGAGGCGGCGAGGCCGGCGCTGCGCGTCGCGCGTGTGGGTGACGAAGCCGGCCTGCTCGAGCACCTTGAGGTGCTTCGAGATCGTGGGTTGCCGGAGCCCGAACGGCTCGGCGAGCTCCGCGACCGTCGCCTCACCGCGCTCGAGGCGCGCGAGGATGGCCCGCCTCGTCGGGTCGGCGAGCGCTGCAAAAGCCAGGTCCAGGCGCTCCGCAGTTTCCATAGCCATCTATCTATATAGCCGGTGAGGAATATGTCAAGGCGCGTCGACGGCCGCGCTGGTGGTAGAGTGCGGCGCATGGCGGACCTCACATTTCGCGACTTCGCGGGAGCAATCATGGGCGGCGACGCGGCGCGCGCCGCCGAGGTGCTCGCGCAGCTGCTCGGCGTCGACCCGGCCGCGGCGACCACCGCGACGGCTCACTTCCAGCAGCAGATGAGCGCGGACCCCGCCTTCGTGAGCAAGGCGATGGGCCTCCGTGCGGCCGTCACCACGGGAAGCGAGGCGGAGATCGCCGCGCTCCTCCGCGACTGCTTCGGCCTCGAGGACGACGCCGCAAAGGTGGCCGGCGAGACGCTGCGCGCGCGCTACCCGCGGACCTGACGCGAGCGCGCGCCTGGCGCCCCGGCGTACGGGGTGCCGGCCGCGGCGGCGCGCGCGGCGTCGAACGCGCGGTCCACGAGCGCGAGAAAGGCGGCCCTGATCGCCTCCGCGGGGTGCCCGGCGCGCTGTCGACCGAGGCCCTCGGCATACGCGGTCCACCACCCCGTCACGAGGATGCCAGCGACGAGCCGCGCGGTGGCATCGACCGCCCCTTGCCCGGCTGCGCTGGCGAGCGCCTCCGCGAGGGCGGCGTCGGCCTCGCTGCGCATCTCACGGACGTAGGCCTGCAGCGCAGCGCTCGCCTCCACGGTCCGCCAGAATGCCGAGACGGCCCGGGTGAGCTTCGCGAACACGTGCCCTTCGCGCGCGAGCTGGTGAGCGGCGCGCTGGAGCACGTCGAGCACCGGCTCTTCGTCGCGCCTGCCCTCGAGCACGCTCGCGAGCAGCCCGCGCGCCTCCTCGTTGCGGTCGAAGAAGAGCTCCTCCTTGCGCGCGAAGTAGTTGAACAACGTCATCTTGGCGACGCCCGCGGCGGCCGCGATCTCGCTGCACGTGACCGCGTCGAAGCCGCGCGCCGCGAAGAGCTCGGTCGCCGCGTCCGAGATGGCGCGGCGCGTGTCGTCCTTCTTCCGCTGGCGGAGCGTCGGCGCGGTCATGACGAAATCATAGACCAAACCTAAACTTGTACCAGGTCCAATTCGGTGTCACACCAGCGGGACACCATGGTCCACGACGTCATCATCGCCGGCGCCGGCCCGGTCGGCCTGTTCCTCGCCTGTGAGCTGCGGCTCGCGAACCTCGACGTGGTGGTGCTGGAGCAACTCGAGGATCCGGGCTCGCCGCTGAAGCGGCTGCCGTTCGGAATGCGCGGCCTCTGGGGGCCGAGCGTCGAGGCCTTCTACCGCCGCGGCCTCCTCGATCAGGTCCCCTTCCCACCTCGCGTCAGCGCCGCACCGGCGCGCGGTCCGGCCGGCCACTTCGGCGGCATCCAGTTCGACCGCAGCAACATCGACCCATCCGCGTGGCCCTACCGACTGCCCGGCCCCTGCGACGTCCAGGTAGCGAGCGAGATGGATCATCTCGAGGCGGTGCTCACCGCGCGGGCGCTCGAGGCAGGGGTGGACATCCGCCGCGGGCACGGCGTCGCGAGCTTCGAGGCCTCGGAGGACGAGGTCGTCGTCCACACCGCCGACCAGCGCCTCCGCGCGCGGTTCCTCGTGGGCTGCGACGGCGGCCGGAGCACCATCCGCAAGCGAGGTGGCTTCGACTTCGTCGGGACCGAGCCCGAGTTCACGGGCTATTCCGTCGAGGTGGAGCTCGCCGATCCCTCGGCGCTCCCCGTGGGCCGTCACCACACGGCAGCCGGCATGTACACGCAATCGCAACCGGGAGTCATCGGGATTGCCGACTTCGACGGCGGCGCTGCCCATCGGGCTCCCATGACCCGCGAGCACGTGGAAGACGTGTTGCGGCGGGTATCCGGCGCGGACGTGAAGGTCGTTGCGTTGAACGTCGCCTCGACCTGGACCGACCGCTCGAAGCAAGCCACCACCTACCGCAAGGGACGGGTGCTGCTGGCCGGCGACGCCGCGCACATCCATTCACCGCTCGGCGGACAGGGTCTGAACCTCGGGATCGGCGACGCGATGAACCTCGGGTGGAAGCTCGCCGCGACCCTGCGAGGGGATGCCCCGGACGGATTGCTCGACACCTACACGGCCGAGCGGCATCCGGTCGGAGCACGCATCCTCGAGTGGACGCGGGCCCAGGTCGCGTCGATGCGCCCCGACCGCCAGTCGCGCGCGCTCCATGGCATCCTGCGTGATCTGATCGCCACGCGCGACGGCGCAACGTACTTCGCGGAGCGCGTGTGGGGCGTTTCGCTCCGCTACGATCTCGGCGACGAGCACCCGCTCGTGGGTCGCAGCTGCCCGGACTTCGAGCTCGAGGACGGAACGCGGACCGGCGCGCTGCTGCACGAGGGGAATGGCCTCCTCCTCGACTTCGGCCGGGAGGCGAAGCTCCGGGCGCTCGACGGGCAGTGGGGCGACCGCGTCAGGTACGTGGCGGGCAATGCCAAGGATCGCCTCGGCCTGCGCGCGCTGCTCGTGCGTCCCGACGGGTTCGTCGCCTGGGCGAGCGACGAGACCCCGCACGGCCCGCGCGCGGAAGCGGAGCTCACGCGCGCGGCCGCACGATGGTTCGCACCTCGTGGTACCCTGCCGGGCTGACGCCATGTCGCCTCCTGGTGTTCGACTGATCGGCCGCAGCAGCTCGCACTTCACGCGCGTGGCCGCCATCTTCGCTCACGAGCTCGGTATCCCTTTCGAGCTCCACGTGGTGCACGATCTCACGAGCCTCGACGCGTCCACCTTCGGCGGCAACCCGGCGCTCAAGATCCCGACGCTGGAGGTCGGCGCGAGCACCGTGTTCGGGACCGAGAACATCTGCCGCACGCTGCTCGAGGTGGCGGGCCGCGCGGGCGACCCACGGGTCGTACTCGCCGAGAACGTGAGCGACGCGGTGGTCCGGTCGGCGCAGGAGCTCGTGTGGTTCGCGATGGCGGCGCAGGTGCAGCTGCGCATCGGCATCGAGGTCGGCGGGCTTCCCGCCGAGAACGTCTTCTTCGCCAAGATCGCCGCCGGGCTGACCGGCGCGCTGACGTGGCTCGAGCAGCGCGTGGAGGACGTGCTCGGCCGCCTCCCCGCCCCGCGCGACCTGAGCCTCTTCGAGGTCACCTCGTTCTGTCTCGTGGAGCACCTCGCCTTCCGTCCGACCGTGTCGGTCGAGCCATTCCCCGCCTTGCGTTCGTTCGCCGCCGGGTTCGGTGAACGCCAGTCGGCGCGGCAAACCGCGTTTCGCTTCGACCCTCCTCCTCTCACCTCCAACGAGACATCATGACGCTCAAGCTTCCCGCGCTCGATCCGGCCTCGCTCACGCCGCGCGTCACCTCCGGGTATCCCGAGGAGTTCCGCGCGCGCGTCACCCCCCGCGAGAAGCGCGCCCTCGGTGACGCGCTGGGCCTCACCCGCTTCGGCGTGAACCTGACGACGCTGCTCCCGGGCAAGGAGTCGTCCTTGCGCCACTACCACGCGCGCGAGGACGAGCTCGTCTACATGCTCGAAGGAGAGGTCGTGCTGCGCACCGACGACGGCGAGCAGGTGCTCACCGCCGGCATGTGCGCAGGCTTCCCCGCCGGCAGCACGAACGGGCACCAGCTCGTCAACCGGAGCGACCGCCCGGCGCGCTACCTCGAGATTGGCAATCGGACCAAGGACGACGAGGTGACCTACTCGGACGTGGACCTCGCGTGCCGCCGCGACGCGAACGGCGCCTGGGTCTACACGCATCACGACGGCACCCCGTACTGAGGAGCGGAGAGCGACTCACCCGGCGCGCAGGCGAGCGGCGTCGCGCGCGGGCGGCAGGCCGAACTGCCGCGCATACTCGCGACTGAACTGCGACGCGCTCTCGTAGCCGACCGAGAAGGCGACGCTCGCCACGGCGCCGGGCTCGACGAGCAGACGCCGACGCGCCTCCTGCAAGCGCATCTGCTTGTGATAGGCGAGCGGGCTGAGCCCGGTGACCGCCTTGAAGTGACGGTGGAACGACGAAACGCTCATCGACGCCACGCCGGCCAGCGTCTCCACCGGCAGCGGCTCGGCAAGGTGGGCACGGATCCACTTCACCGCGCGCTTGATCTGCGAGAGCCGGCTATCGGCGCGCGCGAGCTGCCGAAGCATCGCGCCGTGGTCGCTCTGCAGCACGCGGTAGAGCAGCTCGCGCTGGATCATGGGAGCGAGGACGGGCACCTCGTCGGGCGTTTCGGCCAGCGTCACCAGCCGCAGGAGCGCGTCGGCCATCGCCCTCGTCGTGGGGCTCACCGTCATTCGCGCGAGCACGTCCTGCGCAGGATCGAGCACGGGGTCGGGTCCGGGAGGCAGGTCGACGAGGAGGGCGGCGACGTTGGCGGGATCGAGCGTCAGCGCGAGGCCGAGATAGGGCTGTGCGGAGGTGCAGTCGATGACCGTGCAGACCACCGGCACGTCGACCGAGGCGAGCAGGAACGTGCCCGGGAGGTGATCCAGCTGGTGGTCGCCGACGGTCATCCGCTTGGTGCCCTGCAGCGTGAAGTAGAGCATCGGCTCGTAGACCACGTGCGTCGGCCGCGTGGGGCGGTGGCTCGACCACAGCGACACGTGGGGAAGGAGCTGGCGAGGCGAAGCCGTCGCGTGGCGGAGGACCAGCGCGCGGAGCTCGGGTACCGGGTCGTGCATCGCACGAGGATCATCGCAGGAGGGCGCGAGCACGCAAGCGCCTCGTCCCCGGTTTGAGAGAATCAGGCAAGAGTCCTGCAGCATCCGGCGCGCGCGCGTCCGGCGACCCGTCTATCTCTGAGCTCCAGACCAGGAGACACATTCATGAGCACTCGCAAGACGGCGCTGATCACGGGCGCGAACAAGGGAATCGGCCGCGAGATCGCGCGGCAGCTCGGTCACAAGGGATACTCGGTGTGGCTGGGATCGCGCGACGCCGAGCGCGGCGAGCAGGCGGCCGCCGACCTGCGCAAGGAAGGGCTCGATGCCCGTGTGCTCGCGCTCGACGTGACGAGCGACGCCAGCGTCGCGGCGGCCGCCGTGACGTACGGCAAGACGAGCGACACGCTCGACGTGCTGGTCAACAACGCAGGCGTCGCTGTCGGGGGCTATGCCGCGCCGACCGCGGCGAGCCTCGAGGACATGCGCGCGCTCTACGAGGTGAACGTCTTCGGCCCGGTCCGCGTGACCCAGGCGTTCGTGCCGTTCCTCCGCAAGGCCGGAGAGGGGCGCATCGTGATGATGAGCAGCAGCCTCGGCTCCATCGCGGAGCAGCTGGACATGACCAGCGGCACCTACGGGGTGAGCCTGCTCGGGTACAACTCCTCGAAGAGCGCGCTCAACATGATCACCGTGCTGTTCGCGAAGGAGCTCGCCGCCCACGGGATCAAGGTGAATGCCGCAAATCCCGGTTACGTGGCGACCGACCTCAACGCCCATCAGGGATATCGCACCGTCGAACAAGGGGCGGCGGTCGCCGTGCACCTCGCCACCCTTGGCCCGATGGGCCCGACCGCCGGCTTCTTCAACGACGGCTCGGAGACAACGCTGGGCCGCCACGCGTGGTGAGCGCGGCGCTCGGTTCGCACGGAGTCGCTGCGTTCGTGCGTCCCCTCCAGGATACGCCGCGCGTCACTTCTGTAGCGTGTACGTGAGGTCCCACGTGCACACGTCCGGGCCCGAGCTGCCGAGCGTATCCTCCGTCGACGACGTGGTCTTGGCGGTGATGACCTTCGCGATACCGGGCCCGCCGAGCTTCCACACCGTCGTCGAATCGAGCAGGTACCGCCCGTTCACGTCGTGGCACGCGATCGTCACTTCACACGCGTCGTCGTCCCGCGTGGTCTTGCAGCTGTCGCCGAAGCCGTGGAGCACGTCTCCCACGATGGCGTCCGACCCGTCTCCGCAGCTGGACGACGTGCTCGTGTTCGTGAAGTGGAGAAGGTACCGCGCTCCCGCGGGGATCTCGCCGCAGCTGCTCGCGGGGGCCGCATCGCCTCCGCCGTCACCGGCCTCGCCGGCTCTCCCGTCGGCCACGGCATCGGCCGCCGCGTCCGTCTCCAGATACCCGCTGGTCGAACCGGTGCTGCACGCCACGATGCCCAGCGCGGTCGCCGTGAATGCGGCGAGGACCGCGGCCGCTGCGCCGCGGGAATCCTTCGCGCGAACGAGAGCGCGCGAGCGGGCCAGAACCGACGAAGGCGAAGGGGGCTTGTGCATCGCCCCTTCGACGGACCGCCTCACGAGGCATTCACTTACGACGTAAGATGGGGCCATGACTCTCCTCCGCCTCGCGAGCGCGTCCGAGGGCCGCGCGGTCCTCGAAGCGGCGGACGAGTTCACGCGGGCGCTCGGCGGCTTCGACCGCTCCTTCAGGATGCGCACGACCGCGCCGGTCGGCGACGAGGAGCTCCGGCGATTTCTCGGCGCGCAAGCCGTCGAGTTCACCGACGCGGAGCGCGCCGCGTGGGACGAGGCGATCGCTACGGTCGCGGAGGGCGCGCGGGGATTCGGCCACGTCCTCCCGCCGGAGGTGCTCCTCGTCAAGACGACCGGCCGCGAGGAACGCGACCACGCGTACACGCGAGCGAACGCCATCGTGCTGCCCGCCTCGCGCGTCCAGAGCCTCCGCGGCGAGCGCGCGGTCCGCCTGCTTGCGCACGAGCTGTTCCACGTCGCGTCGCGTGCCTCGCCGGCGCTCCGCGACGCGACCTACGCTCTTCTCGGGTTCGTGCCGGTCGGCCCGATCCCCCCGCCCCCGGAGCTCGACGGCTCGCGGATGACGAACCCCGACGCCCACGGGCTCGGCCACTACCTGCGACTCGGAGACCGTGCGGTCGTTCCGCTCCTCGTCTGTCCGCTGCCCCTCGCCGACGTGCTCGAGCGGACGTCGGTGCTCGGCGTGGTGCAAACGACGCTGCTCGCGATCGATCCCCACGCGGGGACGGCCGCGCGTGACGCGGCCGGCGCGCCCGTTCTCGTCGATCCCGGGACGACGGACTGGGCGCGACGAATCGCGCGCAATTCGAATTACACGATCCATCCGGAGGAGGTCCTCGCCGACAACCTGGCCCTCCTCGTTCGCCGCCGCCTGGGCGCCGCTCCCCCGCCCGACGACCCCGGGTTCCTCGCGGCGTTCGAGCAGGCGCTCAGGACGTGAGGAGGACCTCGTCGAGCTGCTCGAACTGCTCGCAGCACCCGCCCGTGCTGCCGGAGGCGACGGCCGCGTCGAGCGCTTCCTTCGAGGGATAGAGGTCGTGCATGACGACCAGCGTCTTGCCGTCCTTCTCCTCGAAGGTGACGGTGGTGACGTTGCCCCCCTCCCCGCCTTCGTCGTTGGTCCAGACGACGCGCGAGGACGGCGTCACCTCCAGGTATTTACCAAAGAACGGCATGGGCTCTGCGTCGCCATGGCCGAACACGAGACGGTACCCGCCGCCGACCCGGACATCCATATCGCACGAGAGCATCCGGACCCCGAACGACCTGGGCGCCCACCACTGCTTGAACAGCTCGGGCTTGGTCCATGCGTCGAACACGATCCGCGCGGGGCCCTTGAAGGTTCGCGTGACGACGAGCTCACGATCGGACTTCCGCTCGACGTTCGTGCCGTTCTTCGTGGCGTTGACATCACTCGTGGTGCTTGCGTTCATCGAATCTCTCCTTTTCGTGTCAGCTCCTCGACGAGATTGTCGAGAGCTTGGAAGCGGGCGTCCCAGACCTGGCGGTACCTCTCGAGCCACGCCGTCTCGTCCTCCAGCCGGCGCGGTCCCAGCCGGCAGGTGCGGACCCGGCCGACCTTCTCGGTCGCGACGAGGCCGGCCTGCTCGAGCACGCCGACGTGCTTCTTCATGCCGGTCAGCGTCATGTGGAACTTGTCGGCGAGCTCCGTGATGGAGGCGTCGGATCGCCCGAGCTGCTCCAGGACCCCCCGCCTGGTCGCATCCGACAGCGCGGCGAACGACGCATCGAGGCGGGCTCCCTGATACTGAACCATCTGGCTCAGTATCTAACGCACGGTTCTTCGGCACGCAACGCTAAACTCGTCGTCCTTCATGGACGACGCCGAATCGAGGACCGAGGCCGAGGACCTCGCACGCGCGCTCGCGCTGTACACGCTTCCGAGCTTCGCCGCGTACGTGCGTCGGCTGTACGCCCACATCGATCCGCGCCTCGTCGTGAGTGTCGGCATGATCGTCGTCCCGGAGCCGGACACCGGCTGGGAGGCCTTCGGGGTCGGCCTGCCGCCCGAGCGTGAGGCGGCGCTCGTGCCCGGCCTCATGGCGGAGGCAGCGGGTGCGCGCGCCGCGTCCTTGCCTCCCGATTCGTCGGGCGGCACGCTCGGCTCGCGCATCACCACGACCGCTGCGGCTGCCGCGGCCGCCGAGATCCTGCGCCGTCGCAGCGCGGCCCTCGATCTCGAGGACGTCGAGAGCTCGTGGTTCATCAGCCCGCCCTCGCCGCGCGCGCGCTTCTCCGTCGTCTACGTGCTCGGCGCGAACACGGCCGCGCTGAACCGGGTCCCGGCTCTCCGCGACGCCGAGGAGTCGCGGACCGTCTCGCTCGCCTACTGCGCGATCAACGTACTGCTCCGCGCGGCGGCCTCGGAGGGCGGCGGGGGCGCCGCGTCACCGCTCCACTTCACCCCGCGCGAGGACATCGAGGATCTCCTGCGCGATGCGGGCGACGCGGTGATCCTCACCGCCCTCGGTGACCGTGGGCGTCAGCGCGGCCGCGAGCTGAACCTCTTCGAGCGCATCAACCGGATCGCCGCGGTCCGCTACGAGAAGAACGAGGGCACGGGCCGCATCGTGTTCTCGCGGCGGCTCGCGGAGATCTCGTCGTACGTGCCGTTCGAGCGCCCCGTCCCGCTCGCCGACTTCGTGTGGTCACGCAAGATGCTCGAGATCTGCACCGACGACATCGCCATCGGAGCGAGCGACTCGGAGCTCCTCGGGCTCGTCGACACCTCGCTCGCCCACCGCGCGTTCTGGGTCGAGTTCGTCAGCACGACGACCTGGCGCTTCCGCTACGGCGCCTCCGACGTGCTCATGGAAGTGGTTCGCGGGATCCCGCGTGTGCCGCGGCCGAACGTCGACCGCGCGAGCTTCGAGGAGACGGTCCAGCGCGTCTTCGGCGATCTCGAGGTCAACGTGGATCTCCTGTGGGAGACCCTGCACATCGCGCGCGAGCACGGGCACGGCACGACGCTCGTCGTCACTCCCGACGCCGGGACGGAAGCGTATCGCCTCCGCCAGCAGGCGACGCCCATCGCGCCGACCGTCCTCAGCGAGACGCAGGTCCGGGCCGTGACCCGCATCGACGGAGCGGTACTGCTCGACCACGAGGGCGCCTGCCACGCCGTCGGCGTCATCCTCGACGGCAAGGCGACCGACCGCGGCTCCCCGGCGCGTGGCGCGCGGTTCAACTCGGCACTCCGCTACGTGCTCGAGGAGGGCGCGCGCTCGGCGGTCGCGGTCGTGCTCTCGGAGGACGGCAACGTCGACCTGCTGCCGCGCCTCCGCCCCCGCATCAAGCGTACCGCCCTGAGGACGATGAACCAGATGGTCCGCGAGCACGACGGGGGCGCGCCCTCGCAGGCGCTCCGGCTGAAGTGTGCCCGTCTCGTCCAGCTGTATCCCGAGCTCATCGAGGAGGACGTGCGCGAGCGCGCCTTCCAGATTGCCTTCTCGACCCTCGAGGAGCTCGGCGACGTGATCGCAGCCGCGTTCGACCCACACGTCACGGATCTGACCGAGGACTGAGACGCCGCTGTCTACGCGCCGCCGTACGAAAGGCGCGGGTACCACTTCGGGTCGCGGCCCGCCGGCGTCAGGTCGAGGATGTTCCACAGCGGCGCCAGGTCGACGGCGCCGCGCGGATCCTCGCCCGGGTCGGCCATCGTCATCGTCGTCTCTCCCATCCAGTGCAGTCGAACCTTGCCGTCCTTCTTCCTCAGCACCATGAGGACTGGCATCTCGCCGCCCTTCTCGGGATCGAGGCCACCGATCGCTACCGAGAATTCGTCGCCGACCGCCTGGTAATATCGAAGATCGCGCCAGCCGCGCTCGACGCCGAAGGTGATCATCCGCTCGACGCTCGAGCGAGCTACCACCGCGAGCGCGACCCGCTGCTGGAGGTCCGCAGCATTCGCCGCCAGCGGACCGAGGAGGTTCGTGCACATCGGGCACGGGCGCTTGCGCTCCGGACCGTACATCCAGTGATAGAGCACCAGCGTGTCGTGGCCGCCGAACATGTCGGCGATGCCCGCCTCGCCGCCGTTCATGCCGATGAACTTCCAGCTGTCGGGCATCTCCGGTCCGTCGGGGAGCTCGCGATTCTGACGGGCGAGCCGGCCGAGGTGACGACGCACCTCGAGCTCCTCCGCCAGCAGCGCCTCGCGGGCCCTGGCGTACGCGGAGCTTTCGTTCAAAAATCGCGGCTGCCTGTGCGCAGCGAGCTCCGCGGCGGGGACGAGACGGTCGGCCATGGGGTATCTCCTCGGTGCTCGGGTGCGAGGAGCTTACGCCGACGACGTCCGTGCTCGCAGGCGATCCTCGACCACTGTAGGATCGCGGCGACCGACTGGAGGCCAAACATGAAGCTCTACATGAACGCGTTGTCCCCGAACGTCCGGCGTGTCCGCGTCACCGCCGCGGTTCTGGGGCTGAGGCTCGAGGAGAAGACTCTCGACTTCTCCCGCGGGGAGCACAAGACCCCGGAATACCTGGAGCTGAATCCGAACGGGTCGATCCCCACGCTGGTCGACGGTGAGGTCGTGCTCACCGAGTCACGCGCGATCATGCAGTACCTCGCGGCCAAGAAGCCCGAGTCGGGGCTGCTCCCGCGCGACGAGGCGGCACGCGCCGACGTCACGCGCTGGCAGTTCTGGGACGCCTCGCATTTCTCGCCGCAGCTCGGCACACTCGCGTTCGAGAAGATGATCAAGCCGATGTTCGGCATGGGTGAGCCCGACGCGGCGAAGATCCAGGAGGCCCTGGCGGGCATCCGCCGCTTCGGCGCGGTCCTCGACAAGCGCCTCGTCGGGAAGGATTACGTCGTCGGCGCCACGCTGACTATCGCCGATCTTACGATCGCCTCTTCTCTCATGTACGCGGAGCAGACGGAGGCGCCGATCGGCGAGCTCTCGAACGTGCGGTCGTGGCTCGCGCGCATCACCGAGCTGGACGCCTGGACGTCGACGAGCCCGCGGTAAGGGAAATCGTTCGTCGAGGTCGATCAAGCGGCCTCCCCTGCGCCATCTACCGGCGTGAAGCATCGGGAAGCATCGTGAGTAGCCACACGCAGAGCGAGGACGAAGGTTCACCGGTGCCCTTCTTCCCGCCTCCCGCCGACGCGGCGTCCCGGTCCGTGACCCGGCCGTCGGGCGGCGCAACGACCACGGCTGAACGCGACCGGGCACGGGTTCGCAGCGCGATGGACGAGCACTACGAGGCCGTGTGGCGCTTTCTGCGGCGGCTCGGCGTCGCTTCTCCAGACGTCGACGACGCGGCGCAGAAGGTCTTCCTGGTCTTCGCAAGTCGCGTCGCCGCGGTGGAGGTGGATTCCGAGCGTTCGTTCCTGTTCGGGTCGGCGGTCCGCGTCGCATCGGACGCGCGACGAAAGCGCGCGCGCTCGCGCGAGTCCCTCGCCACCGATGGTGAGACGATCGACATCGCGGACCCATCGCCGAGCGCCGAGGACGGTATCGACGACCGGCGCCTGCGCCGCTGGTTGGACGAGGTCCTGGCCACACTGTCCGAAGAACAGCGTGCGGTGCTCGTCCTCGTGGACATCGAAGAACAGACGATGGCTGAAGCGAGTCACGCACTCGGCATTCCGAGGGGCACCGTCGCGTCGCGCCTGCGCCGCGCGCGCGAGCTGTTCGAGCAAGCCGCAAATGCTCTCCGAGCCAGGCTACAAAAGGAGGTCTGAGGTGATTCCCGAGAACTTCTCCGAGGCCCTTCTTCGTTCGGGCAAGACCGACCGCCCAGTTCCCGACGCAAAGGTTCGAGCGATGGCAACAATCGAGACGGCGCTCAGCACGTCGGTGAGTGCGGCCGCCGGCGGGAACGCCGCGGTCTTAGCAGCAAAGACGCTCACCACCGCGAAGGTGGCGCTCGCGGCGGCAGTGGTCGCCGGCGCAGCAGGGCTGGGCGGCGGTTACGAGCTCGCCCGCACGACGCAGCCAGCGGTGACGGTCGGCGAGGCACGCGCGGGTGCGAGCGCGCCGGAGTCGGCAGCGGTCGCCTCCGTTGCACCTGCAGCCGACCGCACGTCTGCGGCGGTGATGGCCGCAGCAGAGGCTCCGCCGGCCGACGTGTGCGCCGCCGCGCCGACGACCGCTCCGGACAAGTGCTCCGCGACGACCCTCGGAGGCTCGGTGACGTTCGCGCTGAGGACGCGCTGCTCCGAGCGGTCGCTCGACGTGTTCTGGGTGGACGCCTCCTGCCGTGAGGTGTTTCGCGGCATCGTGGCGCCCGGGTCGACGTTCTGGCAGGACAGCTGGGAAGGGCACGTCTTCCGTGTTCGCGACCATGCGACTCATCGGCTCGTGAACGAGATCTCGCCGGCGCGCGTGGACGGCGCAGTGGATCGAGAGAAGTACTGGAAAGGAGCGCGCACGGAGCTTCCACTCGTCGTGGTCCACGAGGGCGACGACCCGATCCCCGAATCTCCGGTTCCGGAGTGCACGCGCGGGGGGGGCCGCGCCGCGATCCTTCACGTGCGGAACGACCGCAAGGCAGAGCCCGTAGCGCTCATGCGCATCGACTTCGATTGCAAGGAGACCGGCAAGCCGCAGATGGTCGCGGCGGGCACCGCCGCGGACGTCCAGTGCTCCGAGGGCCACGGGTTCCGCATCCGGGACAGCTCGGGCGCGCTGCTGCAAGACGTCATCCCGACCATGCCGGACACGACCACGTATCTCACCATCCCCTGATGGAGCGGACGCGCCGGGGGCACCCGGATTGCACGCGATGGCGCCATCCACCAGGAGGCACCACATGCGCGCAATGGTTTACCGCGGGCCGTACCGGATCAGGGTCGAGGAGAAGGACATCCCCGCGATCGAGCACCCCAATGACGCGATCATTCGCGTCACGCGCGCAGCCATCTGCGGCTCCGATCTGCACCTCTATCACGGCCTCATGCCCGACACGCGCGTCGGGATGACCTTCGGGCACGAGTTCGTCGGCATCGTCCACGAGATCGGGTCGTCCGTGCAGAACCTGAAGCGGGGCGATCGCGTCCTCGTCCCCTTCAACGTCTGCTGCGGCTCCTGCTATTTCTGCGCCCGCGAGCAGTACAGCAATTGCCACAACGTGAATCCAAATGCCACGGCGGTAGGCGGCATCTACGGGTACTCGCACACGTGCGGCGGCTATGACGGCGGGCAGGCGGAGTACGTGCGCGTGCCCTTCGCGGACGTCGGCCCGCAGAAGATCCCGGACTGGATGTCCGAGGACGATGCCGTGCTCCTGACCGACGCATGCCCGACCGGCTACCAGGGCGCGGAGATGGGCTCGATCAAGGAGGGAGACACGGTCGTCGTGTTCGGAGCGGGACCGGTCGGCCTCTTCGCCGCGAAGTCGGCGTGGCTGATGGGCGCCGGGCGCGTGATCGTCGTCGATCATCTGGATTACCGCCTCGAGCTCGCAAAGACGTTCGCCCACGCCGAGACGGTCAACTTCACGCAGGTGAACGACATCGTCCAGCACCTGAAGGAGAGCACCGAGTACCTCGGCGCGGACGTCTGCATCGATGCCGTGGGCGCCGAGGCGGACGGCAGCTTCTTCCAGGTCCTCACTGCCAACAAGCTCAAGATGCAGGGCGGCTCCCCCGTCGCGGTGAACTGGGCGATCGACTCGGTCCGCAAGTGCGGGACGGTGTCGGTCGTCGGCGCGTACGGACCGCTGTTCTCGAGCGTCAAGCTGGGCGACGCGCTCAACAAGGGCCTCACCCTGCGCATGAACCAGTGCAGCGTGAAGCGTCACTGGCCGCGCCTCTTCGAGCACGTGAAGAATGGCTACTTGAAGCCGAGCGAGATCATCACCCACCGGCTGCCACTCGAGGGCATTGCCGACGGCTATCACATGTTCGCGAGCAAGCTGGATGGGTGCGTCAAGCCCATCCTCATCGTCTCGCAGGCGGCCTGAAAGGAGAACGGACGATGCCTTACGTTGCAGAGAAGCCGAAGCTCGCCGAGAACGCCGACATGCTCCGCGCCCGGATCCCCGGATGGGGTGTGGATGCCAATCCGAAGGACCGCCCTGCCGTCCCCAAGGAGAACTACAACCCGCAGGGTACGGGAGCCCACTGGCACTTTCCGGAGCGCCAGGTCCCGCCGTATCCCCGCGAGCGATCGACCGAGCACCGGTTCTTGACTCCGGTCTTCGGCACCGTCTGCCCGCCGCGTGGGCTCTCGGGAAGGGTGCGCCGCTACGCGTACACCTTCAGCGAAGGGCGGCTCGCGCACTGGGCGCTCCTCGTCCTCGGCGACCGCATCGACGTCGTGGAGAGCAGGATCACGGGCCTCCTGCGCGGGCGCCCCGACAACCTTCTCGGAGAGGCGGGGCTGCGCACGGAGTTCACGCGGCATGGCGCGAGCTCGCGCCTCGGCCACCAGCGGGCGGACCTCATCCACCTTCCGGTGGACGTCCTGATCTTCGCGGTGCCGCGCGTGATTGCGGCGGCCGGCGCGGTGATGCTGGTGCGCGCAGTGATGGGTGCGCGACGCCGTCCGCGGCGGAGCGGCCTCGCGGCGCTGTTCGGGTAGCAGCAGCCGACCCGCCCCAGAACCTAAACGGACCTGAGCTTGGCCACGATGTCCTGATCGAGCACAGCGTCCGTTTCGAGGCCCAGCGCCACTGCGAGCTCGACGAGCTCCCTCGCGTCATCGACGGAGAGCGACCCGGAGGTGACCAGCTCGATGCACAGGCCTTCGAACGCCATCTCGAATTCGTCGTGGTCAAGGTAGTGGACAACGGCGGCCCGGGCACTCTCGTCCAGCGTTGGGCGCGCTTGCTGGTAGAGCGCACGCACGCGACACTCGAGCTCCAGCTCCTCTGGCGTCTTCATGTCGCGGCTCCGGGGCTGCAGCTCTCGTGAGCGACCAGCAAGCCAACCTGCATCACGGCTAGCCGACCAGCAAGCGAGTCGAGCGAGCGACGCCGCCACGACGCGGAAAGTCGAAAATCGACCGAGCCCATGTCGGCGGGGGGCGAGGTCGCGCGTCATGATCAGCGAAGGAGACGAATCAACATGTCCAAGTTCATGTACATCTTCCGCGGCGGCGGCATCGTCGTTCAGCCGCCCCCGCCGCCCGCCGAGCTCGGCGCGCACCTCGCGAAGTGGACCGCCTGGGTGGACGGCCTCGCCAAGGCGGGCCACACGGACGTCCACCTCCCTCCCCTCGAGAACGGCGGGAGCTCGGTGCGCGGGTCGTCGCGGACGGTCACCGATGGCCCCTACGCCGAGGCCAAGGATCTCGTGTCGGGGATCCTGGTGGTCTCCGCGGCGTCACTCGAAGCGGCGGTCGAGCTGGCACGCGGTTGCCCGATCTACGAGTACGACGGCTCCGTCGAGGTACGGCCGCTGATGGTACTACCGCGGTGAGCCCGGGCGACGAGCACGCCCTCGCGGTCCTCTTCCGCCAGGAATCCGGGCGGCTCGTTGCCTATCTTGCGCGCTTCTTCGGCGTTCGCGACCTCGCGACCGCCGAGGACGTCGCGCAGGAGACGCTCCTCGTGGCCCTTCAATCGTGGAGGCAGGGCCTTCCCGCAGAACCGACGGCGTGGCTCTTCACCGTGGCGAAGAACCGCGCGCGCGACGTGCTCCGCCGGCGCAGCGTGAGGCGAGGCAACGGCGAGGTCGCGCTCGATTCCGACGAGCTGGCGCACGAGCCTCCGGAAGACGACGCCGACGCAGATCTCCTGCGGATGATGTTCTCCTGCTGTCACCCTTCGCTCACCGAGGATACGCAGACGGCGCTCATCCTCCGCCTCGTGTGCGGCTTCGGGACCGCAGAGGTGGCTCAGGCCTTCTTCTCGGATTCGCTCGCGATGGAGAAGCGCCTCGGGCGAGCGAAGAAGGTGCTCGCCGACGACGGCCGTCTCTTCGACGTGACGACGCGCGAGGAGGCTCACGAGCGCCGGGCTGCGGTGATGGAGGCGATCTACCTGATGTTCGACGCCGGCTATCACAGCTCGATCGCGCCCGAGGTGGTGAGGTTCGACGTTGCGGCCGAGGCGATCCGTCTCGCCACGCTCCTCGCCGAGTCGCGCGCGACGACCGGACCGGCGGTGCACGCGCTAGCCGCGCTCACGTGCCTGCACGGCGCGCGCCTCCCTGCGCGCTTCGCGGGTGGCGTCCTCGTCCCGCTGGAAGAGCAGGATCGCTCCGCGTGGGACGGGCAGCTCCTCGCGCTCGGCATGCACCACCTCGCGGCGTCGGCCATGGGCGGAGAGCTCACGGTCTTCCACCTCGAGGCGGGAATTGCTGCCCAGCACGCCACCGCCGGGTCCGTCGACACGACGAGCTGGGCGGAGGTCGCCCGCCTGTATGACCTCCTCTACGCGCGCAAGTCCACGCCGGTGGTCGCGCTGAGCCGTGCCATCGCGCGCGCTCGCCTGTTCGGCCCCCGGAATGGCATCGCCGAGGTCCTCGCGCTCGACGGGCGAGAACGCCTCGATGCCTATCCGTTCTACTGGGCCGCGCTCGGTGATCTGGCGACGCGTGCAGGCGATGTGCCGGCGGCGCGCAGCTGGCTGGCGCGCGGCCTCACCACCGCGCGCACGGAAGGCGAGCGCGACATGTTCCTGCGCCGCCTCCGCGACTGCGGAGATGCGCTGTCATGAGGAGGTACCCACGCTCTCGTCAGAGCTTTGCGCGAGCTTCGGTCAGCGCGGACGCGAGGTCCTGCTGCGAGGACCACGCGGCGACGAACGGTCCGCCGAGCTGCTCGAGCGTGCGCGCGTCGAGGAGGAACGAGATCGGCAGATCGACACCGTGCTTCGCGTCGACCTGCTTCGCGAACGTCGCTGAATAGTTCGCGAGCGAGCTGTCGAGCTGTGTGGCTACGGCACTTGCCTTGCCGTGCCACGTCGCGAGGTCGGCATCCGTCGCGGGAGCGACCTGCGACGCGCCGAGGACGAGCACCGTGACGGGCGTGAGGTGCGCGTCGCCAGCGTCGTGGACGAGAGTGACGAGGTTGGTGCTCGCCGCGCTCGCCGCGCCAATCCCGACGAGGCTCACGAGCACCAGATCTCCCTTCGGCGCCGCCCGGTTCTGAAAATCACGAAGTGCAATCTGTGCTCGGGCGGTGCCGCTCGCGGCGTAGCCCGGTAGCTTCTTGTCGAACGCGGCATTGGCGACTTGCTGGGGAAGCGCGTCCTGCAGGCACACCTGGTCGGTCCCGACCGTCGTCCTGGCGCAGGTGTATCCTTCTGGACAGGCGCTCATCGCGCAGGACGCGGTGCAGTAGGTCAAGGCGATCCGGTCGTCGACGCCTTCACGAGCGTCGGCGACGCAAAGTCCGCCGGCGCATCCGTCGTCCGGGAACGCGGCGGTGTCGCCCGGGCTCGTTCCGCCCGCGCAGCCGCCTTTCCCGATGGTGTCGGCCGAGATGGGCGCTCCGCTCCCGCCGTCGGCGGTCTGTGCGCCATTTCCGGGTGCGACGGTGCTGGTGCTCGAGCACGCACCAAGGGCGGCGGCCGAGAGGGCGGTAAGCAGTGCGAAGGAGACGATGCTGGAGCTCATGGTCGTTGGAGTCCGGCGTGTACACGTTCCGGTCCAGCGGCGCGCACCGGCGTTTACGCGGGGCTTGTTCGTGCTGGCGGCACCGTCCGTCAACCGCGGTTCTCGGCGAGACGTGTACGCTGGATTCCGGTTCTCGCGATCGCCGCGAGGAGCTTCGCGCAGGCGTCTCCGAGCACCCTCGGATCCCGCAAGTGAGCCGAAATGCGGCTAGCGCCGACGCCTGGCGCGCCCGAGGGCCGTACGAACCAGAGCGCCCCTCGCGTTTCGTCCGTCGGCCGGATGGCCGACGTCACGGAAGAAGCGCCGGGCGTCGTGCTGACGCCGCGAGGAAGACCTCCTCGAGCGTGTCGATGAGCTCGTCGACCTTGACGGGTTTCGTCAGATATCGGTAGAAGCCCGCCTGCGTGGCGCGCTGCCGGTCTCGTTCGGACGCGGCGGCCGAGAGGCCGACGACCGGGATTGTCTTCGTTTCGGGGAGCTCACGCAGTGCGCGCAGCGCGTCGAGCCCGCTCATCCCAGGGAGATTGATGTCCATGATGATCGCATCGGGCCGGCGTGCACGCGCCAGCTCGATTCCGATCTCTGCGGTGGGCGCGACGAGTAGCTCGATGTCGCCGAAGGTACCAACGAGGTCCATCATGAAGTCGACGTTCGCGCTGTTGTCTTCGACGTACAGGACCAACCTCGGTCCGTTCCCCTTGGCGCGCACCGTCGATGGACCACGTGAGTGCTTCGGCGCGCTCGGCAGCGTCGAGGCGTGAACCCGCAGGTCGACCCAGAATTCGGAGCCCTCGCCCACGACACTTCGGAAACCAACCTCGCCGTGCATCAGCTCCGCGAGGCGTTTGCTGATGACCAGGCCAATGCCCGTGCCCTCGATGGGCCCGGTCTCCTGGCCGGCCCTCTGGAAGGGTTGGAAGAGCTTCCCCTGGCTCTCGACCGGGATCCCGGGTCCGGTATCACCGACCGTCACCCGCAGCCGCCCCGGTACGGTGGTGGCTACCGTGAAGATGACCCTGCCACCGGGCCGGTTGTACTTGATCGCGTTCGAGCCGAAGTTCGTGAGGATCTGGACGAACCGCGTGCGGTCCGCGGAAACCATCGGCAGGTCGGGGGGCACGCGGCCGACCTCGACCGCGATGCCTGTCCGCGCGGCCATCGATTCGAGCGTGCTTGCCACTTCTTCGAGCACGTCGGTGACGCGGACCGGCTCCGTCGATACCGATACGGTGCCAGCTTCGATGCGCGACAGGTCGAGCACGTCGTCGATGAGCCGCAGGAGATGCTCGCCGCCCTGGAGGATGTGAGCGACACGCTCCTTGTGGCGGTCGGAGAGTGGCTCCTTCTTGTCCCTCTGGAGAAGCTGCGCGAATCCCAGGATCGCGTTCATCGGTGTTCGTAGCTCGTGGCTCATCGAGGACAGAAAATCGCTCTTCGCGCGGCTCGCGGCCTCCGCGGCCCCACGCGCCTCGCGGACCTCCTCGCCGAGGCGCACGTCAGCGGTCAGATCCCAGATTGTCTTGACGATGCCGCCATCCGCCGTCTGTCGGTCGATGACGCGCAGCGTGCGTCCGTCGCGCATCCGGATGTCGAGGCTCGTCGGCTCACGGCGAGCTCTCTGCTCGAGTCGGGAGCCGCGAAAGCGCGCGCGCGCGCTCTCGTCCTCGAACGCGATGTCGCCAATCCACGCGTCCAGCAATTGCTCGTACGACCTTCCGACGAGCGGTCCCTGCAGCGAATCACCGATGAGCATCCGGTACACGCTGTTACAGAGCACCAGTCGATTGGTGTCGTCGAAGAGCGCGACGGCATCCTGGATACTCTCGACGGCACTCGCGAGGCGACCGGCGATGAGCTTGGCTGGCGCTTCGCTCTGCGTGCGCTCGCGGGTATCGCGGATGGCGGCGGTCACCGTGGGCCCGCGCTCGCCACGACATGGGCTCACGTTGACTTCGATGGGGAGCTCCGTCCCATCCCGGTGGCGCCCGACGAGCTGACGGCCCGCGCCCATCGTGCGCGTCTCGGCGCTCGCGAGGAAGCGCGACACTTCTCCCTCGTGCTGGTCGCGCAGTCGCTCGGGGATGAGGACCGCCAGGGACTGACCAACGAGCGCGCCGCGACCGTAACCGAACAGCCGCTCCGCCTGGAGATTGACGACCTCGATCGTTCCTGTGGCCCCGACGACGACGAGCGCGTCGGGCGCCGAGTCGAACAGCTCACGGTAATGCTCGTCTGCGTTCATGGTCACCTCCGCGCTCGCCTGTCGCGGTTCCTGCGCCACCGGGGATCCTGACGCAGAACACGGCGCCGGGAGCGGCATCCTCCACCCATATCCGTCCGCCATGCGCCTCCACGACGGCCTTGCAGAACGTGAGGCCGAGCCCGCGATTCCCATGTGCGACCGTGCGCTCGCCGGCCTCGACCTGTACGAAGGCATCGAAGACCCGCTCTCGCATCGCGAGCGGGATCCCGCTGCCGGCATCCGCAACGCGCATCTCGGTGCCGCCGTCGACGCTCTTCGCCGTCACCGTTACCGCGGTATCGGGGGGCGCGTATCGAATCGCGTTCTCGATGAGATTGGTCAGCGTTCGTCGCAAGAGATCGTCGTCCCCATGAACGTGAACCGTGTCGAGATCACGGCGGATCGTGACGCGGTGGTTCTGCGCCGTCACGTCGAGGTCCACGCTCACCTGAGCCACGAGCTTCCCGAGATCGATCCTGGACCGATCGGGTGAAAGCTGTCCTTCGTCCGCCTTGCTGACGTCGAGCAGATTCAGGATCATGCGCGTGAGCTGCCGCGCGTCGGTGCGGATCTGATTGGCAGAATCGCGGGCACTTGCGGTGAGCCCGGGCGACCGAAGGAGAACTTGCGCGTGGAGATCCATGGCATTGACGGGATTCTTGAGATCGTGGATGACGAACGCGATCAGGCGCTCCTTCTGCAGCTGCAGTCGCAGGAGATCGTCTCTCTGGCTCTTGAGGAGCCGGTAGTGCTCACGAAGCTCTACGTCCATGCGCCTCAGCTTCAGTGCGCTCTGCACGCGCAAGACGAGCTCGGAAGGACGAACGGGCTTCGTGAGAAAGTCGTCAGCGCCCGCACGGAGTGCACGGTCGAACGTGTCGACGTCACGAAGAGCCGTGAGAAACAGGATGGGCGTCTCCGGCCCGCCGGGGAGTGCTCGAAGCCGCTCGCAAGCCGTGAATCCGTCGACCTCGGGCATCCGGACGTCGAGCAGGACGCAGTCGGGTCGGTCCCTCTCGAAGGCGGCAATCCCCTCCGCGGCGTTCCGGGCGAGGACGACGCGATGACCTTCATCCTCCAGAGCGGCACGCGCGAGCTCGCGATTCGCCTCGTTGTCGTCGACCACGAGGATGGTGCTCACGACGAAACCACCTGGGCTGGCGACGTCAGGTGGGGGATCTCCGGAGCCGCATTGTCGGAATGCAGTACCACGCCCTCGACCTGATGCACGCCACCGCTTCCCGGGCTGGCCACCGCGCAAACCTTGCGAGCACGTGCATTCCGTGCGCGCGCGTCTGGCGGCGTGCCCGAGGCAGGCGCTCGGATCCACCAGCTGGGCTCCGGAGCAGATCCGGCATCCTTCGTGCTCCATGCGCGTCATGCCCTTGCCTCGCGAGAATCCTGCAGCCAGCGATCACCGGGCGCGAGCATCGGCACGCGCGAAGACTCTGCGCACCGATCACGACGCCCTCGTGACGCTGACCTCCAGCGTGCTCTCGAGGGTCATCACCGGCAGCCAGGAAGGCATCGCCGATGCCATAGGTGACCTCCAGGCGCGAGTGCTCGCTCACCTGGACGCCGAGGAGCGCGAGGTCCTTCCCGGATACGCGGAGTACTCACCACAGGCTTCGAGCGAGATCATGCGGGAACACGCGACCATGCGGTCCGCGCTCGCCGAGCTCGATGTGGCCGTCGACCTCCACCTCGTGCGTGCGGACGCGCTCGCGTCCTTCCTCGCGACGCTGCGAGCCCACGCGGCCCGCGAAGACACCGGCCTCTATCGCTGGCTCGAGGAGACCCGAGACACCTGATGGTCCCCGGGCCGTCGTAGCTCCGTCAAGCCTTGGCTGCGTCCGCGGCGGCGCGAATCGTCAGTACCGGCACCGTGGACGTCTGCACGGTCCTCTCGGCGACGCTCCCGAGGAGCGCATGCGTCAAGCCACGACGACCGTGCGTTCCCATCACCACGAGGTCAGCCCTGGTCGCGTCGACCGCTGCGCGGATCTCCGCCCGCGGGTCGCCCTTCCGCAAGACGCCTTTCGCGCGCGGCAAGCGCTTGCGCAGGGTCGCGAGCGCAACCTCGAACTGCTGCTTTGCGACCACTTCGACGGGCGTCAACAGGTCCATGGGCGAGAATCCCATCGCAGAGTAGACGTACCCGGGAATCTCGTAGGTGTGGACCAGCGTGAGCTCGGCGCCGAGCTTCTCGGCGAGCTCGACCGCGACGTCGACAGCTCTCTCCGACGCGTCACCGAAGTCGGTGGGAACCAGAATGTGCTTGAAGGGCATGAGACCTGGCCAAGCACGGATGGTGCCTCGGTGGTGGTCCGACGACCCACGCACGAACGAGCGACTCGCCCGTTCGCGCCCGCGAAGTTCGTCAGGCGTTTCCGGCTCTCGGAGAACGAGCGATTCTCGACGGGTCTCTGGAGTGCACGAAGGACGCGAGAACCTCAGCGTTCGCCGCGCGGCGCCTTCGCGACCGCAACCGCCTCACAACCGCGGCGGCTCGCTTCGAGGAGCGCGCCGGACAGCTCGGGGTCCGCAGTGACGACCGCGCGCGAGAGCAACAGCGCGCCGACCATCTCGCTGACGAGCCGCATCGCGGACGCGCGAGCCTCGGCTTCCGCGCGCTTTCCCTTCGTACCGGCGACCGCGAGGATCTGGGCGCTCGCGGTTTCCACGAACCCAGCGATGCCCGCAGCGAAGCTCGCCTGCACCCCCTCGCACTGGCGCGCCGCGTCGCCGGCGAGCGCCGCGAGGATGCATCCCCGTTCGCGCTCGTCGCGGTGAGCGGGCGAAAGGTACGCGTTCACCTGGTGTCGGAGAGTCGGCGCATCCGCCTCCGGGCCGCCGGCCAGGAGCGCGTTCGACGCGATGCCCGCCGCGGCGACCTCTTCGGCGAGAGCCTCCTTCGAGGGGAAGTGGTTGTAGAAGCCGCCGTGCGTGAACCCCGCCTCGTTCATGAGGTCCGCCACCGACACCGCATCGAAGCCGCGCGCGCGGAAGAGCCTTCCCGCCGCGTCGAGGACGGCCTGACGGTTCTTCGCTGCCTGTTCCTTGGTGACGCGCATGGATCTGCTCCTTGACAATGATGACGACCGACATCATTGTCGGACGCTCAATGATGTCAGCCGACATTATTGCTCGCAACGCACGATCTGGCAACCGCTCGCGCGGAGAACAGGCAGAACACCATGGGTAAGCTCGAAGGAAAGACTGCGCTCGTCACCGGCGGCAGCAGCGGAATCGGCCTCGCCACGGCCCAGCGCTTCGTCGCCGAGGGCGCGTACGTGTTCATCACGGGCCGCCGTAAGCCCGAGCTCGATGCAGCCGTGAAGGCGATCGGCAAGAACGTCACGGCCATCCAAGGGGACGTGGCCAAGCTCGATGAGCTCGACCGCGTGTTCGCCACCATCAAGTCGGTGAAGGGTCACCTCGACGTGCTCTTCGCCAACGCCGGGATCGCCGAGTTCGGGGTACTTCCCGAGGTGACGGAGGATCTGTTCGACCGAACGTTCGACATCAACGTGAAGGGAGTGCTCTTCACGGTGCAGAAGGCCCTGCCCGTCCTTCGTGACGGCAGCGCGATCGTCCTGAATGGGTCCGTCGTGGGCAGCCGTGGTCTCGCGAACAACAGCGTGTACAGCGCAACGAAGGCCGCCGTCCGGTCCTTCGCGCGAACCTTCACCACCGATCTGAAGGGCCGCAGGATCCGCGTCAACGTCGTGAGCCCGGGGCCCATCGACACCGACGGCCTCCGCGGCCTCGTCGGCGCGAAGGACGCAGATCAGCTGGCGAACGCCTTCGCGAGCGCTCTTCCCATGGGCCGGGTCGGCCACGCCTCGGAGATCGCGAGCGCCGTCACGTTCCTCGCCTCCGACGACGCCAGCTTCATCACGGGCGCCGAGCTGTTCGTCGACGGTGGCATGAACCAGGTCTAGGGTCGCGCCACGAGCGCGTCGCCACAGGCGGTCGTGTAGTCCGTAAGTCGTGCCTCGAGCTGCATCATGTCGCGCCGACTCACTCCTTCTGCACTGACGTCGATGGCGCGCTGGTGCGTCCTCAGCGCGTCCGTGCAGCGACCCACGGCGAAGAGCGTGGCGGCGTACGTGGTGAGAGCGGCGCGGCTCCAGGGGGCGAGCAGCGCCGCCTTCGTGGCGAAGGGAAGAGCGGCTTCGCTGCGCTTCGTGTCCACGAGGAGCCGGGCGAGGTTGCCGTAGGCATACGCGTTTCGGGGCATGAGGACGACCGCGCGACGAGCCGCCGCCTCCTGCTCCGGACTGTCACGGTCGGCGACTTCGCTCAGCATCAGCCAGGCCTCGCCGTCCTCGGCGCGCTGAGCGACTTGCCGGCGTAGCCGGTCGACCATATCGGCCAGCGAAAGGTGCTCTTCCCCGCGTAGCAGCAGACGCAGCGCGATGGCATGCCCGGGCTCGAGGACGAGCGCTTGGCGCGCCTCCTCGAATCCCTCCGCCGCAAGCTCCTCGTTCCCGTTCTCGAGGGCGCCGGTGAACGCCAGCCGTGCGCGGATGGCGAGCACATCGGCAGCGGTGATCGGCCTCGTCACGGTCGCCACGGCGACGCTCGGCAGCGGTCGGGTGAACTTGGTCATCGTTCCGTGGCGCCAGTATTGGTCCAGCCGAGCATCGAGCTCGATCGTCGCTTCCTTCGGGAACGTCTCCGACCACGCCCGTGAGGGATCCATGCCGGCGGCGAGCCTGCTCTGAAGCTCCGCGAGGGCGGCAGGCTCCACGTTGAACAAGAAGTGCAGCAACAGCCAGCTGACGCCGTACCGCGCCCGCAACCTGTCCATGTCGTCATCGGCCCCGAGTCTCCACGCCAGGACGTCCCGGACACTCGAGCGCTGCGAGCGATAACCGGCAAATGCGTCCAGGTTGACGCCGCCGAAGGTGGCCTCCTTTCCGTCCTCCGAGATGCGCATCGTCTCGAGAAACTGCGCGAGCCCCTCCGAGAACCAGTGCGGCTGGCGACCATAGAGTCCCGCGGCGAGATGATGAGTCAGCTCGTGAAGAAGCACTGACGTCTTCCCCTTACCGGACGGGGAGCTCGCCTCCCACGCGTCCGGCGGGCCGTAGAGGAAGATCATCGGCCGCGGGCCGCCGCTGTACAGACCCGCGAAACGTTCGCGCGAGTAGTGTCGAAAGTCCTGCTGGTCGCGCAGCACCACGACGGCGGTGCGTGACGTGATGCGGAGCTGGTCGGCAGGTCGGTTCCACGCGACCGCGAGCAGCGCGAGGCGCATCCGCTCGAGCGCCTCGGCGGCTCGCTTGGCCTCGCCCGGCGGCAGATCGGTCGAGAGCTCGAAGTGCTCCGTCTCGATCCGCACCCAGTTCTCGTTCGCGTGTTCCGGCGAAACCGCGCGCCCGGAGCAGCCGAGCGACCAGAGAGCGATCAGCAGGGCAAGGGCAAGAAGACATCTCGATGCGCTGTTCCTGCGGCTCACGGCGCGCAGGCTAGCACGCGACTGCTGTACGGCGTAAAGTGAGCGGCCGCGGCGTCACGGGGACCGCCCCGACGAGGCTCACCAGCCGACGGTGCCGTTCGCGTCGAGGAAGGCCCCGTTCGGTCCGTCCTCGCCGAGCGTCGCTGCGCGGACCACCACCTTCGCGCCCTCCGAGGGGGGCTGCGTTCCGGTGAAGCCGTTCATGTCGGTCGCGTTGAAGCCCGGGCAGAGGGCGTTCACCTTGACCGCCGTGTCCCGTAGCTCGATGACGAGCCACGCGGTGAGCGCGTTGAGGGCAGTCTTCGAGGCCGCGTAGGCGAAATTGGGGAATTGCGCGGCGAGGGGCGCAAGCGCGCTGTCCGGATCCAGGAGCGCGCTGATCGACCCCATCGTGCTGCTCACGTTGACGATGCGACCGGCCGCGGCCTTCCGCACCAGGGGAAGGAACGCCTGCGTGACGCGTAGCGCGCCGACGAGATTCACGTCGAGCGTCGTCTGCAGAGCCGCGAGCGAAGCCTTGCTCGGCGGACCGTCACCCGCCGCGATGATGGCGGCATTGTTGACGAGCACGTCCAGCGCTCCGGCCGTGCCGGCGATCCGCTCGGCGGCGGCGCGGACGCTCGCGTCGTCGGTGACGTCGAGCCGGACGAAGCGAACCTCGCCGTCCGCGGCGAGCTCCTTCGCGGCGGCGACCCCGCGGCCCTCGTCTCGGCAGCCCAGCCAAACGACGTAGCCCAGCCGCGCGAGCTGACGCGCGGTCTCGAATCCGATTCCCTTGTTCGCGCCCGTGACGAGCGCAGTCTTCTTCTTCGTTTCCGTCATGCGTTTCTTCGTAGTGGCCAGACGCAGTACGATCCATGATGCTTCGTCCACTTTCCCTTATCGATCGTCCAGCCATGCGCCTCCCTCCCCCGCCCAGCGATCCGGTCGCCGAAGTCATCAGCCTGCTCCGGCCGCGCGCGGTCGGGGGCTGCCTGCTCGCCACGGGCCCCTGGGCGCTCCGCTTCGACCCCTACCCGCACGTGCGGTTCGGCATCGTGGTGCGCGGTGAGTCATGGCTCGCCATCGAAGGAGAAGCGCCGGTGCTGCTTCGCCCCGGCGACTTCTACCTCCTTGGCAACCCGCCGGCCTACGTGCTTGCCAGCGCGCTCACGGTGCGGCCGCGCTCGGCGCGAGCTCTGATCGCCGCGTCGCCCGATGGCGCCGTGAGGCTCGGGCCGCCGAGCGAAGAGGACAGCTTCATCTGCGGCGGTACGTTCTCGTTCGACGACCGCAACGCGCCGCTCCTCCTCGACGTCTTGCCCACGCTGGTCCACGTGCGCGCCGGAGACCCACGAGGGGCTCACTTCGTGAGCCTGAGCCAGCTCCTCGCCGCCGAGATCGAGACGACCGCCGCCGGCAGCTCCCTCGTCATCGACCGCCTTGCGCAGGTCCTCTTCGTCCACATGCTCCGCGCCCATGCCGACCGGCCCGAGCGGCCCGCGGGGTGGCTGGGCGCCCTCCGCGACGACCGGATCGGCGCCGCCCTCCGCGCGATGCACGCCGACGTTTCACACCGGTGGACGCTGGAGGAGCTGGCGCGCGTCGCAGGCCTCTCGCGCTCCGCCTTCGCGGCATCGTTCAAGGGCCAGGTGGGGACGGCGCCGCTCGAGTACCTGATCGAGTGGCGCATGGCGGTGGCGCGCGATGCCCTTCGCCACGGGACGAGATCGATCTCGGAGCTGGCGTTCGCGGTCGGCTACGAGTCGGAGAGCGCGTTCAGCACGGCGTTCCGACGTGTGGTGGGCATTCCGCCGAAGCGATTCCGGGCGGAGTCGCGGGCGGGCTGAGCGCCCTCGGCGCCCACGGGTCAGCGGTCGAAGTGCAGAGAGTTGGTCATGGCGCCCGCCCTACGAGCGCCGCGCGAGACCACCAGATGGCAAAGTCATCCCGGGACCCGTACCACCCGGCTACGAGGCGGTCAGCGGTCCAGGGTTCTTCCCGTGACGTGCGCCGAATACAGACTACGAGCACGCGCCGCACTGACGCCGGGCCGTGGCGTGTAGATCGTGACGCGGAGCGTCCGTCCGTCGGGCTCGACGTGCAGCAGCACGAGGTGGTCGAGCTCGATGTCTCCCACCGCCGGATGATTCACGACTTTCGCGCCTTCCGGAGTCGCCACGACCTCGTGCGCCTCCCACAGGTCGCGGAAGTCGGGGCTGCGCTCGGCGAGCTCGCTGGCGAGCTCATCGAACGGGGCACGGTCCGCGGCGCGCCCGGCCTCGTAGCGGAACCGCGCCACCATGTTGCGCGCGTGCGCAATCGAATCCGGTGTTCTCGGCTGGCGCGCATTCTCGTCGAACATGAAACAGAGCGAGTTCATCCCGCGGCGATCGCCCCAGAGCGCCTCGGCCGCAGGGTTGAGGGCGACGACGTCCCACCGCGTGGTGCTCACGACGACCGGATGCGGGTGTGCGTCGAGCACGTGCTGGAGCGCCTCGCTCACCACCTCGCTGGGCACCTCGGTGCGCGGTGACGGAGGAGGAGGCCGGCCCTGCGCGAGCTCGAAGAGGTGCGAGCGCTCGACGTGATCGAGCTCCAGCGCCTGCGAGAGACGCTCGAGCAGGCCTTCCGAGACGTGGATGTCCCGGCCCTGCTCGAGCCACGTGTACCAGCTCACGCCGACCCCGGCGAGGAGCGCCACCTCCTCGCGGCGCAGCCCCGGCGTGCGACGCCGCGTTCCGCTCGGAAGCCCCACGCTGCTCGGCGCGAGACGCGAGCGCCGAACCCGGAGAAACGAAGCGAGCTCGGTACGCTTCGAAGCGCGGTCCATGACGGAGAGCATCGTAGCGCGAGCCGCGGGCCCGTCCAGATCGAGCGCCTGCATCGAGGTCAGCGAGCGTTCTTCGGCGCCCGGCCGATGTTGTTCAAGAGCTCGATCATCCAGCCCGGGTATTCGGCGGGGACGGCGCTCACTCTGTCGAGCTCGGCGAGGTCGGCGGGGTCGAGCGCGAAGTCGCTCGCCTTCAGGTTGTCCCTCAGCTGCTCCTCGTTCCTCGCGCCGATGATGATCGCAGAGACGTGGGGCTTCGCGAGCAGCCACGCGAGCGCGACGCACGCGACGCTCGCGCCCTTGGCGTCCCCGATCCTTCGCATCGCGTCGATGCAGTCGAAGGCGCGCTCCTTGTCGACCGGCGGGAAATCGAAGCTGGCGCGGCGCGAGCCGTCGGGGCCGTTGCCGTCACGACCATGCTTTCCGGACAGCAGTCCTCCGGAGAGCGGGCTCCAGACCATGAGCCCCATCTGCGCGTCGTTCAGGAGAGGCACGAGCTCGCGCTCGAGGTCACGGGTCGCGATCGTGTAGTGGGCTTGCAAGGACTCGAAGCGCGACCAGCCATGGAGCGCCGCGATGCCGTTCGCCTTGGCGAGCTGCCACGCTGCGAGGTTCGAGCAGCCGACGTAACGCACCTTGCCTGAACGGACGATATCGTCGAGGGCGCGCAGCGTCTCGTCGAACGGCGTGACCGGGTCGAAACCGTGAATCTGGTAGAGATCGATCCACTCCGTTCCGAGGCGCTTCAGACTGCCCTCGATCGAGCTCATGATGTGAGCGCGGGAGAGGCCCTGCTGGTTCGGTCCGGTGCCGACCTTGCCGCGCACCTTCGTGGCGAGCACGACGTCTCTTCGCCGCGCCCCGAGCGCCTTGCCGAGGATCGTTTCGGACTCCCCTTCGGAGTAGACGTCGGCCGTGTCGAAGAAGTTGATGCCGCTCTCGAGCGCGATGGACACTAGCTGGTCCGCCTCGGCCTGGGCCGTCTTCCCGATGGGCTCGTAGAAGCCCTTCCCGCCGAATGTCATCGCCCCGAAACACAGCTCGGAGACATAAAGGCCAGTGCGGCCGAACAGTCGATAACGCATGCGAGTCACGTTACGACCGGCGTCGAGGCTCGCCAGAGGGAGACTTTATCCTGGGTGTGCCACCACCACCTTCCGGACGGTCCGGGTCTTTCGCAGTGGCGTGAGCCGAAGGTGCTCGACGAGGGCGCGCACCTTGGGCGGGACGTGCACGCGGCTCGGGTAGTAGAGAAAGTAGCCCGGGAAGGGCGGGCAGAACTCGGAGAGCACGCGAACGAGTCGCTTCTCCGCGAGCTCTCGCTCCACCATCGACTCGAGAACGTGCGCGAGCCCGATGCCGTCGAGCGCCGCACGGATCATGAGCGCCCCGTCGTTCGCGATGACGCGGCCGTCGACGGCGACATCGAAGTCCCTTCCCGCTTCCGTGAACTCCCACCGGTACACGTCGCCGCCCGTGATGCGGCGGTACGCGATGCAATCGTGCGCGTGGAGCTCCCGCGGGTGCTTCGGCTTTCCACGGCGCGCGAAGTAGCTCGGTGCGCCGACGACCGCGATGCGCTCGTCGGGGCTGATGCGGACGGCGACCATCTCACGGTCGAGTGACTCGCCGAGCCGGATGCCGGCGTCGAAGCCGCGCGCCACGATGTCGGTGAGGCCGTCCTCGACGACGACGTCGAGGCGCAGGTCGGGGTGCATCGCGAGGAAGGGCGCGAGATGCGGCTCGACGAAGCGCCGGCACGCGATGGTCGACACCGCGAGCCGCAGCGTGCCAGAGGGCCGGTCCCGGAGCTCGTCGAGCGTCGTGAACGCGCCCTCGATCTCGTCGACCGCCGGCCGCAGGCGCGCGAGAAAGCGCTCGCCGGCCTCGGTCACGCCGACGCTGCGGGTCGTGCGCTGGAGGAGGCGGACCCCGAGGCGGCGCTCGAGCGTGGAGATCGACTGGCTCACCGCGGAAGGGGTCACGCGGAGCGCCTTGGCGGCGGCGGTGAAGCTCTGTTTCTCGGCGACGACGAGAAAGACCGAGAGGCCAGAGAGGCGGTCCGGGATCATTCAGCTCAGCTTACAAGAGGATGCAGTTTTCAGGCGTACTCCGGCGTGCTTCCCGGCCGTAGGTTGATCGCCATGAGCAAGGTCTGGTTCGTGACGGGCGCGTCCTCGGGGTTCGGTCGCGAGATCGTGGACGAGGCGCTGAGGCGTGGCGATCGCGTGGTCGCGGCGGTGCGGAAGGTCGAGTCGCTCGCCGAGCTGGCGTCGCGGGAGGACGTTCTCGTCGTCCGTCTCGACGTGACCAAGGCCGAGGAGATCGAGCGAGCCGTGGCCGCCGCCGTGGACCGCTTCGGACGGGTCGACGTCCTCGTGAACAACGCGGGGTTCAGCATCCTCGGCGCCGTGGAGGAGACGAGTGATGACGAGCTGCGCGAGACGATGGAGACCATGTTCTTCGGTCCGGTCGCCCTGACCCGCGCGGTGCTCCCGGCGATGCGCGAGCGGCGCTCCGGCACGATCGTCCAGATCACGAGCGTGGGAGGTCTGACGACGGCACCAGGCTTCGGCGCGTACTGCGCGGCGAAGCACGGGCTCGAGGGGATCTCCGAGTGCCTCGCGAAGGAGGTGGAGCCCTTCGGGATCCGCGTGCTCCTGGTCGAACCGGGCGCGTTCCGGACCGCGCTCTTCGGGTCGCGCTTCCACCACCTGCCGGAGAGCGGCGCCTACGCCGCGACGGTCGGCGCGCTCCGCGAGTGGGTGGTGAAGACCGAGGGCACGCAGCCGGGCGACCCGCGAAAGGCGGCGCGTGCGATCGTCGACACAGTCGGGGCAGGTGGTGGTGCCTCGTCGCCGCTCCGGCTTCCGCTAGGCGCGGACGCTGTCGCGGGGCTCCGCGAGAAGCTCGGGTTCATCGAGGCGGACGTGGCGGCGACGGAGACCGTGGCGGTGGCGACGGCGCTCTGACGCTGGAGTCGTGGCCCGAGAACGGGACGCTCCGTCACGCGGCGCCGGCCGCGATTGCGTCCGCGAGGCGCGGGTACGTCGGCGAGAAGCCGAGGTCCTCGCGGAGACGCCGTCCGTCCGCGACGGCGTCGAACGCGCGCGCCCGCTCGGCGTTCGAGCCGTCGGGAGGGGGCGCTCCGACCGACGCGAACAGCGTCGCGAGATCCGGGGCTTCGTCGTCGACCACGTTGTAGATGCGATGGGACGGCGACGGTGCGTCCAGCACGCGAGCGACGGCTTGCGCAACGTCGACGTGGTGCCCGATCGACATGCGTTGAGAAGGCGGGAACCCTCGCATCATGGGAACGGCCTCCTGGATGTGGGGATCGCCGTCGCCGTAGACGAAGGGCAAGCGCAGTACGCGGACGTCCAGGCCCTCGAGCGCAAAGAGGAACCGCTCGGCCGCGAGCTTGCTCTGGGGGTACGCGTCGATCGGCGCGCAGGCGTCGTCCTCGTGCGCGGCTCGGCCGTCCTTCGGCCCGTAGACGAGTCCGGTGCTCGTGAAGACGAAGCGCTTCACGCCGGCGGCGCGCGACGCGATAGCGAGGCGGCGCGTGCCGAGATCGTTGACGGCGTGGGCCTCTTCGGGTGTCGCCCCACGAAAGAACGCCGCGCAATGAACGACCGCGTCCATGCCGCGCACCGCGAGGTCGAGTGATGCCTCCTCGAGCAGATCTCCTTGCACGATCTCCACGTGCTGCGCGAGGCCGAGCTCCGCGGCGCGTGCTGGGCTGCGTACGAGAGAGCGGACCCGATGGTGACCGCCCGCAAGGCGTTTGGCGAGCCGGCTCCCGACCTTGCCGGTCGCTCCGGTGACGAGGATGTTCATGAAGGTGACGGTAATGGTCGCCCCGCGGCGCGTATTGGAAGAAGCGGACATGACCGGCCGCGCGGAATTTCGCGAGGTCGCCGGCACGACCCGCCGCGGTCCCGTCAGCTCACGGATCCGCAGCCCGCGAGCTCGCCGTCATCGTGCGGATGACTCGCTCGATCGCGCTCAGCCGACTCTGCCAGGGAGACGCGTCGCCGCCGTCTTGTACCAGAGCGCATAGGACGTCATGTGGACGACGAAGAAGGCGAACGGGAATGGCGCGTGCGCCGCGTCGCCAGCGAGGAGGTGGGACGCCGTCGCGCCCAGGAAGTCGAAGGCGAAGCCCGCATAGGCCCACTCCTTCAGCTTCGGAAACCGTCCGCTCAAGATGGCGAGCCCACCCAGGACCTTGGCGGACCCGAGGATCTTCATGATGTACAGCGGATAGCCGAGCATCGTGAGTGTCTGCGCGACGCTCGCCGGGCCGCCCGTGAAGACCTCCACCAGGCCGCCTCCAGCCCCGGGCACCATGAGGACCAGGGTAATGGCCCAGTAGGCGTAGAAGAGCTTGGTTCGCCTCTCGGCGGCGTTCTCGGACCCGGCATGCGTGGCGACGTTCATGAGGAAGAATCTACGAGCACGCAGCTTCTGTGGCAGTGATGAAGTTGTGATAGATTCCATCGGTCATACCGATGGAGTTTGGAAAGCTTGGTACGCTCAGTCTCGACCAGCTCCGCATCCTCGTCACGATCGTCGACGCAGGAAGCTTCTCGGCGGCAGCGCGTGCGCTCGGCCGAGCGCAGTCCGCGATCAGCCAGGCGGTAGCGACGCTCGAGGAGCTCCAGGGCGTCGTTCTCTTCGACCGCGACGGCTACCGGCCACGTCTGACGGACGTCGGTCGCGTGCTCGCCGATCAGGCGCGCCTCGTGCTCGAGAGCGCGGCGCGGTTCGAGGCGGTTGCCACGAATAGCCGGAGCGGCGTCGAGCCAGAGCTCGCGATTGCCATCGATCCGCTCGTGCCCACCGCACCGCTCATCGACAGCCTGCGCGCGCTTCGCGACGAGTTTCCCGAGTTGCCGCTTCGCTTCTCGACGGAGGGCCTGGGCGGGGCGGTGCGGCGCCTGCGGGATGGCTCGGCCGCGGTTGCGCTTTGCGTCCTTCTGCCGACGCTCCCGGCCGACGTCATCGCCTATCCGCTCCTGCGCGTGCGCCTGAAGGCGGTGGTGGCGCCGGACCATCCTCTCGCGCTCCTCGGTCGGGCGGCGCGGCGCTCGGACCTCGAGCGGCATGTGCAGCTCGTCCTCTCGGACACGGGAACATCCCCCGGCGAGAGCTACGGCGTCGTCAGCGGTCGACTCTGGCGCTTCATCGATCTCGGGCGGCGTCTCGATTTTCTGCTTGCGGGCTTTGGATGGTGCCGGATGCCGGAGCACCTCGTTGTGGGACCGATCGCGGCCGGTGAGCTCGTCGCCCTCAAGATCGTGGATGACCCCGCGCCGCGGGAGGCCTTGACCATCTACGCGGCGCACCGGCGCGACCACGTTCTCGGTCCGGCCGGGCGGTGGCTCCTGGACAGCCTTCAGCAACGTCTCACCTGAGCGGCGTCGCGCGGGCCGTGCGGCTATTCGACCGAAATAAAACTGCACGATTTACGACACATGACTGCACCGTGGCGGGTTTGCCGTAATTGCTGGCGTGGCACCGGTGGCACGACGAACGGATCGCGAGTCATGGTGGCGTCGAGGAGAATCTCATGAAAATTGCTGTCGTCGGCGCGACCGGCAGGATCGGCGCTGTGCTCACCCGAAAGCTGCTGAGCGCTGGTCATCAGGTGAAGGCGCTCTCGAGAGGCGGGCCGGCGCTCGACCGACTCGTCGAAATCGGCGCCGACCCCTTCATCGGGAGCTTCGACACGGGCGCCGGAGAGCTCGACACGTTCTTCCGCGACGTGGACGCCGCGTTCCTGATGGTCAAAACGGACTGGAACAACCTCCACGGACACTACCCGCTCGTCGCTCGGCGTTTCGTCGATGCCCTGAACCATTCTCCGGTGAAGCTTGCGGTCAGCTTGTCCGCGATGGGCTCGGAGGTAAAAGGCGAGACTGGTCACTTCGGGGGGTTCAATCGCCTCGACGAGACGTTGAACGAGCTGAAGAAGATCGATCTGGTTCATCTGCGCGCCGGCTGGTTCATGGAGAACATGCTGCTCTTCGCCGGCGGAATCGCCAGATACGGCGGTATCGGGTGGTCCGTCGATCCGCGCGTGAAGCTGTCCTGGGTGGCGACCCACGATATCGCCGATCTCGCGGCACAGGAGCTGACCCATCCAACGGGCGAGCATCGCGGGATTCGCGAGCTCGGCTCCGAAGATCGCACGATGCCCGAGGTGGCGGCGCTCGTGAGCCGAGAGATCGGACGGCCGGTGGAATACCGTTTCGTCGATCGATCCCGAAAAGAGATCGAAGCGGAGTTCCTCGCGCGGTCTGGCACCCCCGAGCGCTGGCTCTATGACACGCAGACGGTCGACGCGTTGAACGACGGCCGCGTGCGTCTTCACGATGGCGGTCGGCGCCCGCAGCTCCCGACGAAGCTCGAGGATTTTCTTCGGGAAACCTGGAAACCTCGATATCTGGAGTCGATCGAGAAACAAGCGCCCGAGGACTTCCAGACGTGGTGCGCGAGGCCGTCTGTTCCTCGCGTCAATTGGAGCTAGAATACGTCGCGTGACCGCGCACCCGCAGGAGGTTGTTTTCTCGTCGGGCGAGGCCCTGTGCGGCGAGCCCTTGGCTCACGGCGTCGAGATCGCTCGGCACTTTCATGACCACGGGCAACTCCGCTATGCCGCCTCCGGCGCGCTCGTCACCGAGACCGACGTCGGCACGTGGGTGGCACCGGCGAATCGGATCACGTGGGTGCCTCCGCTCTTCGCGCATGGCGGTCACTCGTACGGCAAGACGGATATTCGCATCCTCCGCGTTCCGGTGACGCTCGCGGAGCGGCTGCCACGCGAGCCGTCCGTGGTCGTCGCGAGCGCGCTCCTGCGCGAGGCCTACCTCGCGTTGATGGGCGACGGAGAGCCGGCGGACAGCCCGCGCGCTCGTCTGTTGCTCGAGGTGGTGATCACGGAGCTCGCGCGTGCGCCGCTGGATCCGCTGCGGCTGCCGGAGCCTACCGACGCGCGCCTCAAGGCGGTGACCGACCTGCTCCAGACCGACCCATCGACGCCGGCGACGCTCGCGGAGCTCGGTCATCGAGCCGGCGCCAGCGAGCGAACGCTCAGCCGACTCTTCGGCAGCGAGCTTTCCATGAGCTTTCATCAGTGGCGCACACTCTTGCGCGTGCAGCGATCGGTCCTCGAACTGTGCGAAGGCGCATCCGTGACGGACACCGCGATGGGACTCGGTTGGTCGAATCCGAGCAGCTTCATCGAGGCGTTCACGGCGCTCGTCGGCCAAACGCCGGGCCGCTATCGCGCGTCGGTGGGCACGTAGCGGAGGTCGCCGGCGTTGGTCGGCCCTCCGCGTTCTGCTCGCTCCTCGCTCCTCGGCCACAAAGCAGAAACGCCGTCGACTGAAGACCCTCCGCCGTTCCGCTGGGCGTTGCGTGTCGCGCCATCGGCCTGTCTCGCGCGACCTTTACTAGGGGCCGAACGTTGCGACCCCAGGAGTCGGCGACGTCGGCCCGAAGACGACGCTATCGGAAGGCGACCCGTCGAGATTGATGCTGTTGTCGGGCTCACCCGGGTAACCGCTCGCAGCGAGCGTGCCTGTCGCGCCGGAGCTTGCCATGCGACCGAGCGGAGCGAGCGCGAATTTCTCGAGCGCATCGTCACACGTGCCCGACGTGAGGACGTCGCTCGCCGAAACACATAGCGTCGCCGGCTCGTTGCAGGTGCTGCCCATGTCGGTCGAGCCGATCTCGTACACGTTCGTGCCGTCGGCTTTCAAGTGGGCGCCGCAATAGCCGAAGCCGCGTCCGGCGACCGCGAGCTCGAAGCTCTTGGTGCTCGAATTGGCCAAGAGCTCGATGACTCCATACGAGCCGCCCGTGGTCTTGCCGTCGGCGATCGCCATCCAGGCGTGCACCTCGTAGGCGCCCGTTGCGCTCGCGTCGCTCGCGTCGCTCGCATCACCGGCGTCACCGGCATCACCGGCGTCGCCCGCGATCGGGGTGACCTGAACGGCGACCGGCCCTGCGCCGGCGAGGCTGTAGAAAAAGGTCGAACCGTTGTTCTGTCCGAACTGCATGAAGCCGGAGCCAGAGCTTTGCGTGCATTGCGCAAAGAACGGGACGGTCTCTCCGAAGGGCGTGAGCGTGTAGGCGACCGGGGGCGTCGCGAGGCATGGCACATCTCCGCTCGCCGAGCGCTGATTGATCTCGGTCACGCTCGCGTCGATGAGGCTCAGGATCCGGAAGATGCTCGTCGGTCCCTCCGTGAAGAACCGGCTCTTCATGTCGGCAGCGTCGAGGGCCTCGAGGTTCGACGGCGCGCCCGCTCGCAACTCCGTCGGATGACTCGACAGTGGCTTTCGCGAGCCGCTCAAACCGGAAGGCGCCGCGGCGCGAACGGGGGGAGTGACCAGCGGAAGCATCACGCCTGCAGGTCGCGCCGTCGTCGCGTCGATGGCGGCGCCGGTCGCGGCATCTCCTTGGGAGGCTGCTCCCACGGAGGGGCTGCCCGAGGGCCCCCCTGCTGCCGAACACGCGGCGAGCATGAGGAGAAACATGGCCGAAGAGGCCGTCGCAAGTGACGCAGTCGTTCGCATTCCAGCATCAACGGCCCGCGGCGTCCGGTCGTTCACGCGAATGTTAAAGCGTCGTTTCGTCGAAACCGCTCCTTCGGTGCCCGACACGACGCACGCGCAGGAGGGCGCGCCTGACCCCATCAGCCTCGGTCTCGCCGACGCGAAGTTGGCGGTCCGCGTCCTCGTAGGCGACGCACTCGTTTGGCGAGGCCTCGGCCACAAAGCAGAAACGCGAGGCTGGCTCGATGAGCCAACCTCGCGTTCACCACTCAGTTGCGCGGGTAGGATTTGAACCTACGACCTTCGGGTTATGAGCCCGACGAGCTACCAGGCTGCTCCACCGCGCGGCACCATCCAAGAGACTTCCTTGGAACGCCGCGGAACTTAGTCGGCGGCTCGACCAAGGTCAAGCCCCTAACTTCGGCAGGGCTACATCAGGCGCGCGACGGCACGTTCCCTGCTGCAGGAGCGCGCATGGGACTCGCTCACGATCTCCAGTTCACGCTCGGTCGCGCCATCGCTCCGCTTCGCGCAGGAGATGAAACGCTCGCCTCGCGGCGGCTCGGCGTCGTCCCGCTTCGCACGATCGACGTGACGAGCTCCGCCTTCACGGACGGCGGGTCGTTGCCACGCGCCTTCACGACCGACGGCGCCGGCGTGCCCCCCACCCTCGCCTGGTCGAACGTGCCCGCCGGGACGTGCTCGATCGTCGTCATCGCCGAGGATCCGGATGCGCCGACGCCCAGCGCGTTCGTGCACTGGCTCGTCTACGGGATGCCCGCCGAGGTCTCCGGGATCGCGCCTGGCCACGCCCACCTCGAAGGCAAGAACAGCCTCCTCACGGACGGGTTCACGCCCGCCGCTCCGCCCGCCGGACACGGCATTCACCACTACCACTTCCAGGTGTTCGCGCTCGACACGGTCATCGACCTCGAGCAGGGCGCGGGGCGCAGCACCCTCCTCGAGGAGATGCGCGATCACGTCCTCGCCTGGGGCGAGATCGTGGCGACCTACGAACGCAGCTGAGTCGACGCGCGTTCACGCGACCCTCGATCGCGCGCCCGCGATCACCCGGGAGGCATCGACGGAGGGAGCCGGCTCGGCGGCACCGAGCTCGCGGTCGCTCGGTCCAGCGCGACCTGGAAGGCGGACGTGAGCTCCGCGAGGGCAGCCTCGTGCGGGTCCGCCTCGAACGTCAGGTGGAGCTCCTGCGGCTCGATCCGGTCGTTCGACGCGCGCACGCAGACCCACGGGCGCTCGTGAGCGAACCGGCCGATGCCCCACTCGCCCGCGCGCCGCTCGAGCAGCGGCTGGATCTCGGCGCGCACGACCTCACGGATGCGCACGCGCTCTGCCTCGCCGACGCGCATCCACTTCTTCACGTGAGGCGCGAGCTCGGTCTTGCCGTCGTCGACGAGATGCTCCCAGGCCGCGCACATGCGGACGCGGAAGTGCTCGGCGACCGCGGTGCGCGCACTGAGCCGCGTCTCGTTCAGTGTCGTGTCGCGGTTCGGCAGCTCGCCCCGGAGCTCGCGCTTCCAGACGAACGCGCCGCCGTCGAGGTGCTCGCGGGCGGCCTCGCTCGCGAGCTCCGCGCCGCGCATCGCCGAGCGCTCCCACTCCATCAGCGGCTCCCACGCGCGGTCAACCTGGCAATAGAGCGTGTGATCGAAGTCGGCGACGGGATGCACCATGCCGTCGTGGACGTGGACGGTCGGGTAGAACAGCACCGAAGCATCCCGGCGCGGGAACTCGAACGCCATCGGATGAACCGCGTGCACCTCGGCGGGCACCTTCGTCTTGAAGCGACCGAAGAAGCCGCTCGGCCGGCTCCTCGTCCGCAGCTTGAACACGCAGAAGCCGTGATCGTGATAGCCCGGGATCGCGTCCCACACGTCGAGCGGCAAACGGAAGCGCGGGTCGAGCCGGTTGAAGTGGCTCGGCGAAGGCACGAACGACGCCTCGAAGTCGCCGACCTCGTGCACCGCGAGCAGCCCGGCCGTCGCCGGTCGCTCCGTGTCGATCGCCACGGCCGAGCGCGGACGCACGAACATCGTCCCGAGCTCCTCGAAGAAGCGAGGGCAGCCGGAGAGGTCGACGAACCGCACCGCGTCCTCCGCGGAGCCGGGCGGCACCGGGACGGGCAGGATCATCGCCGTGTCCTCGGTGAGGCCGACCGTCATCCCGTACACGATCAGCTGGCGATCACCCTCGAGCGGACGGGCGAAGATCCGGGTCGACGACACGCCCTCGACCGAGCGGGAGAAGCAGCACATGGGAGAGGGCTTAATGGCATGCCCCCGTGCCAGCCCGAGCAAGAAAAATCGGGCCCGGTACTTGCTCTTGCCACTGCTCCAGAGGCAAATTCATGAAAAATCCCGATACCTCGCCGATCTCGCCCGAGTCGCTCCGCCGCGCAGGAGTGCCCCAGCAGGTGACTCCTGACAGCCCGGCGACGGGCGCGGCCGCGGGCGCCGCAGCCGGTGCCGCGACGGGGGCCATGCTCGGGGCCTTCGCCGGTCCTCCGGGGGCGGTGGTCGGCGCGATCGTCGGCGCGGTGGCCGGCGCGGCCAGCGGCGCGGCGCTCGCCGGTGACCACGACCAGGAGCTGCTCGACGCGCAGCTCGACGAGGAGATCGGGCTGAACGGCGGGCCCATGGGCGCGGCCTCCCCCAACGCCCCCAAGTCGGTGCGCGGCACCTTCTCGGGCGGCTCGGCGGGCGCAGGCGGAGCAGGCGGCAGCGACGCGGCGCCGGACGAGGGACCGATGCCGAGCGCGACGTGACGAGGTAACCTCGGCGATCAGCCGATGACGCTCAGCACCGACATCGCCCAGGCGATCCTCGACGGCTTCGACCATCACTACCGCGTGTTCCGGGAGTCGAGCGCCCGGACGCGCGCGCTCTTCGAGCAGGCCGACTGGGCAGGGATCGCGAGGGCGCAGCGCGCCCGGCTCGGGATGTACGATCAGCGCGTGGCGGAGGCCGTGGCCGCCGTCACCGCCCGTTTCCCCGACGCCGGCCGCGAGGAAGCGCTGTGGCGGCGCATCAAGACGGAGTTCATCGCGCTCCTCTACGAGGCGAGCCACAAGCAGCCGGAATGCGCCGAGACATTCTTCAACTCCGTCGCGCGGCGGCTCCTCGATCGGCAGTATTACAACAACGCCTTCATCTTCGATCGTCCGGTCATGTCCACCGAGCATCTCGACGGCGACGAGCCGGCATACGCCTGCTACTACCCGAGGTCCGCCGACCTGCGTGACACGTTCCGCGAGCTGCTCGCGAGCTTCGGCCTCGCGACTCCCTACCAGGATCTCGAGCGCGACCTCGACTGCATCACGCGCGCGATCACCGAGGCCTTCCCGGAGGGGTGGACGCAGCACAAGAACTTCCAGGTGCACGTCCTTCGTTCCCTGTTCTTCCGCAACAAGGCGGCGTACGTGGTGGCGCGCGTCATCAACGGGACGTCGGTGACGCCGGTCGTCCTTCCGCTCCTCCAGGACGACCAAGGAAAGCTGTTCGTCGACACGCTGCTGCTCGACCCGGCCCTCGTCGGACGCATCTTCAGCCTGGGCCGCTCGTACATGATGGTCGACATGGAAGTACCGTCGGCGTACGTCGAATTCCTGTCGTCGCTCGCGCCCACCAAGCCGAAGGCGGAGCTCTACACGCTCGTCGGGCTCCAGAAGCAGGGAAAGACGCTCTTCTTCCGTGACCTGCAACAGCATCTTCGGCATTCGAGCGACACGTTCGTGCTCGCTCCCGGTACGAAGGGAATGGTGATGCTCGTCTTCACCCTTCCCTCCTATCCCTACGTCTTCAAGGTCATTCGCGACTCGTTCGAGCCGCCCAAGGACACCGACCGCGCCACGGTCGAGGCCAAGTACGATTACGTCAAACAGCACGATCGCGTGGGTCGCATGGCCGACACTCTGGAGTTCGCGCACGTGGCGTTTCCCGCCGACCGCATCGACGGCGCGCTGCTCGCGGAGCTCAAGAAGCTCGCGCCCTCGCAGCTCGACATCGTCGACGGCACGCTCGAAGGCCCGGGCCAGGTGGTCATCGAGCACCTCTACATCGAGCGGCGCCTCGTACCGCTCAACCTGTATCTCGAGGCGGCCGACGACGACGCGCTCCGCCGCGCGATCGTCGAATACGGCGACGCCATCCGCGAGCTCGCGGGCGCCAACATATTTCCCGGCGACCTCCTGCTCAAGAACTTCGGCGTCACGCGCTTCGGGCGGGTCGTCTTCTACGACTACGACGAGATCTGCGATCTGACGGACGTGACGTTTCGCACGTTCCCGAAGCCTCGCCACGACGACGACGAGATGGCGTCGGACCCGTGGTTCTCCGTCGAGAAGAACGACGTCTTCCCCGAGCAGTTTCCGACCTTCCTCGTGCCCCCGGGACGGCCGCGCGAGGTGTTCCTCGAGCACCACCGCGCGCTCGCCGACGCCGCCTACTGGCGGTCTCTCCAGGAGAAGGTGAAGGCCGGCGTGCAGGAGGACCTCTATCCCTACGGCCAGGAATTGCGTTTCTCGAATCGCTACGCGGAGTAATATCGGACTTCATGCCCACCGACGGACCGAAGGGCAAGCTCCCGCCCGTGGCGCCTCCGCCCCTGCCGACCTCCAGCAAGCGGATGCCCGTGGCGGACCGCGCGGCGCCGCAGCCCTCTCCGGAGGGCTTCATGACCACGGCCGGCAAGATGTCCCTCGCCGACATCGCCCTGGCGCTCCGCGACGAGCAGCTCGAGGCGAAGGTCGTGCACTACAAGGCGGAGCTCGCGACGAGCCCCGAGCTCGACGCGGTCACCCAGCAGGTCATCGAGGAGCTGCAGGGGCTGCAGGCGGCGGCGCGCGCCAAGGGGCCGGTCAGCCGTCCGCCGCCCACGCAGGACCGCGCGCAGCTGGAGATCGAGCTGATCCAGACCCTGAAGGAGATGCTGGGGCGCATCTTCCGGCCCGGCAAGCTCGCCACCATCATGGAGCGGAAGCTCGGCGAGGTGAGCAAGCGGTTCGCGCGCACGTTCTTCGCGAGCGAGCTGCACGATCGGATCCGCGGGAGCGTCGACGAGGTGAAGGCGATGCGCTTCGCCGACCAAGCGCTCTATCACGCGTTCGTGCGCGCGCAGGACGACGTGCTCGCCCAGCTCGACGGCTTCCAGTACGCGCAGGACGCGGTGCGGGACCGCGCGAAGGAGCAGTTCTACGCGATCGTGAAGGAGCTGCGGAACGACTTCCTCGCCCGCACGACCCCCGAGCTGAACACGCTCATCAAGTTCCTGAACGAGGTGCTCGCGCAGTTCTTCACCGTGGAGCTGCCGCCGATGCTCGGCGAGCTGTCCTGGGAAGTCGTGAAGGAGGCGCGCCTCGCCGATGCGCGCACCGGCGCGAGCTACAAGATCAGCGCGAGCGCCTTCCCGACCTTCCGCATCGCCTTCGAGCGCCGCTTCCTGCAGCGCCTCGTGCCGTTCGTCGAGGACGAGATGCTCACGCGCGTGCGCGAGAGCCTCGGCGAGTTCCGCAGCGAGACGCTCCAGTTCGTTGCCGACCCCTCGATCTTCAGCGACATGTGCGAGATCGTCTGCGAGTGCATCTACGACATGCTCTACAACGACGGCTTCCTCGACCTGCCGAGCGACTGGCGCGCGCGCCTCACCGCCGGCACGGACTGAGGGCGGCGCGATGAAGATCGTCATCGCCACTGACGATGCCGTGCCGGTCGTCGAGCGCCTCGCGGCCTGCTTTCGCGACCGTGGCCACGACGTGACCGTGCTGCCGAAAGGCGTGTGGGGGCCCGTCAGCACGGAGGCAGCGCGCCTCGTGGCGACCGGGGCGTACGATCAGGGCGTCGTGTGCTGCTGGACGGGGACCGGTGCGTCGATCGCCGCCAACAAGGTTCCGGGCGTCCGCGCCGCGCTCTGCGTCGATGGCGCCACCGCGGCCGGCGCCCGGACGTGGAACGACGCCAACGTGCTCGCACTCAGCCTCCGGCTCCTCTCGGACGCCGTGGCAGCCGAGATCGTCGACGCGTGGCTCGGCGCCACCTACGGCGGCACCGAGGACGAGAGCCTCGCCTGCCTCAGGTCCGCGACGACGAAGAGCGGCTGAAGCGCACGCGGCCGATGTTCTGCCACCACTCGCGATACCGCGATTGGGCGCGCTCGCGTTCGCGCTTCGGAAGATCGTCGTAATAGCCGAAGTACTCCTTGGTGGTGTTCTTCAGCTCCTCGCCGGCGGCCGCGCGGATCGCGCCCTGGTCGTGCATGAGCGCGTCGATGAGCCACTCGACCCGGTGCCGGTCGTGGTTGTGGGCCCACCAGAGGGACCACTTCTGCGGAGTGCCCCCGAAGTCCTGGCGGGTGATGACAACCAGCGAGGAGCGCGCCGCGCTGGCGACCTCGGCATCGTGGTCGTCGAGGAGCGGGATGAGCGACGGCACCGCCGACACCTCGCGCGTCTCGCCGAGCGTCTCGACGGCGATGACACGCCGCTCACGCGCCTCGCCCGCGTCGCTCGCCACGAGGTCGAGCCGTTCGACGATGGTGCCGGGATGGGCCTCGGCGAAAGCGCGCGCGGCGGCGCGGGCGACGCGGCGGATGCGCGGCTGCTCGTCGAACACGCGCGAGAGGATCGCCTCGAGCGTGTCCGGATACGGCAGCTCCATGAGGAGGTAGGTCGCCCAGAACCGCTTCTCGGCGTCGGTGTCGGCGACGTGGGCCATCACGAACGGGAACGCGGTGCGGCGCTGGCTGGCGACGAGCCGTATGACCGGACCGCCCTCGGAAACGCGCGGCAGCGGCCCGTGGAAGAGGCGCTCCTGCTCGAGGGTGATCGGGCCCGGGAAGCGCGCCATGATCGCCGGCATCGCGTGTCCGCCCGCGCGGAGGAGCGCGTTCTCGGCTTCCTCGGCACCGATGCGCCCGCTGATGACGCGGTCGACGAGGTCGATGTACTCGCTCGACACGTCCACGATGACCGACGGGAGCGGCGCCTGGTTCTGGTTCCGCGACGACGGCGGACGATGCGCCGGCACGCTGATCACCTGCTCCGACGGCGGCATCAGCCGGGGACCCCCCGGCGCGTTCCGGCGCGACACCGCAGTGATGGCCCCGGGGAGAGAGACGAGCGGCGACGCCGACGGCGCGGTGAGCGGCGCGGCGGAGACCGGCGGGTGGATGGGCGTCAACCCGTCCATGTCGACCATCGGTGCCACGGGGGTCTCCGCGGAGTCGGCGTCGACGAGGACGACATCGGAGTCCGCGGCGGAGAGGACCTGGGTGGACGGCGGCGGCTCGATGGCGAGCTCCCGCGGCGGGTCCCGTGGGGTCGCCGGCTCGGGCTCTTCCGTCGCGAGGGGGGACGGCGGCGGCTCGCTCGCGGGCGGGGGCGGCTCGGCGCGCCCGTGGATCTCGGCGAGCAGCTGCCGCTCGACCTCGTCGCCCGCGAACGCCTCGCTCGCGAACATCGGCGCAACCGACGGCACCGCCTGGAAGTCGAGCCTGGGGGCCTCGCCGCGACGACGGCTCCGCGGCGCGGCCGAGGTCGACGGCTCCTCGCGCGGGATCGGCGCCCCGGAGGGACGTCGGCCGGCCAGGAGGTTCAGCGGCGGCGGCTGCTGCGAGCTCCCCGCGCGCGCGTCGCCGCCCTCGGTGGACGGGTCGAGCACGTCGGGCTGCGGCTGGCGCAGCGTGTCCCCGCTGAGCGACATCGGCTCGTTCATCAGCTCGCGGATCGGCGCCGCGAGCTCCTCGACCGACGGCCGGTTCGAGATCTCGTTTCCGCGCTTCGGGGGCGTCAGCGATCCGCCGCCCGGCAGCATCGACTCGGTCTGGCCGGGGGGCAGCGAGCCCTTCAGCTTCCGCCGCACGATCACACGCTCGAACGCGTTGCTCGCGAGCGCCACGATGCCCTCGACGTCGGCGAGCGTCTTCTGATCGAGGCCCGTCTCGCCGCCGTCGCCGAGGAGGATCGCGACGACGCGCGTGCGGACGATGACCGGCAGCACCGCGCACACCGTGCGGCCCGGGCGGCCGAGATCGCTCATCAGGATCGCGTCGAGCCCGTCCGCCGCGGGGACCCGCTGGAGCGGCGTCTTCTTGGCGCGCGCCGTGGCGAGGATGCTCGGCATGTCGAGCGGCACGCCGATGCGGGCGACGCGGTCGCGGGGGGCGCCGTCGCCGAACGCGTCGCGGCCCTCGGCGATCTCGCCGTGCACCACGAAGACCGCGGTGTAATCGAAGTACTGCCGCGCGAAATCGAAGAGGAGGTCGAAGATGCCGTCGCGCTCGCTGGCCTCCTCGAGCTCCGCCTTCGCGTCGTCGAGGGTGATGGCGCCGCGACGCCGGCGGAGCGGCCGCAGCGAACC
>JAQBQL010000103.1 GCA_028287035.1 Labilithrix sp. | reverse complement strand
GCTCGGGAGGTAGCCCGTCGCGCGGTATTCGCCGATGACCTCGCCCTTCGGGCCCGTCCCGGTGCGCACGTACTCGAAGATGGGCCGGAGCTCGATCTCCGACGTCTCGTGATCGATGCCCGTCACCTCGCTGATGTGCGTGACCTTGCGCGTGCCGTCGGACATGCGGCTCTGCTGGACGATGACGTGGACGGCGGCCGAGATCTGATCGCGGATCGCGCGGAGCGGGAGATCGACGCCGGCCATCAGCACGAGCGTCTCGAGCCGGCTGATCGCCTCCGTCGGCGAGTTCGCGTGCGTCGTGGTGAGCGATCCGTCGTGGCCCGTGTTCATCGCCTGGAGCATGTCGAGGGCCTCGCCGCCGCGGCATTCACCGACGATGATGCGGTCCGGGCGCATGCGGAGCGCGTTCTTCACGAGATCGCGGATGCTGTACTCGCCGCGTCCCTCGAGGTTCGGCGGTCGCGTTTCCATCGAGACGACGTGCGGCTGCTTCAGCTGGAGCTCGGCCGCGTCCTCGATCGTGACGATGCGCTCCTCCGACGGGATCGCGCCGGAGAGCACGTTGAGGAGCGTCGTCTTTCCGGAGCCGGTGCCGCCGGAGATGACGATGTTGCGCTTCGCATGCACGCAGCGCGTGAGGAAGCGGCCCATGCGCTCGGTCATGGTGCCGAAGGAGACGATCTTGTCCATCGTCAGCGGCACCTTCGCGAACTTCCGGATCGTGATGCACGACCCGCGGAGCGCGATGGGGCGGATGACGGCGTTCACGCGCGAGCCATCCTTGAGGCGCGCGTCGACGAGCGGGGAGGACTCGTCGATACGGCGGCCGAGCGGAGTGACGATGCGCTCGATGACGGCGCGGACGCGCTCGTCGTCGGTGAACCGGGCGTGCGAGAGCGTGATGCGCCCGTTCTGCTCGATGTAGATGGTGTTCGGGTCGACGACCATGACCTCGCTGATGGTCGGGTCGGCGAGGAACCGCTCGAGCGGGCCGAGCCCGAGGGCCTCGTCGGCGAGCTCACCGATCAGCGTGTCGGGCGAGATGTCCTTCGGGATGCGGTCGGTCAGGCTCGCGACGATGCGGCGGAGCGCGTTCAGGACCTTCGGACGCATCGACGGGTCGTCGAGCTTCTTTGCGTCGATCGTCGCGAGGTCGAGGTGCTCGAGCAGCAGCTTGTGGATCTCGCGACGGAGCTCGACCTCGGCCTTGTGCTTCGCGTCGTCGCGGCGGGCCATGGGAAGATGGACGCCCTGCGCGGCGGGCGCGGCGCCGACGTGCGCGATGACCGGGTTCATCCCGGTGACCGCCGGGATCGCGCCGCTGATGGCCACGTTACCGCCGGCGCCGTTCCGGGCGACCATGCCGTTGCCGTTCATCATCGGGTTCGGCCCGGTGCCCATCGCGCCGTTCATCCCCCCGTTCATCGCGGTCGCCGCGTGCGGGTGGGTCGGGTGCTGGCCCGAGTTGAACGGCTGCTGCGGCGCCGTCGGGTGCTGCTGCTGCTGCCCGTTCGGCCGCGGCATTCCCTGCATCTGCCGCGCGGTCATGGCCGCGTGCTGCGCCGCGTTCGGCTGGTCGGCGGGGTAGACGAAGACCGTGAAGTCGCCGACCACGATCGGCGTGCCGTAGGGCACGTCGACCGAGTCGCGGCGCAGGAGCAGATCACCGGCGATCGTTCCGTTCGTCGAGACGTCCTCGACGCGGAGCGTGCCCTGACCGGCCTGGATGACGGCGTGCTGACGGGAGACCAGATCGCTGTCGAGCCGCAGCGAGCACTGCGGATGGCGACCGATCGTGAGGGGGCCGTTCGCCGGATAGAGCTCCGTGCGCTGCGTCCCATCGTCCGACTGCACGACGACTTGCAAGTTCATGATGCGTTCGCCCTCTACTTCGCGGACGGCGGCGTCTTGGAATAGGTGTCGATGTACTCGATCTCTCCCGTGAAATCCTTGTACGTGCCCATGGCGTTGTTGATCATCTCGAGCGCGCTCTTCGGCACGGTGTCGACGACGCTGGGAACGATGAAGACGGCGCCCTCGACGTCCTGCTTCTCCTGGCCATGGGTGCCGAAGAGCAGACCGAGGACGGGGATCTCGCTGAGCCCCGGCAGGCCGGCGACGTTGCGCTGCTGCGCCGACGTCTTGATGCCCGAGAGGATGAGCGCCTGCCCGAGCTTCAGGGTGACCTGCGTCTCGAGCTTCGTGGTGTTACGGCCGGGCGGGCCGCCGGTCGCCGTGGGGGCAGTGAGGTCGGCGACGTCGGCGACGAGCTTGATCTCGACGTCGCGCGAGTTCGAATCGTAGCGAGGGAGGACCGTCACGTTCGTGCCGAACTTCACGCTCGCGAGCTGCGCGGTGCCGATGCCGGTGAGCAGGAAGTTCTGCTCGCCGCCGTTCTGGAACGTCGCCTCGTTGCCGTTGGCGGTGATGACGCTCGACTGCTTCATCACCTTCGCCCAGCCGTGCCGCGCCGCGATGTCGAGGCGGGGAAGCGGCTGGTTGACGACCGACGCATTCGCCGTCGTCGTCGTGCGCGAGATGAAGTCGTAGGTCAGGGTGTTGTTGAGGACGGGCTGCCCCTGCACGTTCGTGCCGAGGATGTTCGTCGGCCAGCCGACGCCGACGTTGTAGCCGGACGTCTTCGAGTACTGGACGAAGAAGAAGTCGAGGCGGATGAGCAGCTTTCGCTCGGCGACGCCGACCGTGACCAGCGAGTCGACCTGGCCGCCGTAGACGGTGACGATCTGCTGGATGCGCTTGTAGTCGCTGTCCGTGGGGACCGCGCCCTCGAGGAAGATGCGCGACCCGACGCGGCGGCTCTTCACGCCCGGGAAGGGCTCGAGCAGCTGCTTCACCTCGCGCTCGACCTGCTCGGGGTTCCGGGTCGCGACCGAGATGTCGTAGGTGACCTGCCCCCCGTCGGTCTTGATGAGGAGGAGCGTCGTCGTCCCCGGCTTCTTGCCGGTCAGGACGAACGTGCGCCCATCGGGCGTGGGGACGACGTCGATGACGCCCTTCACGCCCTCCGAGTACTCCTTCACGTTGGCCGCCGAGATCGTCTTCGTCTCGCCGACGGCGAGCGAGATCTCCTCGTGCGCCGCGCCCTTCTGCGCGAAGGCGGTGCGCTCGAGAGCGGTCAGCGCGGTGAGCGCCGAGAGACCGCCGAGGCCGAGAGAGAGAACGAAGCCGATCGAACGAGCCCGGCTGCGAGCTCCTGTCATTGTCCACCCGTGATGTTGACCGGAGGCCCGCCGCTCGGACGCACACCCTTGATCTGGGTGCGCTTCGTCGGGTCGAGGATCGAGTCGAAGTTGATGTCGGTCACGCCGGTCTTCTGCTGATCGTCGGGATGACGAACAGCCACGGCGAGTCGCCCGCGCTCCGCGGCGAGGGCGATGATCTGGGCCTCGGAGAGGGTGAGGCTCAGGGTGAGGAGGTTCTCGGTCACGTAGCTGCTGGTCTTGTCGCGCTGGTCCATCGCGTCGGGCGAGGTCTCGTTGCCCATGGCGAGGACGAGCACGCGCTGGAGGAGGACGACGGCGCTCTTCGCCTCGCCGGTGCCGTTGCCGAGGACGCCGATCACGTCGACGTAGTCCCCGGGGCGCATCAGCGAGATGCTCGTGTCGTCGCGCGCCGCGCGGATCGAGACCGCGCGATAGCCGGGGAGCACGAGGGAGCTGAGATCCTTGTGATCGTCCGAGCCGGTGGCGAGATCGGTCCAGAGCAGCAGCTGCTGCTCCTTCACCGTCGTGCCCACCTTCAGGCCGAGGATCTTGTTCTTGTCGACCTCGCGGATCGAGCGATCGTCGACGTAGGCGAGCGGAACCTCGCGGACCGAGATCGCGTCGTCCGGTATCGGCTTTCCGCGTTCGAGCCGTTTGATCGCGATGAGCAGCTTGACCTTCTCACCGCCGGACGCTTCGAGCTCGAAGCGACGCTGGTAGAGGAGAAGGAGAAAGACGCCCAGGATTCCGACGATGAGGGCGATGAGGAGAGCGCGGCGATTCATCCCACCCGAATGCTAACCGTTTTGTTCCGGGACGCGCGCCTACTTCCGCAGCGACACGGGCGTTCGCCGTTCGACGGGCGTGTGCGCGGCTGCGCAAAATGCGCGAAACGCACACCATGCGAGATGGCGTGCGTCTTCGGGATTCGCGCCTTGCTGCGTCAGCGCCACTCGCTGACCGCGTCAAAGGACGCGGTCGCGAAAGGCTCGAGCGTCACTTCTCGTTCGCCGGCGCCGGCTTCACGCTGGTCGGGGGCCGCGCGCCCGTCGGGTCGGCCGGCAGGTCGGTCGAACCCTGGGCGATGCCGCCGTTCGTGCCGGAGAGCCCGAGCACGGTGAAGGTCCCGTCCTTCGCGTCCGCCGACACCGGCGAAGCGGCGACCGTGAGCACGACGTTGTCCTTCTCGTAAACGCGCGCGACGCCCGGGGTGCCCGGCTCGCGCTTGGCGATCTCGGGATCGATGGCCGTCCAGCCCTTCGCCTGGAGGGTGTCGTCGTAGTACTTGACGATCTTCCCGGGCTCCTCGGTGTTCTGGTAGACGTTCAGTCCGAACGGGCTGTCTTCCATGCGGACCGAGAACGCGCGGCGCGAGTCCGGCACGCGCGGGATCTCGCCGCCGAAGTCGGCGCCGGTCACGTCCTTCGACTCGTCGCCGACGAGCTCGAAGATGCTGAACGTGTCGTCCGTCCACGCGGTGAGGACGTGGGTGTTCCCCCGGTCCGTGGTCTTCGCGTAGACGTAGCGCGCGGCGCCCATCTGCCCGAGGTCGCCGGTCTCCGCGAAGCTCTTGGCGGCCTCACCGATGGACTGCTTCGACTTCGCCGTCTTCGTGAAGCAGACGACGATGCCTTCCTTGCCGGTGCCGCTCCGCATGACGCCGGTCGACAGCCACTTCTTGTCGCTCTCGCTGGCCTTCTCGCTCTTGCCGAGCTCGTGCCAGCTCTCCGCGGTCTGCGCGGAGTTCGACTGGCAGAAGCTCTCGTAGCGGTCGAGCACCTTGCTGACCGGGTCGTGCGAGACCGAGTTGCCGATGAACATGTTCTGGCCGTTCATGACGACCTTCGTGACCTCGTGCGTGGAGGCGTTCGACAGCTGGTACATCTGGCGGCCCAGCTGGATCGTGCGGGTCTCCATCTCGGCGCGCGCGGCGCGCACCTGGAAGGCGCCGAAGACCACGCCGAGGGCGAGGACGTACCCGCCCGCGCGGAGGAGCCCCCGGACGTGCTTCTTCTTCTCGGGTGAGGTGCGGCTGACGAAGAGCGACATGGTTTCCTCGATTCTCTCAGAGACCGCCGCCGCTGCGGGCGAACGCGCCGATGAACTGGATGATCGCGGTCCACTTGTTCGGGAACGGCTTCTCGTTGCAGGCGACCGAAGACTCGGCGTGGATGGTGCGATTCAGGAAGACGCGCTTCCGGTCCTGGACGGCGGTGCCGTAGACCGGGGTGTCGTCGGGCTTGGCATGCGCGGTGTTCCAGCTGCGGCTGAGACCGGCGGAGGCGCCGGCTGCGTTGCCGTTGCCGCCGAGGCGGTTCGGGTCCGTGGCCTTGCCGCTGGGCAGGTCGCCCGTGCCGGTCTCGCCGGTGTCGGCCGCTGCTCCGACGCCCTCCGGCACGTCACCTTCGCAGTTGTGCGACGCGTAGTAGAGGATGCCGGCGCGGGTCGTGGTCTGCCGATCGAGCTTCGCCTCGTACGAGCGGTCCGCGAACATGATGCAGCCGAGGAAGACGAGCATCACGGGGATGACGACCGCGGCCTCGACGAGGGCGGCGCCGCGGCGCGTGGCGCGAGAACGAAGACGCGAGGGAAGGAGCTTCTTCATCGTGCACCTCAATGGTACGCGCCGAGCGTGGGGTTCATGTACTTACCGACCTTGTCGAGGTTGTCGGTGATGCCCTTGCTCACGTAGTCCTCGAAGACCCTGTCGATCGCCTGATCCCAGGCGCTACCGAGTGGATTGCCGGGGCTCGTGGTGACGTTGCCGTCCTTGTCCTTGGTCTTGACGCCGTCCTTGATCTTGTCCTGGAAGGCCTTGTAGCCCTCCATCTTCGTGATGAACTGACCGGCGAAGCTCGAGATCAGAGACCCGATCTCCGGGAACTGCAGCCGCTTCAGGCGCGCGCGCCACTGGACCGAGTAGCCCGCGTTGTCGTCCTCGTTGCACTCCTCGGAGTCCCATTCCTTCGTGCAGTCGAAGTAGAACTCCGCCTCCGTGAAGTACATCTGGGACTTCGCGGTGGAGGTGAGCCCGAGCTTGCGCTGGCCGATCGCCACGCGGTGCTCCTGGTCGTCGTTGAACTCGGGGTGGAGGTTGAGACCCCAGACCTGGTTCCACGGGCTGCCGTTCGAGGTGCCGCCCCAGGGGACGAGCGGACCGTCGCAGCCCCACCACTTGTCGAGACCGGGGTCGAGACCGCTGCCGTCCTTCATGCACTGGGCGAGACCGCCGCCTTCGCCGCCCTCACCGCCGCCGCCGCCGGGGACGGGAGCCTTGGTCAGCGGAGTGCTGCCCTTCTTGTCCTTGTTCTTCTGGTTCTCGCTGTCGACTTCGCTGTTGCCGTCGGAGAGCTTCGAGCTGATGTCCGGGCTCTCCTTGCCGAGGTCGTTGCAGTAGCGGAACGTGAGGATGGTTCCGATCCAGCCCTTCACGGTGCCCATCACGGAGCTCCCGCCCTTGCCGCTCGCGCCGAAGACGGCGTCCATGGCCTTGTTCGAGATGAGCGTGCAGACGTCGCTGAACTTCTTCGCCTCGACGGGCAGGCCCTTCTTGGCGCCGCTCGCGTCGGAGGTGAAGCCCTTGCCGTCGGTCGGCTTGCCGTCCTTGCCGGGCTTGCCCTTGCCGGTGCGCGTGAACGCCTTGTTCATCAGCGCGGTGAGGCCGCTGCCCGGGATGAGCGACGGGCTCACGACGATCATCGTGATGTCGTGCTTCTTGGGCCCGAACTCCGAGTAGTCCTTGCCGGTCGTGTAGCCCTTGTACGCGCCGAGCAGCGGGTACGCGTAGGCGGCGCCGACCTCGGCGAGGTGGATGGCGCCGGCGATGGGCTTGAAGATCTTCGAGTAGCCCGTGTAGACCTTGCGCCAGCTGAGCCAGGGGCCGCAGCCGAAGCCGATGCTGGCGATGCAGAGCGCGAGGAGCACGTCATGGATGATGCCCATGATGATGTGCACCGCGATGAGCGCGAGGAGCAGCAGGTTGCACGCGGAGATGAAGTTCATCCCCTTCGCGTGGAGCGCCGCCGACGTGAACGTCGCGTGGTCGGTCGCCTCCTGCATCGTGTCGCGGAACACGATGGAGTCGCCGATTCCGATGAGGAACCAGAGCGAGCCGATCAAGAAACACGACATGCAGAGTCCCATCAGCATGATGGCTCCGCGCTTGTCGTTGTGGAGGTCCTGGAGGGAGGCTTGGGCGTTCATCACTCTTCCCCACACTTGGCGCCATCGCCGTCGGCATAACGCGCGCCCTGGTGGGGCATCGTGTACGCCTGTTCCATCGTGTGCGTTGCGCCGACCGCGCCGCAGAGCAGCCGGCCGCCGAACGGGACGAGGCACTTGTGGGCTGCCGTGACCGTGACCTTCACCGGGCCGTACGGGTCCTTGCAGTCCGACTTGTCCTCGATCTTCACGCGGACGCTCGCCATCTGGCGGTCCCAGGGACCGAGCGCGGCGTGGACGCCCTGCTCGATGTCCGCTCGGTTCTCGCCTTCGGGCTGGTCCGGCGTGTTCTTGTTCACGTTCGAGATGACGGAAGCAGCGCGCGCACCGACGATGGCGCTGTGCTTCACGACCAGCTTGGCGGTCGCCATCTGCGAGAGCTGAACGAAACACGAGAACGTGATCATGAGCGGCATGATCGCGACCAGGAACTCGACGAGCACCGCGCCCTTCTTGTCGGCGTGCAGTGCGCGCAGCCTCGAGCTGCTCTTGGGAGCGGGCGCGCTCACGGGAACGGCGCGAGGATCGCGTCGCGCCCCTCCTGGTAGTTGCGGAGCATGCGCACACCACCCGCCATGCAGCCGGCGACGGTGGGAATTCCCACTGCCACGAGCAGGAATGCATACTCGACCATGACGGCGCCTCGTCGGCGCGAACGAATCCAACGCATCATGGCGCAGTCCTCCGCTCGTCAGCGGTGCAAGAGGCTTACCAGTGGAGATACGCAGTTAGCGCAACTCCGAACAAAAGAGGCGGGCCGAGACGGAACCAGGACAGCGCCGTCTCCTCGACGGGCTTCTGCTTCGCCTTCGGCGTGAACATGTTCGCGAGGATCGTGAAGGCGTTCCTCAGCGTGTCGACCAGCTTGCCCTCGTAGGCGAGGCGAGCGGGCGCGATCAGGGCGGCGGCGAAAAACCCGTACATCTGGGCTTCGACACCATTCATGGTCTGGAGCAGGGCTCCGAGGGCGGCGAGGAGCTTGAGATCCCCGCCCCCGATGGCTCCCTGCCGGTACAGCAGCGCGGGAACCAGAGCGCACACGAGTGCGCCGACAATCGAGAAGCCGCCCTCGCTGAGGGCGCTCTCCATGGTTTCATGAGCAGCGAGCATCCGGCCCACGTGGAGCACTGGCCCGAGGGCCAGTGCTCCATACGAAAGCCAGTTCGGAATCTCGCCGCGGCGCCAGTCGGTGATGGCCGCAATCGCGGCTACCGCGATAGCTACGAAGAAGACTACGTGGCTATGCGGTAGCGGTACGCTCATGCGGGCTCACGTTGGAGTGACTGCCGCCGTAGCGGACCCGCCACTCCCAAAATCAGCGCTTGTCGAGCTCGGTCTGCGAATCCGTGGCGTTCGACTTCACCGACTTGCCGAGGTTACGGTAGCCGATCGCCGCGAGGAACATGATCGCGATGATCAGGAGCGCGTACTCGACCATCGTGGCGCCGCGGGTCTTGGCGAGAAGCATCTGGGCCTTGGACATGTGAATTCTCCTGTTTCGCTTTTGGGGGGCGGGTTTCGAGTTGGTGCCGCTCCGGGGCGAGTGCGCTTCGTCAGCGCCGCCCCGTTGCGTCGTAGACAACATATCCACGAGTCGTGCCATGATGATCTCGACCGCTGAGAGCGGAACCGGAGCCGCGTGTTGTTTCCCGAACAACGTCTCGTCGAGGTTTTGTTGGGTGCGAGGTCTGCGCACCCGGCGGGGGAGTGGATCGCGATTCATCCGATCTGCCGGATCGAGTTGGATCCACCAAGTCGGAGGACGCAGGACAATCGCGTAGTTGGACCGGATGAACGGAGCCCCACCCCCCGTGGGGCCTCAGTTCAGGGCCCGCGGGATGTTCGGCCGCGCGACGAACTTGGGCTTCTCCTTCTCGACGTCGAACCGTTGATCGAACACGAGAATTTCGTCGTGCTGCGGTGCGGTGAAGGGCTTCGACGGGCTCACCGGCTTGAGCCGCGCGTTCTCCTGCGTGTCGAGCGTCACCTGGAACTGCGCGCCGGGCGCGACCTCGAGGGCGAAGTGGGCCGCCCCCGAGGGGTCGGTTCGCGTGATGACGTGGTTCAGATAGACGACCGGCAGGTTGGGGCCGTTGTCGGCCTTCACGGCGACGACGACCTTCCGGAGGGTCGGCGGGCACATGACGGTGTACTCCGGCACCTTCGTCTTGTCGGAGAAGCGGGTGAGCCGGACGCTCGTCGGCTTCGTCGGAGACTGGAGTTGATCCGGGCACTTGATCATGACGTCCGTGGTCTCGCCCTCGGCGCCCGTCAGGGTCAGCATCGCGCGGCCGTCGGCGCCGGTCGTCCCGAGCGGCTTGTTGTTCCGGCTGATGACCGCGCCGGCCACGCGCTGCCCTGGATCGCTCTCGATCCGCACGAAGATCTGGAAGGGCGGGAGCGGCGGCGGGTCGAGGTCCTTGCAGCTCGTGGAGGCGAACGCGACGACCAGGCACCCGAACGCGAGGATCCTCATCCGAGCAAACGGTATCGAAGGCGCCGGTGCGGTCAAGGAGCGCGTCATCCAGACGGGGGACGACGAAGTGGGAACCGGAACGCGCGTTCGTCCGTACGAGGTACCTCCATGCCGAGAGCTCCCCGCGCGCTCCTCCTCCTCTCGCTCGCCTCGCTCGCCGCGTTCTCGACGGGCTGCGCGAAGGGGGCCCTCGAAGCTCCTCCTCCGCCGCCCTTCACCGTTACCGTGCTCGTCGAGAGCGACCCGGGGAGGCCGCTCGCCGGCGCGACGGTCACCCGGGACGAGAGGCCGGTCGCCACCACGGGCGCCGACGGCCGCGCGCAGCTCACGTTCATGGGGGCCGACGGAGAGATGGCCCTCGCGAGCGTCGCCTGCCCGCCCGGCTTCACGTCACCGGCGAAGGCGCTGTCGATCCGCGTCGCCCGCACGCGCGACGGGCGCACTCCGGTGTTCAACGTGGCCTGCCCACCCACCCAGCGGAAGGTGGTCGTCGCCGTGAAGGCCGAGCACGGACCGAACCTCCCGGTCCTCTATCTCGGCAACGTCGTGACGCGGACGGACATGTCCGGCGCGGCCCACTTCGCGCTCGAGGCGGCGCCCGGCGAGCAGTTCCAGGTGACCCTCGACACGTCCGGCAAGGATGGAGAGCACCTTCTGCCGGTGAGCCCGTCGAAGCCCTTCACGGTCGGCAGCACCGACGACATCGTGGTCTTCGAGCAGCGCTTCGACCGCGCCAAGGTGAAGACGGTGGCTGCGCCGAGGCCGACGATCGCGAAGTGCCTCGGCTGCGCCAACTGACCTTCCTTCAGCGCGCGTGCTCCTTCGCCTTCGCGATGGCAGCGCTCATCATGACCTCGTGCTCGGCCGGATCCGCCCAGCGACGCTGCGCGGCCGTCGAGAGCTGGTGGAGCGGGTCGAAGTAGAGGAAGTGCTGGCCGAGCTTCACGCTCGGGGCGGTGTAGACGCTGATCCCGGTCTCGCGGTCGTAGTAGTCGTACGAGTGCGCGTCGCGCTTGCCGCCGCCGCCCGGCGCGTCGACCACGAACGTCGGCGTGTTGAAGCCGGCCGTCGATCCGCGCACGTGCTTCTCGATGTAGATGGCGGTGTCGACGGTGGTGCGGAGGTCCTCGACGCCCTTCACGAGGTCGTGCACGTAGACGTAGTACGCGTGCACGTTGAGGTGCCCCATGCGCTTGACGAGCATGGTCATCGTCTCGGGGGAGTCGTTGACGCCGCGCTGCAGCACGCTCTGGTTGCGGACGATGATGCCGCGCCCCATGAGCTTGTTCATCGCGTCCTCGGTGATGCCCGTGATCTCGTTCGGGTGGTTGAAGTGCGTGTGCAGCACCACCTCCTTGTGGAGCTTGCGGCCCTTCTCGACGATCCGGGTGAGCGCGTCGGTCCACGCGTGATCGGTCAGGATCTTCTGGGGCATGACCGCCGGGCCCTTCGTCGCGAACCGCATGCGGCGGACGTTCGGGATCGCGAGCAGGGCCTCGCCGATCTCCTCGATCTGGGAGGCGCGGAGCTGGTACGCGTCGCCGCCCGAGATGACGATGTCCTCGAGCTCGGGGCGCGAGCCGATGTACTGGAAGGCGCGCGCCCAGCGGTCGCTCGAGACCTTGAGGCTCACCTTCTCGACCTCCTCGGTGTCGACGCCGACCGCGTAGCTGCGCGTGCAGAAGCGGCAGTAGACGGGGCACGTGTCGAGCGCGAGGAAGAGCGCCTTGTCACGGTACCGGTGCGTCAGCCCGGGGACCGGCGCGTCGGCCTGCTCGTGGAGCGAGTCGAGGTCGAGCTTCGGATGGTCCGGGAAGAGCCGCGAGCCCATCGGGATGAACTGGATGCGGAGCGGATCCTCGTAGGGCTTCGACCAGTCGATGAGGCTGAGCAGGTACGGGCTGACGCGCACCGACATGGGCGAGTGCTTGAAGCCCTGCTCGGCGTCCTCGATGAACGCCGCCGGGACGAGCTCCTGGACCGCCGAGAGGAGCTTCTGCGGGTTCGTGATGCTGTTCTTGGCCTGCCAGTTGTGGTCGAGGAACTGCTCCTCCGTGACGTTCGCGTAGGCCGGGATGCGCTGCCAGAACGGGCCGCGGAGAAGATCCTTGTAGGCGAGCGTCGACGGGTCGACGGCCGGCTTCTTCGCGACGACCGGCTCGAGCGTGGGCAGGACTTTCAGGGCGCTCATGGGACCGATATTCCACGGCAAGAGCGCCGTGGCAACTAACGACCTTCGACGCTGAACGTCATTCCTGCTCGACGCAGCCGGTCGACGAGACGCATCCCCATCGCGCTCGCCGGCGTGAGGACGCCGTAGCGCGGCTCGAGGAGCGCGTCGTCCTCGGCAAGGCAGAGCGCGGACTCGCCGAGCATCTTCGCGGTCTCGCCGTAGCCCGGATCGCTCGTGCCGCGCACGGTGGCGAGCGCGCGCATGCTGCGGCCGCCTTCGCCCGTGCCCTCGGCGACGAGGCGGAACGTGAAGTGTCCACGGTCCCGCTGTTCCTTGCTCGGTCCTTCGCCTGGCTTCGGGAGGACGAACCTCTGCAGGAGGCCGCGGGTCGGCGGAAGCGCGGCCGAGAGCATGAACCCGACCGTGCCGGCGGAGACCGCGGCCGCCGCGAGGAAGCCCTTGGGGCCGCGCGGCAGGCTCATCGCCTCGCGGTACCGGAATCCGTCGCCGTAGCCGACGAGCGCGTTCGAGCGGCGGACGATGCGCGTGTTGATGGCGGCCATCACGAACGGAGCGGTCCACCGGTCGATGTCCGCGTCGAAGGCGACGCCGTGAACGTCCTGCTCGAACGGATCGGTGTTGCGCGTTCGCGGCAGCTCGGGGTCGAGCGCGTGCGGGGTGCCGAGGAGGCGGCGCACCTTCGGGTCGCGGACCGCTTCCTCCGCCATCGCGAGCACGGTGGCCGCCGTGCCGCCGCTCGCGGTGCCGCTCATCTCGCCGATGAAGCCCTTCGTCCACGTGAGCGAGCCGCCCTGCTTCTTCGCGTGGTCCCAGAGCATGTGGACGCCGAGGTCCGAGGGGATCGAGTCGAAGCCGCAGCAGTGGACGATCCGCGCCTTGCGCTCGACGGCGACCGCGTGGTTCTCGTCGATCGAAGACCGGACGAACGGCACCTCGCCGGTGATGTCGCAGTAGTGGGTGCCGTGGCGCGCGCACGCGGACGCGAGCTTCTTCCCGTTGGCGGCGAACGGTCCGACCGTCGTGCACACCACGGCGGCGCGCGGCACGAGGGCGTCGAGCGAGGCCTCGTCGTGCCCGTCCGCGACGAGGACCTCGAGGTCGTCGAGGCGTGCGTCGCGGGCGACGAGATCGCGCTTCACGGCCTCGAGCTTCTCCCGGCTGCGGCCGGCGATGGCCCAGCGGCGCGGCTTCTCGACGCGCGTGGCGAGGTAGTCGGCGACGAGCTTGCCGGTGAAACCGGTGGCTCCGAACAGGACGATGTCGAACTCGCGGCTCATCGGTACCTCTCTGCGGCGCGTTCCAGCGTGGTGGCGACCCGGCGGGCGAGCTCCGGTGGATCGACGACGCGCGCCGCGTCCCCGAACGAGAGCACCCAGGTCACGAAGGCATCGACGTTGACGAGCGGAACGGACAGGCGGAGGCGCCCGTCCACGCTCATCGCGATCCGCTGGTCGCGGATCCACTTCTTCGCGCGGATCTCGTCGGCGACGCGCGCGTCGAACTCGACGAGGGCGCGCGTCTTCGAGGGCCGGCCGAGGCCGAACGCGCCGTGGACGTAGTGGCTGACATCGAAGGTGGCGGGCAGATCGAAGTGCTCCGTCTCGCTCGCGCGCAGCTCCGCCATCACCTCGAGGGTGAGCACCTCCACCGCCGGCTCGCCGTCCTCGTCGGTCTCGCCGCGCGACGGTGAGCGGGGCTGGCCGCGCACACCGAGGACCACGATCGAGCCGTCGTGGACGACCATGGCGTACGGGTGGAACACGACGCGCTCGGCCCGCGTCTCGGCAGCGCGCGTGCGCGGGCGGAAGCGGAGCACGCGGAGGTCGGCTACCGCGCGGAACACCTCGTCGAGGTCCTCGCCGCGCGACGCGTAGCTGCGCGCCGGCGGCGGGTTCCAGAAGAAGCGCGCCTCGAGGCCGCGCTGCCCGGAGATCTCGGCGCGTCCCGCGGCACGGAAGGGGGTCTGCGCGACCTTCTCGATATGGGAGAGCGCAAGGTCCGCCTCGTCGAACAGCGCGGAGCCGCGGAGCACCTCGAGCGCGCGCCGCGTCGAGAGCAGCGAGTACGCCTGCGCGCGGCGGATCGTCACGGCCCGGCCGCGGACGCCCGGCTTGATGCGCCAGCGATGGGCGCCGCCCGGCGTGACCGGGACGCTCTCGAGCTCGCTGAACTTGTCGTTGTCCTTCGAGCCGTCGAGCTCGCGCAGGTACCGGCGCACCGAGCGCGGGTCGACGTGGAGCGCGCTCGCGAGCTCGTCGAGCGTCAGGCCGAGGGGCGCGCCCTCGAGCACCTCGCGCAGCTTGTCGAGGCGGCGGTGCTGGGTGAACTTGCCGGTCGGCCGTCCCAGCCTCGGGCCGCGCAGGGTCTTCGCGCGAGCGGTGGTCGCCATCGGGGCCTAGATCTTCCGCCCGCGTAGCTCCGCCTTGTACTTCGCCTTGTGCTGCTCGTGGCAGGTCCGGCACGAGGCCTTCGCGGCCGCGAGGTCGCCGGCCTTCGCGGCCTTTGCACCGTCCTTCGCGATGGAGGCCCACGTGGTGTAGCCGGGGGGCGCGAACGTCGCCGCGCGGTCCAGCGCCGCCGCGAGGGCCGGCATGTCGTTGTCCGCGATGAACGGGTTCGTGTTGGCCTTCATCCAGGCCTGCAGCGGGCAGTCGGGGAGAGGCTTCGTCCCGCATGCGGCGTTGGCGGCCGCGAGATCACCGGCCGCTGCCGGCGCGCTCGCGGCGGCGCTCGCAGCCGGCGCGCTCGCACCGGG
>JAQBQL010000094.1 GCA_028287035.1 Labilithrix sp. | reverse complement strand
CTCACGACCCCCGCTTCTTCGGCCGGCTCGCCCGCACGAAGCAGGCATCCTCGTGGTCGTCCACGATGCCCGTCGCCTGCATCCAGGCGTACACGATGACCGGGCCCACGAACTTGAAGCCGCGCTTCTTCAGCGCCTTCGACATGTCCTCGGAGAGCGGCGTCTTCACGGGCCTCGGCGCGGCGCCGACGAGGGTGCGGCCGGCCGCCATGCCCCACACGAACGCCGCGAAGTCCTCGCCCGCGGCCTGCATCGCCAGGTACGCGCGTGCGTTGCCGATGGTCGCCTCGATCTTCGCGCGCGACCGCACGATGCCGGCGTCGCCGAGCAGGCGGTCGACGTCGGCCGGGCCGAACCGCGCCACCTTCCTGGGGTCGAACCCGGCGAACGCAGCCCGGAACGCGTCCCGCTTCTTCAGGATGGTGAGCCACGAGAGCCCGGCCTGGAAGCCGTCGAGCATCAGCTTCTCCCAGAGCGCGCGGGCGTCGCGCTCCGGCTTCCCCCACTCCGCGTCGTGGTAGGCGGCGAGCAACGCGTCGCTCGACGCCCAGGCGCACCGCGTTCGCTCGGCGCGCGTCATGACGGAGCGCCGCCGTCCAGGACCTTCCGTACCTTCTTCAGGAGGACCTCGGGCGTGATCGGCTTCTGGAGGAAGGCCGCCTTCGAGGCGAGCACGCGCTGCAACACCGCGGCGTCGTCGGTGTAGCCGGACATGAACAGCGTCTTCATGGTCCCGCGCACCGCGGAGAGCTTGTCGGCGACCTGACGCCCGTTCATGCGCGGCATCACCACGTCGGTGAGCAGCAGGTCGATCCGCTTGTCGGAAGCGCTCGCCAGCTCCACCGCGGCCTGCCCGTCATGCGCCTCGAGGACGTCGTAGCCGGCGCGGCGCAGGATGGTCACGACGAGGGCCCGCAGCGGCGCCTCGTCCTCGACGACGAGGATGGTCTCGCTGCCGCCGCGTACGGCGGGCTGGATGGTCGCCGCGGCGCGGTCGGGCGCCGCGGGTGCCGCGCGGGGCAAGCGGATCTTGAACGAGGTGCCTTCGCCCGGCGCGCTCTTCACCTGGATCGTCCCGCCGCTCTGCTGGACGATGCCGAACACCGTCGCGAGGCCGAGGCCGGTCCCCTTCCCCGCCCCCTTCGTGGTGAAGAAAGGCTCGAAGATGCGCGCGCGCGTCTCGTCGTCCATGCCGATGCCGCTGTCCGTGACGGTCAGCGTGACGTACCCCCTCGGCTCCGCGCCGCCGCTGAGCGGGGCGGCGTCCAGGCCCTCCTCGCCCGTCTCGACGACGAGCCGCCCGCCCTCCGGCATCGCGTCGCGCGCGTTGATGACGAGGTTCATGATGACCTGCTCGATCTGCCCGCGATCGGCCTTGATGTTCGTTGCGCCCGCGCACCGGAGCTCGAGCTCGACGTCCTCCCCGAGCAGCCGGCGGAGCATCGTCTCCATTCCCGTGACCGTGTCAGACACGCTCATCACGCGCGGCTGCATGACCTGCTGGCGGCTGAAGGCGAGGAGCTGGCGCGTGAGCTCCACGGCGCGCTGCCCGGCCTGCTGGATCTGCTCGAGGTCCGCGTACATCTCGTCGGTCGGCGCGAGCTCGCCCATCATCAGGGACGTGTAGCTGAGCACCACCGACAGCAGGTTGTTGAAGTCGTGGGCGACGCCGCCGGCCAGGCGACCGATCGCCTCCATCTTCTGGCCCTGCCGGAGCTGCTCCTCGAGGCGGCGCTTCTCCGTCACCTCCTCGGCATGCGCCAGCACCATGTCCTGAGGGGCGGGGGCGTACGTGACGAGGTACTCGCGCCTCACGCCCGAGAGGGGCGACACGAGGATGCGCTGGAACGTCTCGCCGAGCGCGAGACACTGTTCGAGATCATGGGCCAGCAGCGAGACGCCGGTCTCCTCGACCTCGTCGGCGGCCCGCCCGCGCATCTCCGCCACCTTCCCGCCCGTGGCGCGCAGTGCGGCCTCGTTGAAGTCGATCAGGTAGAAGCGCAGCCGCCCATCCTTCTCGAGGCGCCGCCACGCGTACGTCGGAACCGGGATGCCGTTGAAGAGCGCCTGGGCGCGGCGCTTCACGTGCGTCTCCTCGGTGACGTCGATGCCGTGCACGAACACGCCGGTGCGCGCGCCGTTCGACTCGACGAAGGGCTGGATGAGGACGTTCACGAAGCGCGTCTCGACGGTACCGTCGGGGTGGACCACCTCGAGGGGAGTCTCGGCGGCCGACGCCTCGGCGCCGGTGCCGAGCACGCGGTCGAAGACCTCCACGATCCCTTGTCGAACGAGCTCCGGCAGCGCCTCGGCGACGGGACGACCGATGAGATCGCGCTGCCCGACAAGCGCGTAGTACGCCCGGTTGGCGAGCTCGACGATGTGCTTCTCCCCGCGCAGGACCGCCACGAAGGACGGCGCGCGCTCGAGCACGTGCCCGATGCGGCTCCGCTCGAAGGACAGCGACTCGATGAGCCGCTCGCGCTCCTGCTCGGCGCTTCGCTCGCGGGTGATGTCGCGGATGTTCGTGATGATGGCGCGGATGTCGCCGTCGCGGAGGAAGTTCGTCACGATGGCCTCGCACCACCGCAGCTGGCCGCTCGCGTGCACGACGCGGAACTGGGTGGTCGCCGAGCCCTCGGCGACGGCGCGCTCGAGCGTCTCCTCGACCAGCCGCTGGTCGTCCGGGTGCGCCAGCTCGACCAGGCGCGTTCCGACGAGGGCCAGCGGCGTCGTCCCGAGCATCTCGGTGGTGTGCTGGGTGACGTAGTCGATCCGGCCCTCTTCCGAGAGGAGCGCGATGGCCTCCGCGCTCTTGTCCATGACGGCATGGAACCGGGCGTCGCTCCGGCGGAGCTCGACCTCGGTGCGGGCGAGCGACTCGACCGCCTCGCGCTCGAGCGTCACGTCGCGCATCGCGAGCAGGTTCAGGTCCGGGCCGATGTGCGAGGTCGCGGCAAAATCCACGACCCGCCGCTCGCCGTTGGTGCGCGTGAGGACGTGACGACCGCGCGCGCTGCCCGCCTCCCCCGCCGGCGCGAAGGCCGACAGGATGCCCTCCGGGCTCGCCGTGAAGTCGTGGATCCGGCCCCGCAGGAGCTTCGCCTTGTTCGCGCCGAGCAGCGCGCACGCGGCCGGGTTCACGTCGACGAAGCGACCCGCTGCGTCGAGAAGAATCAAGCCGTCGGAGGCGCCCGTGAAGACGGCGCGCATCAGTCGCTCGCTGTGCTGGACCTCCTCGGCGGCGACCTCGAGGAAGCGCGTCGCGTGGACGGAGCCTCGGCTGGCGAGAAGGTTCTCGGCGCGCTCGGCCCGCGAGAGCGCCTCCGCCAGCTTCTCGCGGAGCTCGAGGACCTCGGCGGCCGAGTCGCGGGCCGCGCTCACGTCAACAGAACCGGCCGATGGCGGTGAGGAGCTGGTCGACGCGCGCCGGCTTGGCGACGAAGCCGCCCGCGCCGAGCTCGGAGGCGATCTGGCCGCCCCGGTCCGCGGCGCTCATCACGATCACGGGTACGTCCTTGAGGCGCGGCTCGGCGAGCTGCTTCTCGCGGAACTCCGCGCCCGACATGATCGGCATCATCAGGTCGAGCACGATGATGCACGGCAAGGCGTTCGAGGCCAGGTAGTGCAGGGCCGCGAGCCCGTTCTCGCAGGACGCCACCGCGAACCCCTCTTCCTGGAGGACGTCGGAAAACGATTCCCGGATGTCCTCGTCGTCGTCGACCACGAGGACGAGACCCCTACCCCCGCTCATTCGCCGATCGTACTAGCTCCCGAGGCGCCAGGAAAGCGCGCCGTCACGATGCCGCGAGCGGGAGCACGACGCGGAACGTCGTCCGGATCCCGGGCTCGCTCTCGACGTCGATGTGCCCGTCGTGCGCCTCCACGATGGCGTGCACGATGAAGAGCCCCAGGCCCAGACCGTCGACGTTGGTGCTCGACCGCACCCGCTCGAAGCGCTCGAAGATCCGCGCGCGGTCGGCGGGCGCGATCCCGACGCCGTGGTCGGTCACGAGCAGGTGGGCGGTGTCCTCGTGGCGCTGCAGCTCGATCTCGATCGGCCGCTCGCGACCGAACTTCACCGCGTTGAGCATCAGGTTCGTCACCACCTGTTCGATGCGCAGCCGGTCGGCCATGACGAAGACGCCGTCGTCGACGGTCAGGCGGACCGGGCAGTGCGCGGCACGACACTGCGGCGAGTGCACCTCGACCACGTGAGTGACGAGGTCGGCGAGGCTCGTGCGCTCGCGCTGGACGGTCATCTTGCCGGACTCGATGCGCGACGCGTCGAGGAGCGCGCCCACCAGCCGCGTCATCCTCGCGATCTGCGCGTCGCAGCTGACCGCGAGCTTCTCGAGGGCCGCGTCGGACATGTCCCTCAGCGTGCCCTTGCGAATCGCCGAGGAGAGGCGGTGGACCTGCATCGCCAGCGGGGTCAGCGGCGTGCGGAGCTCGTGCGAGGCGATCGAGAGGAACTCGTCACGGGCGGAGACGGACGCCCGGGACTCCTCGTAGAGCCTGGAGTTGTCGATGGAGATGGCGGTCTGGACGGCGAGCACCTCGAGGGTGCTCAGGCGGTCGGGACCGAAGGCGTTCGAGGCGAGATCGTTCTCCAGGTAGAACATGCCCATCATGCGGCCGTGACGCGTGAAGGGCATGCAGAGCACCGACCGGTGGACCCCGGTGTGGAAGTAGGGGTCGGTGCCGAACTTGTTCGCGTGCGCGGCGTCGTCGATGAGCACCGCCTCGCCGGTACGCAGCGCGTAGCGGAGGACCGAGGACGGCAGCGCGTCGGCCGAGCGCTGCATGCGGCGTGACGGCGGAGCGAGCGAGCTCGTCACGGCGTGCCCGGCCCCCGCATCCACCGCGGCTTCGGCAGCCACGGACAGGCGGTCTCCCTCGACGAGCACGAGCGCGCCGCGCTGGGCGCCTGCATACTCGACCACGATCGCCATCAGCTTCGGGAGCAGACGCGAGAGCACGATCTCGGCAGACACGCTCTGCGCGGCCTTGATGACGCTCGACAGGTCGAGCAGGCGGTCGGGCACCGTGCCCGGGGTGAGCGGAGAGGGCGACCCCAGCGGCGGACCCGACGGTCCGGTGCGCGTGGTGCCCGTGTCGAAGAGGCCGAACGCGACGCCGCGCTCGAGGCCGCGATGCTTCGACTGGAGCTCGGTGACCTTCCCCATGGCGCCCCACCGGCGGTAAAGGGCGAGCGCGTCGGCCAGCAACATGCGCTTGACGGAGTCGACGCCGAGCTGGGCGTAGGCGCTCGCGCCGAGCTCGCACGCGAGCGCCTCGTGCTGGAGGAAGCCCTGCGAACGAGCGGCGAGCCGCGCCTCCTCGTAGAGGCGCAGCGCGGCGCTCGTATCACCCTTCACGCGAGCGAGCTCGGCGCCGAGGAGCGCCGCCTTGTCCGCGAAGTTCGCCGGGCACGTCCGCGCCCAGCGCTGGAACGTCGCGAGATGCGTGGCGATCTCCGCCTCGTGGGCGGTCCGCGTGGCGGCGTCCGCCTCGGCGTGGAGGCTCGCCAGGACGAGCGACCGGTAGAAGAAGTACGACGTGTAGATCGGCATCGAGAACGCCGAGCCCAGCTCGGGCGCGGCACGCTCCGCCGCCGCGAACGCGCCGGCCGGATCGCCGTGGAGGTAGCGCGCCACCATCTGGAGGATGTGGAAGTAGACGATGCCGCAGCCGAAGCGAGCCGCGGTCACCGCCGCGAGCGCCTCGCCTTCGACGAAGCCCTCGTGAGACAGCTCGCCGGCCGCGCGCGTCTCGCCCTGCAGGCAGCGGACGAACGCGCGCTCGGTGCGCAGCGTCCAGAGCACCGGCCCGTAGTTCGTCTCCTCGGCGAAGGCGCCGTACTTGTCGATCTGCGCCGCCATGTCGGTGAGCAACGTGCCCGCCTCGTAGAGGTGCCATGGCGCCTGGAAGCCGATGTAGTTCGAGTAGATGTGGTCGCCGCCGCGGACGCACGCCGCGAAGCCGCGCTCGAGGATCGCCCGGTCGCTCGCGATCGGGTTCTTCCAGAAGTTCACGTGGTCGCCGAGGAGGTGCAGCATGCATCCTTCGAGCTTCACGGCGGAGAGCCGCTCGTTCAGGCGGATGGCGAGCAGGCTGCACGCGTAGCCGCCCTCGACGTCACCGAGCACCGCGGCCCGGAGGAGCGCATAGATGCCGTACCCGTAGCAGGAGGCCTCCGCGTTGCCGTAGCGGAGCGAGTGCTCGACCAGCTGCAGGGCGACCCAGGAGAACAGCTCCGGCATCACCATGTAGATGGGCGGTCCCGAGGCCTCCAGCAGGTCCACGAGCATGCGCACCGACGGGTCGGTCATCGGCGGATCGTCGATGTGCGTCTCGATCGGACGATCGCCGAGCAGCTGCGCGACGGTTTCGAGCTGCGTGCTCACCGTGCGTTCGACGTCGGCGGCGGCCGGGATCTCGAGCCCGAAGAGCGCGAACGAGCGCACCGAGACCTTCGCCGCCTCCGCCATGTCGCCGGCCACCTGGTAGAGCCGGATCTCGAGGTAGTAGACGCGGGCGCGTTCGAGGTCGGAGCGCGCCCGCCGGAGCAGCTCGGCGAAGAGATCCCGCGCGCGGTCGAGCCGACCGGCGAGGTACTCGCACTCCGCGAAGTCCACGTGCATGTCGAACGCGAGCTCGAAGCGGTCGACCCACCCCGCCTCCCCGAGGAGCTCCGCGGCGCGCGCGAAGTACGCGCTCGCCTGAAGGTAGGCGGTCGCAGATTTCGCCTTGGCCGCGGCGAGGAGGAACAGCGTGAGCGCTCGATCGCGCTCCTGCGGCCCCGCCTCGGCCATGAAGAGCGCGAACGCCGCCTCGACGTGGTTGGCGACCTGGAAGACGGTCGACGCGCTCTCGCGTGCGCCAGGCTGCGCCCACCACTGCCGGGCGACACGCAGGTGCTCGGCCGGCCGCGACGCCTCGGGCGTGAGCGCGAGGGCGGCCTGCTGGATGCGGTCGTGGCCGAAGCGCATCTCGCCCCCGCCGTCCGCCCGGACCGTCACCGCGACGAGGCCCCTTTCGGTCGCTGCGTCGAGCGCCCCGAACACCGCGGCGCGATCGCGGCCCGTGGCCTCCGCGAGGTCGTCGACCTGTGCCTCGCTCCCGAAGAAGGCGGCGAGCCGCAGGACCTCGCGCGTGAACGGCGGCAGCTGCTCGAGCCGCTCGACCAGCAGGTCGACGACGTTGTCGGTGATCGCGCGGGCCTCGATGGCGGAGAGCTCGAACGTCCAGCAGCGGCGGCTCGCGTCGAAGCGCAGGAGACCGTCGAGGTGCAGCGTGCGGATGAACTCGCGGAGGAAGAACGGATTGCCGGCGGTCTTCGCCATGGCCAGGCTGGCGAGCGCCTGGACCGGTTCACCGTCCGTGTGCAACGTCTCGGCGACGAGCGTTCTGACCGCCCGCTCGTCGAGGGGCCCGAGATGGAGCGCGCTCACCGCGATTCCTCCGCGCTGGAGGCGGCCCGTGACCTCGGCGAACGGATGGCTGGCCGTCACCTCGTGGTCCCGGTACGCGAGCACGACGAGGAGGGGCAGCCGCGCCTGCGCGAGCACCGACTCGAGCACGTCGAGCGAGGCGCTGTCGGCCCACTGCATGTCGTCGAGGAAGAGCACGAGGGGCTCGTCGAAGGCGCGCAGGAACACGCGTATCGCGTGCTGGAGCCGGTTCTGCGCCGCGCCCGGCGGCAGCTCCGCGAGCACCTTCTGCCGGCCCAGGATCCGCTCGACCTCGGGGAAGACGTCGACGAGAACCTGCCCGTTGCCGTCGAGGCCGCCGAGCACCTTGCGACGCCACGCGGCGAGACGCTCGCTGCTCGTGGTGAGCAGCTGGTGCACGAGCGACGTGCCGGCCTCGATGATCGCCGAGTAGGGCACGTGCCTGCGGAGCTGGTCGAACTTGCCGGCCGCGAAGTAGCCGCGGCGGCGCGCGACCGGCTCCTCGAGCGTCCGGACGAGCGAGGTCTTGCCGATGCCCGCGTACCCATCGACGAGCAGCACCTCGGTGCGCGCGCCCCCGGACACGCGACCGAAGGCCGCCTCGAGAGCGGCGACCGCCTCCTCGCGTCCGTACATCGCGTCGGGCAGGTGGAACTCGGCGGACACGTCGCTCGTAGCCAGGGCGAAGCGCGCGATGGTGCCGGTCGCCTGCAGCGCGGCGAAGCAGTGCTCGAGATCGTGGAGCACGCCTTCGCCGCTCTGGTACCGCTCGTCGGGCGCCTTCGCGAGGAGCTTCAGCACCAGATCCGAGACGGCGGTCGGGAAGTTCCGGACGAGATCGGAGGGCGGCCGCGGGACGAGCGCGGCATGCGAGTGCATCCACTGCAGCGGGTCGCTCGCCTGGAACGGGCGCTGCCCCGTGAAGAGCTCGTACAGCAGGACCCCGAACGAGTAGAGGTCGGCGCGGCCGTCCACGGCTCGGCCCATCCGGCCGGTCTGCTCCGGCGCCATGTACGCGAGCGTGCCCTCGGCGCCCTCTCCGCCCTTCGCCGCCAGCTCGCCGCTCATGCGCGCGACGCCGAAGTCGGAGAGCTTCAGGTCGCCGCTGTCCGGTCGATAGATGACGTTCGAGGGCTTGATGTCACGATGCACGATGCCCGCCTCGTGCACGACCGCGAGCGAGCGTGCGATCCCGCTCGCGATGGGGAGCGCGCGCTCGAGGGGCAACGGCACCCCCTCGGTCAGCGAACGGCTCAGCGCCTCGCCGCCGAAGTCCTCCAGCACGAGCGCGAGCCGGCCCTCGTGGACGGTCTGGCCGAGCGCCTTCACGACCCGTGGCGAGTCGATGCGCGATGCGATGGCGAGCTCCCGTTCGAGGCGGCCGCGATGGACGGCATCGTCGAAGCTGGTCGTGAGGACCTTGAGGATGACCGGGAGCCCCTCACCGTCGCCGGCGACGGCGCGGTAGACCGTGGCGCGTACCCCTTCGTGTACGACACCGCCGATGCGGAGCGGTGCCCACGCCTGCGCCATCTCACGCGAGCGTAGAGCGCTGCTTCCGCGCTGTCGAGCGAAGCGGGCTCAGCGCGCCGCGTCGAGGTGCGCTGCGATCCGGGCGTTCACGAGGTCGGCGTGGGTGATCGGGCCCATGTGCCCGGCGCCGTCCACACGCTCCGATCGCGCGTCGGGGAGCGCACCCGTGAGGAGCGCGACGACGCGCTGCGCCGCGGCCGGGCTGCGCTCCCCGGTCAGGAAGAGAGCGGGCGCCTCGAGGACGCCGTAGTCCACGGCCGGCGTGCGATCGTGGAGGAGCGAGTAGACCTCCCAGAACACCTTGCGGCCGACGCGCAGGAACGCCTCGCGCGCCGGCGCCGGCATGGATCGCCACGCGCCGGGCGCGTTCCAGTAGTCGATGAAGACCTCGAACCAGGCGTCGGTGCCGCCCCGCTCGCGGTCGAGGAAGATCGGGTCCTCGCCGACGCGCGCCAGATCCGCGAGGCCGAGCGGGTCCCCCGGGTAGCCCGTCGCCGCGTGCGGATGAAGGATGCCGAAGGCCACCGGATCGTAGGCGCACACGGAGCGAAAACGCTCGGGATGGAGCCGCGCGAGCGTCACCGCGACGAGGCCGCCGTACGAGTGGCCAACCACGTGGACCGGCTCGCCGAGGTCGTCGACGAGGCGCGCGATGCGCTCGACGTCCTGCATCCACGAGAGCTCCTGGTCGGCGGGCCACGGCGGCTCGTCTCCGGACCCGATGAAGTCGGGGCTGATCACCCGGTAACGCGGCGTGAGAGCGCCGGCGAGCTTGCGCCATTGACGGGACGACATGCCCCCGCTGTGGAGGAGGAGGACGGCCTCGGTCATGAACGTAGTATAGCCGTCATATTACGGCTGTCATCAATAAGCGGCGGTCAGGATCCGGCGAGCGGCCGCCGCCCCGAGGCGTCGAGCACGGAGACCATCTCGCCGAGCGCGAGCGGCGGGCGCGGCTCGAGCTCGTCCTGGCGGGTCGCGCGACCGAGATGGATCCAGCCGAGCATCTCCTCTTCGGGCGAGAGACCGAGCGCGTCGGACAGGGCCTTGCCGCGCGTGAAGGGCACGCTCTTCCACACCGCGCCGATGCCGAGCGCATGGGCGGCGAGCACGATGGCGTAGCCCGCGCACGAGGCGGTCGCCGCCTGCTCCCACGTCTCGATCTTGCCCGGCTTCGGCGACGAGACGAGCGCCACGAGGGTCGGCGAACGGTTCGCCTTCTCGCGCAGCTTGGCGAGCTTGCTCTCCGGCATCTCCGGCATGCGCTCGCGGGCGGTCAGCGCGAGCGCCTCGCCGAAGCGCGCGCGGCCCTCCGGCGTGCTCGCCACGACGAAGCGAAAGGGACGAAGGAGCCCGTGGTCGGGCACCGCGCCCGCCGCGCCGAGGATCTGCTGGAGCTCCTCGTGGGTGGGACCAGGCTCGGTCAGCGCTCCAGCGCTGCGACGGTTGAGGATGAGATCGAGGAGCGCGCGGTCGGACATCGTCCTTCCTTTCTAGCCCTGCGCCGCCGTCTGGACCAGCGTCCCGCATGCGGCGCGGGCATCACGCCCACGTGAACGCCGGACGGTCACGAGACAGCCGCGGTCGTGCAGGCGCTTCACGAACGCCTGCAGCGCCTCCTCGGTGGGCTCGGCGAAGGGCGACCCCTCGGCCCATGCGTTGAACGGGATGACGTTGAGGAGGTGGCGGAGCCCTTCCGCCCACGTGGCGAGCCGATCCGCGCTCGCAAGGTCGTCGTTGACGCCGCGGAGCAGCACGTACTCGAGGGTGATCTTCTGGTGGGGCCGCTTCGGCCACCGGTCGAGCGCCTCGCGGAGCGCCGCCAGCGGCCAGCGCTTGCCGACGGGCATGAGCGATCGCCGTACCTCGTCGGTGGCGGCGTTCACGCTGACCGCGAGCTGCGGCAGGTACTGCGCGCGCGCGAGACGCTCGAGGCCGGCGACGTGGCCGGCGGTCGACACCGTGATGCGGCTCGGCGCGACCCCGAGACCGGCGGGGTCGCAGAGCACGTCGAGCGCGCCCATCAGCGCGTCGACGTTGTGGAGGGGCTCGCCCATCCCCATGAAGACGACGCTGAGCTCCTGCGCGGTCCGCGGGCCGAAGCGGTGGAGCACGGCGAGCAGCTGGCCGACGATCTCGCTTGCCGTCAGATCGCGGACGAGGCCCATGCGCGCGGTCGCGCAGAACGTGCAGCCCATCGCGCACCCGACCTGGCTGGAGAGGCAGACCGTGACGCGCGGCCGGCGCACCGCGCGCGGCATGTGGACCGCCTCGATGCGCTGGCCGTCGGCGAGGGCGAGCACGAGCCGCGTGGAGCCGTCCGCCGATCGACGCTCGTCCACGATCAACGGAAGCGTCAGATCGAGCGCCGCGTCGGCGAGGGCCCGTCCCTCGCGGGCGAGCGCGGGTCCGTCCGCGTCCCACGTGCCGACGCGCTGGAGCCGCCCGAACAGGTGCCGTGGATCGCGCGGGTACCCGAGCGCGCCGAGCGTGCATGGCGTGAGATCCCAGGCGGCCCGCCGCTCCATGCGGAGGACTCTGGACGGCGGACGAGGGCGCGTCAACCGACGTGCAGGACCCGGCCAGCCTCGCCGCGGATCAGGTCCCGGGGGCGCGTGGCATGCGGAACGTGAACGTCGTGCGGCCGCCCCCGGAGGTCACCTCCACCCGGCCGCCGTGCGATTTCGCGATCTCGGAGACGATGTAGAGCCCGAGGCCGAGGCCCTCCCGGTGGTTCGACTGGCCGCCACGGAAGTACGGCTGGAAGAGGCGCGCCTTCGCCTCCTCGGGGATGGCCGCGCCCTCGTTGGTGACGGCGATCGACAGCGACGTGTCATCGCCGCCGACGCTGACGACGACCGGGGTCTCGGGGCGGCCGTGCTGGATGGCGTTGGCGAGCAGGTTCGAGGTGAGCTGCTCGAGACGCTTCGGATCGGCGTGCACCGTCCCGTCGCGCTCGACGACGAGGCTCACGGCGCGGCTCGGGTTCGCGGCCTGCACCTCGGCGACGACGTGGCGGAGCCGCGAGGCCAGGTCGCTCGCGTCGACCTGCTTCGCGTCGATGCCGCCGCCCATCCGGCCGCGCGCGAGGTCGAGGACGTCGTCGACGAGGGCGCCGATGCGCCGGCCGCTCGACCGCAGCCGCTCCAGCACCTTGCGGTCGGCGGGGTCGGTCACGCGCTTCAGCAGGAGGTCGGTCCCGGTCACGATCGAGGCGAGCGGGTTCCGCACGTCATGGCCGAGGACGGCGATGAACTGCTCGCGCAGCGTCGACTCCTCGCGCGCCGCGTCGAGCGCCGCGCTCTTCCTCGCGTGACGCTCCTCGGCGTCGAGCTGCAGCCCGACGAGCTCCGCGAACAGCTTCAGCTGCGCGAGCGTCTTTCCATCCTTCAACGGGAGCGGGCTTGGATCCAGGCCGCAGACGTTGCCGAAGTACTCGCCGTTGCCGCGAAAGATCGGGACGGCGATGTAGCTCTCGAACCCGTACAGCTTCGGCGTCGCGTGATTGCAGAACTCCGGATCGGCAGTGGCGTGCTCGATCACGATCGGCTCGCGCGTGAGCATCACCTCGCGGCAGAGAGTCGTCTCCACCGCCAGCTCGCCGCGGACCTGGAGCCCGAACTGCATGTCGTCGTACACCGCGGCGCACACCCAGCGGTCGGGGAGCACGCGCGCGATCAGCGTGAGGCGAAGGCCCGTTGCCTCGCGGATCGTCCTCAGGATGGTCGGCACGGCCTCGATCCGGGCGATTGCCGCGAGGTCCTTCTCGACCTGTTCGACGGCCGCATCCATGCCCGGATCGTTGTAGCCCGGAGATCCGGCGCCGCCTAGGACACCTTCTCGTCTCCGACCACGGTGCGGCGACCTCGACCATGGCCTCACTCGAAGACGCGCACCGCCGCACGGAGCACGGGTGCGCAGCGCTCCGCGCCCAGAGGGCGGCGCTGTTCCGCATCGCCCGCCATGTCGAAGCATTGCCACGGCGAGCCCGGCGAGCCCGCGAGCAGCTGCGTGCCCGACATCGCGCCGTTCCGTGCGACGTCCGCGTCCCACACCGGGGTGACGGTCGACATCAGCGTCACGGGCTCGCCGGTGCGGCGCCAGGGAGCGAGCAGCGTGCGGGCGCCCGGGTTCGCGAACGGGAGCGACCGCCGCTCGGCGCCTGCGCCGAAGAGATCGACGAGCGTCGCGTTGACGTCGGCGAGGTACGTCCGGTGGCCGTGATACGTCGCGAGCGCCGCCCGCTGCGCGGCGTCGAGCGCCTTCGGTCCGGCCAGCAGGAAGCCCGGCACGCGCACCTCCTCGTCGTAGAGCGAGTGCAGGTGGTAGAGCCCGCCTCGCTCGCGGAACTGCTCGCCGTGGTCGGAGACGAGCACCACCACCGTGTCGTCCCAGGTCGGCAGGCTCCGCAGCTCGCGGAGGAACCCGGCGAGCGTGCGTTCCATGAGGAGCACGCTGTTCCGGTAGTGGTTGTAGAACGCCTGGCTGTCGCCGAGCGGATCGGTGCCGTGCGGCGTGAACGGCTGCAGCTCCGGATCGACACGGTAGGGCGCATGCGTGTTCGACAGGTGGAGCACCCCGAACCACGGGCCGGACGCCTCGTGCGCGAACCCGAGGAGCTCGGCCACCGCGCGCTCGTCGGGCGCGCCGAGCTGCTCCTGGCGAAGGCCGCCCAGGTCGACGGCGCTCACCTTGACGTCGATGCCTGCATTCTGCACGAATGCCCCGAAGTTCTCGAACTGGAAGTTCTGCGAGGTCACGTAGGCGGTGCGATAGCCCTCGGCGCGCGCGATCTCCCAGAGCACCGGCGCGGCGTGCGCCTGCTTCGGCGTGACGGTCACCGGCTGCCCGGTCCACAGCACCATGCACGCGCCGAACGTCCCGGGCGTCGGCGTGGTGAGCAGCCCGAGCGGGATGCGGTCGGGGGCGACCTCGTCGAGGAAGCGCGCCTGGCACGACGCGGGATCCGAGCACAGCGTGTCGAAGCGGACGCTCTCGAGCATGACGAGGACGACGTTCGGCCGGTGCGCCGCCACTGGGAGCGCGGGGAGCGGCGCCGGCGTGCGCAGGGTGATGCCGCGCGACGTCGTTCCCTTGCCCGTGATGCCGACCCGCGCGAGGTGGACGAGGCCGTGCACGAAGCAGTCGTCGGGCAGCGACGCCTGGAGGAACCGGCTGTCGACCATGTCGATCCAGAAGACGAACAGCGAGGCCGGGAACGTCACGACGAGGAGCCAGGGCACGCCGCCGCGCACCTCGGGGGCGGCGCGCCGCGCGGCGAGCGCGATGACCGTCGTGAAGGCGGCGCCGCCGAGCACCATCCAGATCGCCGCCGACAGGCTCCCGAATCCGACGAACCAGTCGCGGACCGTGCCCCGCATCGCGAATCCGAGCCGCACCGTGTCTCGGCCCACGTAGGCGTGGACGACGTGGTGATAGACGACCTGCCCGACGTACGAGCACGTCGCGATCGGGAACACCCACGCCGCGAAGAACGCCGCGAGCAGGATGCGGGCGACGAGCCGGCCGCGGCTCCGCTCCGGCGCCGTCGCCACCCCCCACAGCCGCGCCGCTCCCCAGAGGGGCAGCGCCCAGAACGCGGCGCTGACGAGCAGCGAGCTCGCGTAGATGGCCTTGCCCTGCAGCGCGTAGCCGGCGAGGAGGCTCCCGCGCAGCACGACGTCGATCCACAGGGCGAGGAACGTCGGCACGAGCAGGAGGAGCAGCCCCTTCGGCCGCTCCCCGAGCACGCGCGCCTTCCAGGTCCTCGCCACGGCGCTCTACATAGGCCGTGACCGGCCCTGCCGGCCAGCGCTCGTTAGCGCCGAGGGCTCACTGGCACATCGCGGTCTTGCCGGTCTCGGTCAGCTTGTCCTCGACGGTGCCGCGCTGCGTGCAGGGCTCGTCCTCGCTCCAGGCCTTCCAGTCGGCGCCCTTGCCGAGCGACTCCGCGTGGTTCTTCCAGAGGTCGTAGCCGCCGGTGTGCGCGGAGAAGACGGTGGGCTGCTTGCAGGTGCCCGCCGCATCGGCCGCGGCCTTCTCCTTCGTGGCGTAGTCGAGGACGATGCTCGCCATCGCGCTCGTCGTCGAGTTCCAGCAGCACGTCTTGCTGTTCTCGTAATCGAGCTCGGCGAAGACGTAGTCCTCGAGCGTGCGGTTGTCGGCGTCGACCTTGCTCCGCGCGATGCCCATCGCCTCGCTCGCCTCGTAGAGCATCTTGAAGCCCTCCTCGCGCTTCGTGCGCGTCGAGCAGCTGGCCGGGAAGTTCTTCAGGTTCTGGCGGGCCGCGCTGATGATGGTGAGCGCCGCGTCGCGCTTCGCCTCCGGGGTGTCCTCGGCGAGCAGCACCTTGAAGCGCTCGGTCCGGGCGCCGATCGCCGCGAGGTCCGCGTCCGGGATGTAGACGCCGCGGTCGCTGACCGGGACGATGTTGTTCCAGCGGCCGCCGTTGAGGACCGGCGTACGCCAGCGCCGGAGGCCGCCGCCGAGCTTCGCGTACGGGACGGGCGGCGTGTCGTAGTTCATCGCGGCGCTGCCCATCGGGTCCTGCTCGAAGTAGTGGGCGGACGAGCCGGCCTCTTCCCACACCGCCTGGCGACGGGGCATCGAGCCGCTCGCGACGGTGACGCGGAGCTTCTCGGCCGACGGCTTCTCGACCGTCATGATCGGGAGCGTGTGGCCGATGCCGTTCGTGTTGAAGCGCTCGAGGAGCGCGTCGCCGGGCGCGATCGCCTCGGGCTTCACGTGGAACATGTTGACGCCGTCGGCGAGGTTCGCGCTGCCGAAGTAGCCGTCCAGGATGACCATCAGGTAGCCGGCGCGCTTGTTCAGGAACAGCTTGTCGAAGTACGCGCCGGCGCCAGCGCCCTCGGGCAGCTTGCCGTCGCCGACGTCCACGCCGCCCGCGCCGTCATCGCCGCCGATGTGCTTCGACTGGAGCTTCGTGTCGGCGGGCCACGCGTCGCCGGCCTTCCAGCTCGGCTCGTAGTCCTTGTACTGCGCCTGGAAGCGCGGGAAGCCCGCGAAGACGTTGCCGTCCGAGCCGATGACGCCGAAGTGACCCATGTAGATCGCCTTCCCGTTGACCTGACCCTGCAGGTAGAACGGCAGGTGGTACCAGGACGCGAACGTCATGCGGAGCCAGGTGGCCGTGTCGGCGCACTCGAGCACCGGGCCGTCCATCTTCTTGCCCCAGGGGGTCATGAAGCGGATCGTCTTCGACCAGCCGTTCTTGTTGTCGACCTGCTCGAACGACTCGATCCACTTCGAGAACTTCTGCTCCCAGGTGAGCCCGCTGTTCTCGCCCCACGCGATGCCGCCCTTGCGAGCGTTCGCGGTGCTCGCGTCCGCCCACTGGTTCGTGACCGACCACGCGGCGGCGTCGCTGTTCACGGCGACCGGGCCGGAGACCACCGCGGTGGCGGCCTCGGTCGAGAATCCGGCGGCGCCGCCGATGTCCTCGCCTCCCGCGCCGGAGGCCTCGTCCTCGGCGCTGGCCGAGCAGCCGCCCGCGCCGAGAGCCAGGAGGGTGAGCCCGAGAACGAAGGTGGAACGGAAAGAAAACATGGTCGGCGGTCTCCTGGGCAGATGTAGGTGCATGGGTGATGCCACCGCTCCAGTTACCGCCGCGCAGCAGGATTCCGCGGGTTTGATGCGCAAGCCCTCGCGCAGGAGGAGATCGCTGGTGGAACGCGCCGGATCGATCCCGATCCACGATCATGCGAAAAATCCGAGGGGGCTCGGCGGGCTGGCCGACTAGGGTGACGGCGCCGTGTCCGCGCTCGTCGTATCGCTGATCGCCTTCGTCCTCGGGTTCGTGGGGTCGATGCCCCTCGCGGGCCCGGTCTCGGTCATGGTCGTCTCGCGCGCGGCGATGGGAAGGTTCGGCGACGCCCTCCGCGTCGCGATGGGAGCCTCCATCGGCGAGGGCCTCTACGCGGGGCTCGCCTTCTTCGGGTTCGCGGCGCTCGTCGCCCGCTACTCCGCGGCCGTGCCGATCTCGCGCGGGGTGACGGCGGTGGTCCTCCTCGTGGTGGGCATCCACTTCGTGCGCTGGAAGCCGAAGGAGACGGACGACGGGAAGGTCCGGCGCAGCAGCAGCGCCTTCCTCCTCGGGCTCACCGCGTCGCTCGTCAACCCCACGCTGCTCGTCACGTGGAGCGCGGTGACGACCGCCATCTACGCGCGCCAGATCGTGACGATGACGAGCATCCTCGCGATCCCCTTCGGCCTCGCGGCGGGGGCCGGCATCGGCACGTGGAACGTCGTGCTCGTCGCCATCCTCCGCCGCTACCAGAACCGCTTTCCGCAGAAGGCCGTCACGTACTTCGTGCGCGGCATGGGCGTGCTCCTCATCGCCATCGCCCTCTGGTCGGCAGTCGACCTCGTGCGCAAGCTCGGGGCCTGACCGCCGCTCAGCGGCGACGACGCCGGACGAACGCCGCGACGATCGCGCCGAGGCCGGCCAGCGTCATGAGGCTCGACGTGCTCGCCGGCGCCGCGTTGCAGCTGATGCCCCCGCCCTCGAGGGTGACCGCGCCCGTCTCGCCGACCGGGTTGCCGTCGGGATCGTCGATGATGCCGCCATCACCGCTGCCCCCGCCGTCCGCGCCGCCGCCATCCGCG
>JAQBQL010000033.1 GCA_028287035.1 Labilithrix sp. | reverse complement strand
CGATCGCAAAGAGACCCGACTTGAGAGAACCCATACCGCGACACTCCTTTCTCACCAGAGCTCTGGTGAGGACGGGCGCTCTAGCAATGGAGGATGGTGCGTGCAAGTCCCACCCCGGCACTCAGGTACACCGAAGTGCACCCTCGGATTTGCGCGTTCGTCACAAACGCATGGAACCTCTGATCAAATTGCCACGCAGCGGTCCGCTCTTTTATTGACGGTCCGATTGTCTCAGGGCCGTCTCACATTGCGCCGCAGGGAAGCATTCCGAAATACGCAATCATTCCGCGGAGCGCGGAGATCGCGCGCGGCGGCGTGCGTCAATGTGGGGGCGTCAGCGCATTGCCGGGAACGCGAGCTGCACGTACTGCGGCGTTCCATAGACCGGCGGATGGTTCTCGTACGCGTACGCGGGGCCGATGCTCGGGACCCACTGGCTGGGGTGCCCGACGTTCGTGGCCGCACCGCAGCTGCTGCAGCGAACCTGGTAGCACTCGCCGTAGGCGTACCCGTACGGCGTCGCCGGCGACATCGCGCTGCCCTTGGTCCGCCAGATGCGGAACGTCAGCTGCCAGCCTTCGCGGTGGCACCCCTGACACTGCGCGACCCAGGCGCCGATGCGCTGCTCCCAGACGCGGAGCTCCTCGCTGAGCAGCATGTACCAGAGCATGTCGGACTCTACGTTTAGGGCTTCCGATTCCTGCCGGCCACAAAAGAGAACGACCCCTCACGCAAGTGCGTGAGAGGTCGTTTTCGATGCTGCTACCTAGGCGTGTCTTCGGCGCGAAGCGCCGTTCGCCGAAGGCGAATCACGCCGGGTAGGTCGCATCCCGGGGAGGCTCGCGAAGCGAGGGGCGGAGCCCCACCTGTCAGAAGCCGTGGCCGTGGCCGGCGTGGCCGCCGCCGCCTTCGGACTTCGACTCGTCCTTCGGGCGCTCGGCAACGAGGCACTCCGTCGTGAGCATGAGGCTCGCGACCGAGGCTGCGTTCTGGAGGGCCGTGCGAACGACCTTCACCGGGTCGATGACGCCCTGGCCGATGAGGTTGCCGTACTGGTCGGTGGTGGCGTTGTAACCGAAGTCGTCTTTGCCTTCCTTGACCTTGTTGACGACGATCGAGCCCTCGAGGCCCGCGTTGCCGACGATCTGGCGAAGGGGTTCCTCGATCGCGCGGCGGATGATCTGCACTCCGAAGCGCTGCTCGTCCTCGAGCTTGAGGGTGTCGAGCGCCGCCTGGGCGCGGATGAGCGCGACGCCGCCGCCGGCGACGATGCCCTCTTCGATGGCCGCGCGCGTGGCGTGGAGCGCGTCTTCGACGCGGGCCTTCTTCTCCTTCATCTCGGTCTCGGTGGCCGCGCCGACCTTGATGACCGCGACGCCGCCGACGAGCTTCGCGAGGCGCTCCTGGAGCTTCTCACGGTCGTAGTCGGACGTGGTGTTCTCGACCTGGGCGCGGATCTCGGCGATGCGTCCCTTGAGGGCATCCTTGTCACCGGCGCCGTCGATGACGGTGGTGTTGTCCTTGTCGAGCGTGACGCGCTTGGCGCGACCGAGGTCGCTGATCGTCACGTTCTCGAGCTTGAGGCCGAGCTCCTCGGAGATGACCTGACCGCCCGTGAGGACGGCGATGTCCTTCAGCATCTCCTTGCGGCGGTCACCGAAGCCCGGCGCCTTGCAAGCCGCGCAATGCAGCGTGCCACGGAGCTTGTTGACGACGAGCGTGGCCAGCGCCTCGCCCTCGATGTCCTCGCTGATGATGAGGAGGGGCTTCTGCTGCCGGGCAATCGCCTCGAGCACCGGAAGGAGGTCCTTCATGTTCGAGATCTTCTTCTCGGAGATGAGGATGTAGGCGTCGTCGAGGACGGCCTCCATGCGCTCCGGATCCGTGACGAAGTACGGCGAGAGGTAGCCGCGGTCGAACTGCATGCCCTCGACGACCTCGAGGATCGTCTCGGCCGTCTTCGACTCCTCGACGGTGATGACGCCCTCTTTGCCGACCTTCTCCATGGCCTGCGCGAGCTTCTCGCCGATCTCCTTGTCGCCGTTCGCGGAGATGGTGCCGACCTGAGCGATCTCCTTGGGATCCTTGGTCTGCTTCGCCATCTTCTTCAGCTCGGTCACGAGCGTCTCGACCGCCTTGTCGATGCCGCGCTTGATCTCCATCGGGTTGTGGCCCGCGGCGACGAGCTTCGAGCCCTCGCGGTAGATCGCCTGCGCGAGAACGGTCGCCGTGGTGGTGCCGTCGCCCGCGACGTCGGACGTCTTCGAGGCAACTTCGCGCACCATCTGCGCGCCCATGTTCTCGAAACGGTTCTCGAGCTCGATCTCCTTGGCGACGGTGACGCCGTCCTTGGTGACCGTCGGGGAGCCGAAGCTCTTCTCGATGACGACGTTACGACCCTTGGGGCCGAGCGTGACCTTGACCGCGTCGGCGAGGGCGTTGACGCCCGCGAGGATCAGGTTGCGGGCGGATTCGGTGTAGACAATCTCTTTTGCGGACATAGCGAGTACCTCAGAAATCTTGGGGTGTTGGAAGGAGCGGCGAACGCTCGCAGGTCACTTCTCGAGGACGGCGAGGATGTCGTCCTCACGGACGATCAGGCGCTCTTCGCCTTCCAGCTTCACCTCGGTGCCGCTGTACTTGCCGAAGAGGACGCGGTCGCCGACCTTCACGTCGAGCTTGCGCAGCGTGCCGTCTTCCATGTGCTTGCCGTTGCCGACCGCGACGACCTCACCCTCGATCGGCTTCTCTTTGGCCGTGTCGGGGATGATGATGCCGCCCTTGGTCTTCTCCTCTTCCTTGACGCGCTTGAGGATGACCCGGTCCTGCAGGGGACGAATGCTCATGAGACTGTTCTCCTTCGGCGGCTGGCCGTTCGTAGAGGGCCGAAACCGCGAAACTGGTGGCTGGCTTGTGAAGCCTGGCGATTGTTAGCACTCATCAGGGACGAGTGCTAACGGCGCGGCGGAACATAATCCCCCTCTCGTGGGCGTCAAGGGGCGCCGCGCATCCCGTAGAAGATCGACTACTGACAGCCAAACCTAGGTAACTGTTCGACTTGTCCCGGGTGTGGACAGGTAGGCGGGGGCGTTTGTTCCCGCCGAGCACTCACGCCCCGGAGTGCTGACGGGCTGCGGCACCTAAGTCCGCGAAGGTCCTGGGCTTAATTGCTCGAGGGTACGGGTCGTTGTACGCCTTAAGAGCATGACAACGATTGTCGCCACCACGTCAGTGTCGGACTTCTTCGGTGAAATCGTCGGTGACGCGATGCGTTCGCGGGGCCTCAAGGCCTCCGAAGGCGCCACCACCTACGTCGTGGGGCTCCTCGCGGAGCTCGCGAAGCCGGGCAGCCCCGTCGAGAAGACCCTCGAGCGGCCGCTCACCTTCCTCCTCGACGAGGCCATGAACACCCCGGCCCTCGCCGAGCGGTTCGACAAGCTCCGGACCCTCGGGGACGGCGTCCTCTACTCGTCCGGGTTCTTCGCCGACCACTTCGAGGCGCGCGGCGTCGACACCCGCTACGTGATGAGCATCGGGCGGACCGCCTACGAGAACGCGGGCTCCCTCCTCCGTAACCGCGAGCAGACCGAGGAGAGGACCTTCGACCTCTTCGCCGAGCTCGCGAAGGACTTCAACGCCTTCGTGTCGGTTCTCGCGGAGGTCGCCAACGCCACCATCGCGAAGAGCGTCGCCACCTCCCAGGGCGTCCTCAAGCTGTACGAGCGATGGGTGAAGACGCGCAGCGAGCGGCTCGGCGAGGCGCTCGCGTCGCACGGCTTCGTCGCCGGCCGAGGCGGCGGGCTGGTCTCGTGAGCGGCGAGGCGCGCGGTCAGAGCGCGCTCGCGGGCAACGGGGCCCTCCTGGTCCGCGAGATCGCCCTCGCCTCGCGCATCCAGCGTGGTCTCGAGACCCTCTACCGCCTCGACCGCGCCGCCGACGTCGACGCCTTCGTGGCCCCGGCCGAGGGCGACGAGCGCGAGACGCTCTTCGTGCGCGAGTCGGAGGACGGCCTCGAGCTGCTCCTCCGACTGCCGAAGCTGACCGACCGCACCGTCGACGTGGAGGGCGCCGGGCTCGACCCGCTCTGCCAGATCATCGAGGGCGTGAGCCACTTCGTCTACCTGGCGGACCGTGCCTCGCAGCATCGCGAGACGACGCAGCTCGAGCTCGAGGTGCAGGCGGAGGTCGACAAGTACGTCATCCTCGCGGCGTCCCTCGAGTCCTCGTCGCACTTCGACGCGCGCACCAGCCAGCGTCTCCGCGACCGCCTCTACGGCGACGTCTCGTATCTCCATGACGCGGGCAGCGAGCAGGGCGAGCGCTATCGCCTCGCCAACGACTGCGCGCACCGCTTCACGAGCCGGCTCGAGAAGGAGTACGTCACGCGCGGCCGCTTCGGCGAGCTGCAGGGTGAGCTCCGCCGCTTCTTCCACATGGGTCAGGGCGCGAAGCTCCGCGCTGCGTGACGGGAGCTCGAGCGTGGTGGTCGCGTGGCGCGGCGCGTTTGTCGCCTCGGCGGGCCGCAACACGCATGTATCCTGCAACTGTCCGGCGTGAGCGGTGTGAATGGCGACGATGCACCCAGCTCCGCACACCTAAGTGGGATGAGTGGCAATTTGCTCATTTGAAATGCCTGGATCCGGGGTGCAGAGTAGGCGTGCTCTGTAGGGGGAACGGAGCTGCCTCAGCACCTCGGAGGACAGCTGTAATGAAAGAGATTAATGTGGGCGTGCGCAGCACGCTGGGTCTGGTCGCCCTCGCACTCATCACCGCCGCTGCGGCGTGCTCGTCACCCGACGAGGCCGGCACATCGGGCGCGAGCTCCGGCGAGGAGGCCGTCGGCAGTGACACCGTCTCCCAACCGATCGTCAACGGCACGAGCGCCAGCGCCTACGAAGAGGCTGCCCTCGTCGACGGCCCCGACTTCTACTGCTCGGGCGCCGTCATCGCCCCGCGGCTCGTCCTCACCGCGGGCCACTGCGTCGCCGGCGTGAGCTCCTGGACGGTGAAGGCGCCCTACGCCTCCAACCAGACCGCCCACGGCTCGAGCTCGTGGACCGGCTACGTGCAGACGGGCGACTACGTGAACCCCGACACGCTGGACGTCGCGGTCATCATCCTCGACACGCCCATTAACCTGACGAAGTACCCGAAGCTCGCCAGCGCGAAGGCCGCCGACGGCACGAAGGCCGTGAACGTCGGCCGCATCCGCAACAACAAGGTCTCGACCACGGGCCTCTACGTCGGCGCGCCGGTCACGCTGACCGACGGCAAGGCCGACGGTTTCCCGTTCTCGTACTCCGCGAAGGAGATCATCGAGTCGGGCGACTCGGGCGGTCCGGTCTACACGGGCAGCGGCACCTCGCGCACGCTCGCCGCGGTGAACTCGGGCGGCGGCGGCGGCGAGATCCTCGCGCGCGTCGACCTCGCCTACGCGAAGATCCAGTCGCTCATCGCGGCGAACGGCGGCAGCGGCTCGTCCTCCTCGAGCTCCAGCTCGTCGGGCGGCAGCAGCTCCGGCGGCAGCAGCTCCGGCGGCAGCAGCTCCGGCGGGTCGTCCTCTTCCTCCAGCGGCGGCAGCAGCAGCAGCTCCGGCGGGACGACGGCATGCACCGGAACCCACGAGTCCGAGCCGAACGACGACTCGAACCACCCCGACGCGCTCTCGGGCACGCGGTGCGGAACGCTCGCCACCGGCGACGACGTCGACTGGTTCTCGTGGAGCGCCGCGAAGGGCGCCACCTACGATCTGACGCTCACCGCGAGCGGCGATGCCGACATCCTGATGTGGAAGAACACGGGCAGCGGCTGGTCGCAGGTCACGAACCAGTCGCCCACCCACTTCGCGGCGAAGGCCTCGTCGGCGGGCAACTACCTCGTGGCGGTCCGTAGCTCCGGGCAGGACGCCCAGAGCTACGGCCTGAAGCTCACGAAGTGACTCAGAGCCCCATCAGCTTCGCCACGTAGTAACGCATCGTCTCGGTCGTGCCTCCTCCGATACGGAGGAGGCGCTGATCGCGCCACGCACGCGCGATGGGCATCTCCTCGATGTACCCGGCGCCGCCGTGGAACTGGAGACACTGGTCGATGAGCTCGGTGCCGAGCTCGCCGACGAAGATCTTCGCCATCGAGATGAGCTTCACGGTCTCGAACGAGATCGGCTCCTTCTTCACGTAGCGCTCCTCGTTGTACATGTCCGCGGCGCGGTAGGTGAGCGCCTTGGCGGCCTCGAGCTTCGTCTGCAGGTCGACGAACTTGTGCTGCCAGTATTCGCGCTTGATGATCGGCTTGCCGAACGCCTTCCGGTCACGGCCGTAGGCGATCGCCTCGTCCATTGCGATCTGCAGCCCGCCGGTGGCGCTCGCGCACGCGATGAGCCGCTCCGACTGGAAGTTCTGCATCAGGTACATGAAGCCCTGGTTCGCCTGGCCGAGCAGGTAGCGCTGCGGGACGCGCATGTCCTCGAACGCGAGCTCCGCGGTGTCGCTCGCGTGGTTGCCGATCTTCTTCAGCTTCTTCGACACGCTGAAGCCCTTCGTCTTCGTCGGGACGAGGAAGAAGCTGCAGCCGTGGGCGCCCGCCTCCGGGTTCGTCTTCACGAGCAGCGTCACGAAGTCGGCGCGCGTGCCGTTCGTGATGTACGTCTTCGCGCCGTTGATGACCCAGTCGTCGCCGTCCTGCTTGGCCCACGTCTGGATGCCGGCGACGTCGCTGCCCGCGTTCGGCTCGCTGACGCCCAGCGCTGCGATCTTGTCGCCGCGGAGCGCAGGGATCAGGAACTCCTCGATCTGCTCCTTCGTGCCGAGATCGCTGATGACCGGCGTCGCCATGTCGCTCTGCACGAGGAGGCCCATCGACACGCCAGCGGACCGGCACTTCGGGAGCTCCTCGGCCTTGGCGATGCTGAACCAGTAGTCGCCGCCCGCGCCGCCGTGCTCCTCCGGGTAGTGCGCGCCGAAGATGCCGAGCTCGCCGGCGCGCTTGAAGACCTCGTTCGGGAAGAGCTCCGCCTCCTCCCACGCGTCGGCGTGCGGCGCGAGCTCCTTCGTGCAGAAGCTCCGGACGGTGTTGCGGAACTGTTCGTGCTCTTCGCGGTACGGGCTCGGCATCCGATAGTTCGTACACGAAACTTTCTGGAGCGCAAGATCAGGACCGGGCTCAGCGTGGGTCGAAGGACCTCACGTGCTGGACGAGGGCCTTCCGCTCGGCCTCCGAATAGAAGCTTCCGAACGCGGGCATGCCCGAGCCCTTGCCGTGGACGATCACGTCGGCGAGCTGCTCGTCGGTGCGCTGCGTCTGGAACGCGTGGTCGTGGAAGTTCCGCGGGGCGGTGCCGCCTCCGAGGAGCGGGCTTCCGCCCTCGCCGCGCTCCCCGTGGCAGCGCGCGCACGTCGAGGCGAAGAGCTCGGCCCCGTCCGGCGGGCCCGACCTCTTCCGGCAACCGGAGAGGAGGGCCACGCACGCGAGCGCGGGGACGAGCAGCCTCGACGCCCCCACGTCACTTCTTCTTCGGCGCTGCCTTCTTCTTCGCGGGCGCCGCCTTCTTCTTCGCGGGCGCTGCCTTCTTCTTGGTGGGCGCTGCCTTCTTCTTGGCGGGCGCTGCCTTCTTCTTCGCGGGCGCTGCCTTCTTCTTGGCGGGCGCTGCCTTCTTCTTCGCGGGCGCCGCCTTCTTCTTCGCGGGCGCCGCCTTCTTCTTGGCGGGCGCCGCCTTCTTCTTCTTCGCGGACCGCGCCGGCGCCGGCTCGTCGCCTGCTGCCGGCTTGGCCGCGGCGGTCGTGCCGTTCATCGACGGACGGACCACGCCGTCGCGCTGCTTGCTGCGGGAGGCGAGCGTCTCGCGGATCTTGTCGTCGAAGTCGTCGAACTCGAACGGCTTGTCGATGTACGCGTCCGCGCCGTAGAGCGGGCTCGTCATCTGGTTCAGGTTCTCGCCGATGCCCGTGAGCATCACGACGCCGGTGTGCGCGAGCGCGACGTCCTCGCGGATCTTGCGACAGACCTCCCAGCCGCTCATGCCCGGCATCATCACGTCGAGGACGACGAGATCGGGCAGATGCTCGCGGGCCTGGCGCCACGCCTCCTCACCGTCGGAAGCGATGATGACCTCGAGCTTCGGACCGGACATCGTGCGCAGGTGGCGCGCGACGAGCTCGAGCATCGAGGGCTCGTCGTCGGCGACGAGCACGAGCGGGGCGGAGGTAGCCATTCGCGCATCATCGAAGCACGCGCCATGCGCGGTCAAGGGTCTCGGCGCGCGCGGCCGAGAAACCGCAGCCCCCGCGTCACTCCCCGCGGAACTTGGTCGGCACGCGCGAGGTCGATTCCACGAGCTGCTTCGATGCGTTGACGTGCTTGACCATCGTGGGCATGTGACCCTTGGTCAGCTTCAACTTGCCCTGCATCAGAGCCTTCGTCGGGTCGATCTCCTTCTTGATGACCTGCTTCCACTGGGCGTAGCTCGCCACGATCACGAAGGGCGCCGTCTCCTCGGCCTCCTTCGCGGGCGCCAGCGTGCACGACCGGCACTCGCCCTGGTGAACGTCGAGCACCATCGCAAGGTCTTCCGGAAGATCGAGCGAAGGCTCGGCCTTGACCACCATGGCGACGGCGCCGTGCGTCCAGTCCTTCCCCGCCTTCTTGTATTCCGGGTTGGCGTTGATGGCGTCCTTGTAAGCGGCCGTCCACGCGGTCGAGGGAAAGTCGATGGTCACGTGCTCCTCATACAGCGCCGGAGCCCTCGTGTCATCCCGCCCTGGACAGCGCCTTCGGGTCCGCGGCAAACTGGGGGTGAGCCCATGTCCGACGACCCGCACACGAAGGTTCACGGACGTGGCAACCCGAGGCTCGATGGCGTCCTCGACTTCGCGACGTTCGCGGCGAAGCCGATGCCGCTCGTCACGCTCCTCGACGAGGCGCCCCGGCGCATCGCCGCGATCTTCGGCGCCGACGTGTGCTCGCTCTACCTCGTCGAGGGCGACGGCCACGAGCTCGTCATGCGCGGAAACGTCGGCTTCTCGTCGGCCGCGATCGGGCAGGTGCGGCTGCAGATCGGCGAGGGGATGACCGGCGAGGCGGTCGAGTACCTCCGGCCGGTCACGAGCGATCACGCTCCGCACGACGCCGCGTACAAGCCGTTCTCCGTCCTGGACGAGGAGCGCTATCCGGTGTTCCTCGCGGTGCCCGTTCGCGGCAAGGCGGGCCCCTCCGGCGCGCTCGTCGTGCAGCGCGCCCGGAGCGCGTTCGACGAGCGCGACATCGAGCTGCTCACCGCGCTCGGGGCGATCATCGGCGCCGGCGTCCGCCACGCCGAGCTCATCGACGCGCGCCGCGAACGGCCGCTCGCCCGCAAGGCCGGCGGGGGCACGCGCAAGGTGACGTTGACCGGTCGCCCCTTCGTCGGCGGCCGCGCGATCGGCGCCATCGCCGCGCTCCGCCGGCCGGCCGCCCGCCCCAGCGAGCCCCGGCCCGAGACCGACGTCCGCGAGGATCGCCGCCTGCTGCGCGGCGCATTCGACGTCGCCGACAAGGCGATCCGCGCGCTCGCCGACCGCGCGCGGAAGATGGAGATCGGCTCCGAGGCGGCGTTCCTCGCCACGTACGTCGAGATCCTGGGCGACGCGCGGTTTCGCGAGCGCGCCGACGAGCTCCTCGAGGGTCGCACCGGGATCCCCGCCGCGCTCAGCCGGGTGACGCGCGAGGTGACACGCACCGCCGCCTCCGTCTCGCGGGACGCCTTCCTCGAGGAGCGCGCGCGCGACGTCGAGGACCTGTGCGACGCCCTCGTCATGCTCGCGGTCGCCGACAAGCGCGCCGAGCTGCCCACGAAGGCGATCCTCGTCGGCGACACGCTGAGCGTGTTCGATCTGCTCATCTCGGCGCGCGCGCATCCGGTCGGCGTCGCGCTTACCGACCGCGGCGGCGGGCCACGCACGCGCACGCTGCTCCGTCTCTTCGACGTCCCGGCGGTGGTCGGCGTGGAGGGGCTCTTCCGCTGGGCGTCCGACGGTGACGTCGCGCTCGTCGATGCCGATCACGGCCTGCTCGTCATCAATCCGTCGAAGGGCGAGGTCGCGGCGCTCCGCGAGTACCGCCGCACGCAGGAAGGCGTAGACTGACCGTCGCCCCGCGGCCGCGTCCGAGCTCGTCCAAGCTCCGCGCGCCTCGCGGGTTCATGGAGAGATGGTCGTGACCGAGCCTCGCACCACGTCAGCCCCGCCCGCCCCGACCGTCCGCTCCACCACGTCGGGCTCCCACGAGCTCGCCGGCGTGATCGAGACTGCCGACGAGGGCGATCGTCCTTCGATCACCGACGTGAACGGCTCGATCGCCAAGTTCGAGATGGCCTACAGCCCGGCGCGGAACGAGCGCTTCGCGTTCGGGCCGCCGCTCCTCTCGCGCATCCCCGGGTACCTGTTCCTCGTGTTTGCCGCCTGCATCGGGCTCAGCGTGCTCGCGGCCTACTACGGGTCATCGAACTCGCGCCTGTACGTCTGGGTGGTCGAGGGCGATCGGCACCGCGTGTTCGGGTCCGGTCCGCTCGCGTTCATCATCCTCTTCGCGGCCATCGGGAACGTGATCAAGAACGCGCTTCGTGGCGTCGTCGTGACCGGCGACGCGATCGAGTCCCGCACGCTGCTCGCCGGCTTCCCCAAGGTGAAGCGCTACACCTGGGCGCAGGTCGACCGCGTGGTCGTCGACAACGCGGGAGTGATGCTGGAGCTCTGGAACGGGGAGTACGACAAGCTCCCGCGCGTCGCCGACGACAAGAAGCTCGCCGATCTGCTCGCCTCGATCGCGACCGCCCGAGGCCGGCAGGTGACGCGCCTCGAGTGAGGCGCGCCGCGCGCTAGAACGCGCCCTCCACCCCGATGCTCGGGATGGTGACCGGCCCCACGTACTCGAACGTGCACTCGTTCGCCGCCGCGAGCACCTGCTGGACGCTCCCCCCGCTCGACGAGCTGCCGCACGACACGCTCGTCGCCTCCTTGCGTAGCGTGACGTTCAGCCATTCGAGGACCAGCGAGATGCGGCCCTTCTTGCCGACGTGCCACGCCTTCTCGAGGCGCGCGTCGATGCGATAGAAATCCGGGTAGCGGCGCTCGTTGAACGGCGGCAGCGGCACGCCGTAGGCCGTCGCGCTGTAGGGTCGGCCCGTGTAGTAGTAGAACCGTCCGCCGGCGCGCCAGCCGTGCCCGAGATCGTAGGCTCCGATCACGTTCAGCACGTGCGTGCGGTCGAAGTCGCCGGCGATCTCCTCGGTGGTGGTGTGGCGCGGGCCGCGGCGCGCCGCGAGCAGATCCTCGACCGCGTAGGTGCTCGTCTGCGTGGTCCGTGTCGTGCGCGAGAGCGTGTACGAGAGCCAGCCCGTCAGCTTCTTCGTCAGCGAGCGCTTCAGCATCAGCTCGGCGCCGTACGTGCGGCCGGTCACGCGCTTGTCGAGGCAGTTGTCGCTGTCGTTGTCGCCGGTCGCGCTGCCGTCGCTGATCCCGCAGGTGGTCGCGAAATCGCTGAGCCCCAGGTACCGATGGTAGAAGAAGGTCGGCGTGAGCGTGAACGCGAGCGGCAGCGCGATGTCGAGCCCCTGGCTCGTCTGGATGCTCGTCTGGAGGCCCTGGTCGAGGCGCCCGAGCTGGAGCCCCGGGATGGGGATGAAGAAGGCCGGCGGCTGGTGCGAGATGCCGAAGGTGGAGACGAACGCGACGTCCTTCGTGATCCGGAGCCGCGAGAGGAGCCGAGGATCGACGGCCGGGACCGCGCCGTTGCCGTTCGATCCGCGCGGCGAAGACGCCGCCGAGGCACGCACCGACTCGAACAGGTCGAGGCGCACGCCGGGCGTCACCTCCCAGCGATCGGTGGGCACGAACACCGCGTCCAGGTGCATCCCCACCGCCAGGTCGTTGCGAGGCGGATAGAGCCGCTGCTGCTCCTCCCGGTCGTCCTCGTGCCGCGCGGAGTCGAGCGCGTAGTGGTCGAGCGTCGCGTCCACGCCTGCCCGCACCAGCACGTCACGGCCCACCGGCTGCTCGAGGTACACCCGGCTCGTCAGCATGCGGTCGCGGACGCCGGCGAGGTCCTCGGTGCCGGTCTGGTCCTGACCGACCGTCACCGCCGCGCGCAGCTTGCCGCCGTGCGGCAGCTCGTGATCCCAGCGCGCGTCGATGCGATGGAACTGCGTCGCAAAGGCGGTGCGGGTCTCTCCGTTCGACTGCTTCTCGCCGAAGAAGTCGTAGCTGCCGAACGCGAACACCGAGATCGCGTCCTTGTCGCCGAGGCGGTAGGCGATGCGGGCCTGGTAATCCCAGTAGTCGAGCACCGCGTCGGGCGCGGCGAGGGAGATGATGGCCGCCGTGTACGAGTAGCGGCCCGCCAGCAGCACCGAGCCCTTGCCGTCGGCGAACGGCGCCTCGACGAGGGCGCCGGCATCGAAGAGGCGGATGTTGCCCTCGCCGTGCACCTCGTCGGCGGGCCGCCGCGTCTCGCCGGCGAGGATCCCGCCCGCGAAGCGCCCGAAGCGCGCCGGATAGCCGCCCGGCCAGAAGTCGACCTTCTCGACCATGCCCGGGTGGATGACGCTGGGTCCGACGCCCACGTGGTAGAGCAGCGGCACGCGCACGCCGTCGAGGTAGTAGCCGTTGTTACCGGGCGGCGCGCCGCGGACGAAGAAGAACGGGAGACCGCTCACCATCGGCGTGACGCCGGGCAGCGCTTCCATCACGCGGAAGGGATCGCCGAACGCGCCTGGTACCTCGCGCACCTCGGCGGCGGAGAACGTGGTCTGTCCCGACTTCGCGCCCTTGCGGCCGCGCACCTGCACGAGGTCGGTGGGCGCCGGAGGAGGTCCGATCGGCGCGTCCTCCGCATGCGCCACGGGCGCTACGGGGGCGGCCGGCGGCTCGTCGGCGGCTGCGGTCGAGGAGGCCGCCGACAACGCGAGGGCGAGGACCGCGGCGCGTCTCACGCGTGAGCTCGCCATGGCGCGGTCCAGGCTACCACCCGCCGCGGGACCTCGTGCTAGCGTCGCCGCGCAGGATGGCGCGGCGCTCACTCCTCGGCGTGTTCCTCGGCGTGATGGTGTTGCCGGCCGCCGTGCTGGGCCTCGGCACCGGCGCCTGCCGTGACGTGGCGGGCTCGTCTCCGCCGCGTGCCAGCGAAGGTCCGCGTGCCCCCGAGCTCCCTGCGCCGCCTGCCGCGAAGGCCGAGGCGCCCGACGCCGCCGCGTTCGTACCGGAGCGCATCACCGGCGAGGGCGCAGCGATGGGCACGCACCTCCAGTTCGCCGCGTTCACCACGCCCGCCATCGATGCGGCGCGCGTGCGGGCGGCGTTCGAGAAGGCCATCGTCGAGATCCGGCGCGTCGAGTCGGTGATGACGACGTGGCGCCCCGAGAGCGAGCTGTCGAAGATCAACGCCGCCGCCGGCAAGAGCGCGGTGCCCGTCAGCGACGAGACGCTCCGCATCATCCAGGCCTCGATCCACACGAGCGAGATCTCGGAGGGCACCTTCGACATCACCTTCCAGTCGCTGCATGGCCTCTGGAAGTTCGACGAGGACCTCGACCCGCATCCGCCTGCCGAGCAGGACATCAAGGCGCGCCTGCCGTTCGTCGGTTACAAGAACATCCTCGTCGACGACGCGAACAAGACGGTCAAGCTCGCGAAGGACAAGACGCAGATCAGCCTGGGCGGCATCGCCAAGGGCTACGCCGTCGACCGCGCGGTCGCGGTGCTCGACGCGATCGGGCTCACGTCCTTCTTCGTCCAGGCGGGCGGCGATCTCTTCGCGCGCGGCAAGAAGCCCGATGGCAGCGACTGGCAGGCGGGCATCCGCGATCCCCGCGGCCCAGAGACCAAGTACTTCGCGAAGATCGCGCTGTCCGATCACGCCTTCAGCACCGCCGGCGACTACGAGCGCGCCTACCTCGTCGGCGGCAAGCGGTACCATCACATCATCGACCCGCGCACCGGCCACCCCGCCACCGCGTGCCGCAGCGTCACGATCTGGGCGCCGAGCGCGCTGGTCGCCGACGAGATCGACGACGCCGTGTTCATCCTCGGGCCGGCCAAGGGCCTCGCGCTCGTCGAGTCGCTCGACGGCGTCGGCGCGGTGATCGTCGACGCGAAGAACAACCTCTGGGTGAGCAAGCGCCTCCAGGGGAAGATCGACGTGGTCGCGGTCCCCGGCGACGGACCCTGAGCCCGCTCAGCGCAGCGACAGCAGGAGGCGCGCGGCCTCCTCGAGGTCACGCGCCGACCTCACCTCGAGGACGCGCGTGCACTTCGGCGCATAGCGCGGCATCGCGCTGTCGCCGGTCGCCCACGCGGCGCGCGGCTCCGGGCAGAGCCACACCACGGCGCGCGCCCGGGCCCGGATCGCGTCGAGCACCTCGGCCCCGTCGGCCTGGTAGTTCGTGCGGCCGTCGCCGAGCACGACGACGGTGGTGCGCCGATCGAGATCGGGCAGCACCTCGCGCGCGAACGTCTGGAGGACGCGCCCGTAGTTCGAGTTGTGGGTCACCGGCACCACCGCGCCCGAGTACGCCTTGGCGAGCGCCATCGCGATGGGCTCGTCCTCGAACAGCTTCGTGGTCTCGCCGAGATCGCTGACGAACACGAACGTGCGCGTGCGGTCGAAGAGCTCCTGCGAGGCGTACGTCAGCTCGAGGAGGAAGCGAGCCACGCTCTTCACCGAGTCGCTCACGTCGCACATGAGCACGAGGCGCGGCTTGTCGCGCCGCCGCGTGCGCCGGACCAGCCGGAAGGGGATCCCCGCGGTGCGCATCGAGCGCCGGAGCGTCGCCGGACCGTCGATGCGTCCCTTCGCTCCGCGCCGCCGGCGAACGCGCTCGCCGCCCCGCAGCCGCTGCACGAAGGAGCGCACCGCGCGGCGCACCTCCTCGATCTCGTTCTCGTCGAGCCCGGAGAGCGGCGCGGTCAGCAGGTCGCCCTCCTCGGCGCGCTCCGCCTCGCGGCGCTCGAGGGTGCTCCGGACGAAGCCACGAACGTCCTCCGCCGCGCGCTGCACCTCGCGCGTGAGGGCCTCGAGGAGGCGCGCCGCGCGGTCCTCGCCGAGCGCGTCGCTGAGGCGCGCCTTCAGGCTGGCGAGTTCCCCCTGGGCGCGCCAGGTACCCACGTGATCGAGCAGGCGGTGCGTGTAGAACCCGGCCTGCAGCGAGCTCTGCATGCCCTCGAGCATCTGCGCGCTCCCGGCGAGCTGGAGGAGCCGGTCGAGCTCGGCCCCGCGATGGAGAACCGGCCCGAGCGCGCCCTCGGGGCTCGCCGCGCCGTACGCGTCGAGGATGTCGCGCAGCTCCGCGAGCTCGGGCCCGGTGAATCCCTGGGCGGCAAGGCGCTCCCACAGGGTGGAGCGCTCCCCCTGCGCGGTCGCGGTGAAGAAGTCGTCGAAGATCGACTCGAACCGCACGCGATCTCGCGCGCGCTTCACGATCACCGAGGCGAGCGCGTCGCGGACCGCCTCGCGCGATCCGAACCCCACGGCCCGCACGGCCCGCACCGCATCGATGGCCTGGGACGTCGCGATCGCGAACCCCGAGCGACGCAGCACCCAGAGCAGCTCGTCGGTGATGCGGAGCGCGGTCCGTGCGTCCGCCACCTCAGCGTCCCGGTGGGCGCTGGGCCTGCGGCGTGTGCGGCCCCGGCGGCGGCGCCGGCTCGGCGAGGAGCGCCTTCAGCACCGTCTCCACCTGGCCCTCGCCCGACGGGTCGAACCCGATGAACACCTCGCGCACGATGCCCTTCTTGTCGACGACGAGCATCGTCGGAAGGGCGCTCACGCCGTAGGCGCGGCTCGTGTCGCCGTTCGCGTCGACCACGACGCCGTAACGCATCTGGGCACGCTCCGCGAAGAGCGCCGCCTTCTCCGCATCGTCGGTGGTGATGCCGACGACGGAGAGCCCCTGCGCGCCGTACTTGTCCTTCAGCGCGCTCAGCCGCGGCGCGAGGGCCCGGCACGGACCGCACCACGAGGCCCAGAAATCGAGGAGCACGACGCGGCCGCGCAGGTTCTCCATCGACGACGGCGCGCCCGACAGGACCGAGACGTTGGTCCATGCGGGAGCGGGAGCGCCCACCAGGTCCATCCTGAGGATGGCATCGCCCGAGGGACGCGCGGCAAGCGTGACCGAGGCGGTGGAGGCCGCGCCGCGCCGCTCGATGTCGACCTTCACCGCGTCGCCGACGCGATGCGTGCCGACGCCCCGGGTGACCTGCGACGGATCGGTGATCCGCGCGCCGTCGAGCGCGACGATGCGGTCGCCCGACTGGATGCCGGAACGGTCTGCAGGCGAGCCGCGCACGACGTGCTGGACCGTGACCCCGATGTCGCCGCCCTTGTCCATCGACACGCCGAGCCACGGCGGACCGACGAGCAGCTGCGCGACGGTCGGGCCCGTCGGCTCCCCGGCACGGCTCGTCGCCCCGGCGAGCAACACCGCTCCGCCGAAGCCGACCGCCCTCAGGAATGCGCGCGCCATCTCGATAGCTTGAACCAGGTGGCGCAGCCCGACCGCACAAAAGCGACGTGGCGCTTCCCCGCGAAGGGAGCGCCACGAACAAGCTCGACAGCGGTGACTCAGACTCTAAGCAGGTGAAGCGATCCGGTCCGGAGCCGTTCCTGAAGGGAGATCCAGGAACGCAGTGGTCGGCAGGTTTCGCAGCGAGCAGCCCAGCAAGCGGCGAGACGAAAGAAGAGAGACAAGCGAAGCGGAAGAGAGAAGAAGAAGCGAAAGCAGCGAAGGTAAGGTGAGCTAGTCGTAAGAAGCGGCGCCGTGACCAGCGCCCGTGACAGCTCCATAAGCGAGACGCGTGCCATTTGTAGAAGATGAGGGTTCTCGGTGACTTGAAGCTTTCCACAGGCACCTCTCGCCTCGCTCGCCGTGGTGGCCGGGTCAGCGTGGCCCTGGACCTGCGCACTCTTTTCATAGTTGGCACGAGTCTTCCGTCCGCCCGTGAGCACGTGTCGCACTTCGGGCCGCGGCGGAGGTCCTGAGGTCTTTCGTTGACATGGCTGCGCCAGACAGTAAGGTGCGCCCCGTTCTGACCTGCGACTCCGTCGCGGGAGAGGAATGCGCCCGTAGCTCAGCTGGATAGAGCATTGGTCTACGGAACCAAGGGTCGGAAGTTCGAATCTTCCCGGGCGCGCAAAGACACGAACCGCCATGAGTGACGAGCCCTTCATGCGGCTCGCGCTGGCCGAGGCGGATGCCGCCGCCGAGAAGGGCGAAGTGCCGATCGGCTGCGTGGTGGTTGCGCGCGACGGCACCGTCCTCGCTCGCGGGCACAACCTGCGAGAGACCGACGAGGATCCGACCGCGCACGCCGAGGTCGTCGCCATCCGTTCGGCCGCTCGCGCGATCGGCTCGTGGCGTCTCGAGGGCGCGACGCTCTACGTGACGCTCGAGCCGTGCGTGATGTGCGCGGGGGCGATCGTGAACGCGCGCGTCGCCCGCGTGGTCTACGGCGCGGCCGACCCGAAGGCGGGCGCGTGCGCGACGCTCTACAAGGTCGGCGAGGACACGCGCCTGAACCACCGCTTCGCGTGCGAGGGCGGCCTCCTCGCCGAGGAGAGCGCGCTCCGCCTCCGAACGTTCTTCGGCAAGCTGCGCGCGCTCGGCAAGAAGTAGCTAGTCGAGCGGCTGCCAGCCCGCGTCTTCTTCGTAGGCGTCGCGCCGGTTGTTGATCACGGGACGGCGCGGCTCGGGTCGCGGGTCGCCCGGCCGGTAGAACGTGACCGTCTGCGCGAGGCCCTCGGCGAGCTCGGCGCTCGAGAGCTTGTGGTTCTTCGCGGCGATCTCCATGAGCTTCGCGAGGTGGCTCTGCCAGCCTTCCGAGATCTGCCCCTTGTCCCGCATCTTCCCGTACCGGTTCGGCGACGGCATGATCGAGGCGAGGAAGAAGCACTCCGCCTCGTTCAGCTCGTCCGGCTTGCGTCCGAAGTAGTGCTCGGCGGCGCGGGTGACCCCGTACACGTCGGGCCCGAACTCGATGACGTTCAGATAGAGCTCCATCATGTCGTCCTTCCGGAACTCCTGTTCGAGGTAGTCGGTCAGGATGATCTCCTCGAGCTTCCGCGAGAGCGTCTTCTCGCGCGAGAGGAAGAGATTCTTCGACAGCTGCATCGTGATGGTGCTGGCGCCGCGAACGAAGCGGCGCGCCTTGAGGTTCGCCGCGACGCTGCTCTTGATCGCGTTGTGATTGAAGCCGTGGTGCTTGTAGAAGGCGCCGTCCTCGGTCGTGAGCACGGCGGCCATCATGTACGGGCTGATGCTGTCGAGGTCCGACCATGCGGACGTGCCGGGCCCCGTGGTCGTCTCGCTCGGCGTGCCGTCCGGGTGGTACGTGCGGTACGTGAAGCTCGACGAGAACCGGTCGCGCGACAGGTCGGGCGGAACCTCCACGAGCCGGCAGCGGTCATCGACGGCGTAGTCGAGCACCAGCTTGTCGATGGACCGAGTGTCGAAGACGACGCGCGAGGTCGCCCCGAAGGTGCCCCCCATGCGCGCCGAGCGGACGGTGGGCAGGAGACCCTGCGGGGTGCTGTCGAGCAGCGCCTGGCAGGACGCGGGCGCGATGTCGACCGCGAGCGCGAGGCCGAAGTGATCGGCGCTCTCCTCGAGCGTGCCATGCGTCCGGACGTGCAGGGCGCCCATGTCGAGCTGCGCGTCGTCGACGCGAAGGAGCCCCCCGTCGTTCAGCAACCCGCGCGCGCTGATCGCGAGATCGAGGCCGCGGAGCGGCTCTGCCGAGAGACGCGGCTGCTTGATCGAGATCTGCGCGAGGGCGATCTGGCCGTCGAAGGTGAGCCCGTCGCCCGCCGCCGCGAGAACGAGCAGCCCCTTGCCGGAGACGGTGCCCTTCGCGACGTCGAAGAGGCCCTTCGTGCCCTCCTTGACGCCGAGCATGCCGAGCGACACCGGACCGCCCGAGAGGTGCGCGCTCACGTCGCCCTGGCCGAGCGGAAGCTCCGCCTCGATCGCGAGGGGGGTCGACTGCGCTGCCCCGCCCTTCTCGCTTGCGAAGGAGAGGCGGACGACGTCGCCCTGGCGGTTCATGGTGAACGGACCGGGGCCGAACGCGAAGGGCTCGCCGCCGATGTCGAGCTTCACGGCGAGGCCGCCGATGTCGAACTTGCTCCCGTCGGGCACGCGCGCCAGGAATGCCTGCGCGAGCCCCGCGATCCTGGCGCGGAGGGCGTGGAGATCGGGGAGCGGCAGCACGGGCTCGTCGGACACGGGCGCTGCGGCGGGTGCAGCGGCGGCGACCACCTTCGCGCGGCCCTTCTTCCCGGCGCGTAGGTCCCGCGGCGCGGCGGCGGGCAGCGGCGGAGGCACGGGCTCGGCGGCGCTCCCGGGCAGCGCAGCGGCAGCAGGCTTGCCCGGCGCGAGCTCACGACCGACCGTGACCGAGGCCGCCGTCACGTGACGGACCGCTCCGTCGGGCGCGAGGTCGACGACGCCCCCGAGCACCTCGAGCGTCGACCGCTGCACCGACGCGGCGATCCGGCCGCAGCCGAGCTGCGTGCCGCCCTCGTCGCGCGCGACCTCGAGGCCGCTGCCGGTGATCTCTCCGCCGGACGGCATCTTCCACGCGAGCGCGAGCTCCTTCGCGGAAAGCGGGACGCGGGGGCCCGCGGCGGGCGCGGAGCCCTCGGTCTTTCCGTTCTTCTGGAAGGTGCGCAGGCGCTCGACCACGTCCTCTGGCTCGCCGTCGACGGTGACCGCCCCGCCCTTGGCCGCGACCTCCCGCGGCGAGAGGCTGGCGGTCAGCTCGACCCGAACGTGCTCGAGGCGGACGTCGAGCCCCTCGACCCCCTGGAGTCGAACGCGGACGTCCTCCAGCCCGATCGCGAAGAAGCCGGGGCGCACGGCGCCGACGGTGATCTCGAGGCGGCGCTTCGCGGCCTCCTTCGCGACGCGCCCGCGAACCAGCGGCCCGAACGAGGCGAGCGCCGCCACCACGACGAGGAGAACCACCGCCACGGCGCCGAGGAGCCACGGCCTCGGCACGCGCTCGAGCGCGCCGGCTGCCCGGTCCCTCAGGTCACGGACGCGGTCGCCCAACGTCGGACGGGGCTCCGCGAAGCCGGACCCGGCACGCGCGCCCGGCCGACCTCTCGGTTCAGGCTCTCGGCTGGGCGGCGGGGCATGCATCGGCAGGCCCCATCCTAACGCTCGGCCGCCCGGGGCTCATCTTCCCGCGCGCTTTTTGCAGAGCCGCGCCGTCCTCGGGCCGTTCAGAGGCCGAATCCGACCTCGGCGTCAGCGTCGCCTTCGAGGCGCTGCGGGATCGACCGGAAGAGCGTCACGAGCTCCTTCGACCACGAGCCGGCGCCCCGCTGGAGGGGCTCGAGGTCCCGGGCGATCTGGATGAGTTCCTTCTGCCTCGCCGGGTGCAGCTCGAGGAGCACCGCTGCCCGGTCGAGCAGCGCCTGCTCCTTGGGGTCGATCTCGGCGTCCACGCCGCTCATCCAGACGGCCGCCACGAAGGCGAACGCGCGATCCCGCGGCGACAGGCCCTCGACGAGGAGCTCCTCGACGGGCATCGGCGCGGCGAGCATCTGGTCGAGCCGGTCGCGGAGCTCCTTCGTCAGGTTGAAGACCTGCGCGGCCTCGAGGATGCTCTGCTTCTCGGCGTCGTCGAGGCGGCCATCGGCCCAGGCCATCGTGATGAGGAGCGCGAGGGTCTCGGTGCACGCGTCGGCGCTGATCGTGAGCCGCTTCATGCGCCGAGGATACCCGCTTTACTCGGGCTTGGGAGTCTTCGGCCCCGAGGCGGGAAGGTCCGGCTTCTTCACGAGGTCCTTGGGGGCGTCGCCCTCGAGCGCGCCGAGGAACGTCACGATCGATCGCGCCTGCGCGTCCGTGAGGTCCTTGCCGACCTGGTGCCGCTCCATGAGCTTCACGGTCTCCTCGAGCGAATCGATCGACCCGTCGTGCAGGTACGGCCCGGTCTTCGTGACGTTGCGGAGCGTCGGTACCTTGAACACGAAGCGGTCGACCTCCTCCTTGGTGACGGCGAAGCGGCCGAGGTCGCTGGTGGAGGGCCACGGCTTGGCGACGCCGAGCTTCTGGTTCTGCGCGGCGCCCAGGTACTTGCCGGCATGGCAGGTCATGCAGTTCGCGTCGAGGAACGCGCCGAGGCCGGCCTTCTGATCCTCGGAGAGCGCCGCCTGATCGCCGCCGAGGAACTTGTCCCACGCCGACGGGGTGAGCAGGCGCCGGACGTACGCGGCCACCGCCTTCGACGCGGCGGCGGCGGTCGGGGTCTTGTCCTCGGGGAACGCCTTCTTGAACGCGGCGGCGTAGCCCGGGATGCTGCCCAGGGTCGCCTCGATCCGCTTGTCGTCGGCGTCCATGATGGTGGGCGTCGCCACGTGCGGGAGAACGAAGTCCTCGAGCAGTGGCGACCTCGCGTCCCACCCCTGGGCGCTCGCGCCGGCCACGTTGAAGACGGTCGGCGCGTTGCGCGGGTTCTTCGTCTTCTTCGTGCCGATGCTGGTCGCCTGGGACTCGGCACCGGACTTCGACACGTCGTGGCAGGTGTTGCACGACACGTCCTGCCCCTTGGACAGGCGGGCATCGAAGAAGAGCTGCCGCCCGAGGGCGACCTTCTCGTCGGTCACCGGGTTGTCGGCGCGCTCGACCTTCGCCGGCAGAGCGGCGAAGACGAGGAGCTGGTTCGGGTCGATGGCCCGCTTCGGCGCCTCGGCGGCCGGGGTCGGGGCGGCCGGCTCGGTGGGGGAGCTCACCGGGGCGGCGGAGGTGTGATCCGCTTCGCTCTTCTTGTTGTCACAACCGGCGGCAAGGACCACGGCAGCGGCGCAGGCACCGAACAGCGAGGACGACACGAGGGCGGGCATACGTAGGGGGCGCATCGGGTGCGGGAGTATACATCCACGTCGGCCTTGCAGACGCGGGGCGGCGCGCGGAGAGTACGCCCCGTCATGAGGGCGCGCGCCATCGCGATCGTGGTCGGGCTCGGGCTCGGCGCCTGCCCGGCGTCGGCGCGCGCGGAGCCTCTGTCGGGGACGGCGCGAGAGCAGCTCGTCCGTGAGTGCCAGGCATTCGAGAAGGACTACGAGGTCTCGCGCTCTCCTCTCCTGCTGGCCATGCTCGGAAGCTGCGGGCTCAGGCTCGAGCGTGACGGCGAGGCGATCGCCGCGTACGCCCGCTACCTCGGCGAGGCGCGGTCGCTGACCGAGATCGACCGCGACGCCGTGGTGAGTGACGTGCAGCAGCTGAGCGCGACCGTCGCGCGCCTCACGCTGCATGTGGGCGGGGCGCGCGTTCACGTGCTGGACGCGCGGGTGCCGTTCCAGGGAGAGCGGATCGTGAATGCCTACGGTCCCACGGGTGACGAAGGCGTCCTGGTCATCGGGGTCCGGCCGGGCCATCACGTCATCCAGACGAAGCTCGACGGCTACGAGGACCAGCGCTGGGAGCTCGACGTCGAGGTCGGGTCGCGTGAAGAGCACCGGTTCGTGTTGATGCCGATCGTTCCCGTGCCTCCGCCGCGACCTCATCCGGGACGAGGAGCGGTCTACGGTCCATGGCTTCTCGCGGGCGCCGGTGGCGCGATGCTGGTCGCGGGTGCGATCTCCGGCGGGGTCGCCCTGGGCAAGCAGAGCCGCATCGACGACCATTGCCAGGCGGGGCGGTGCCCGAGCTCGTTCGACCTCGAGGGTGAGCGTGCGTCGGGCAAACGGTTTGCGGCGGCGAGCGACGTGCTGCTCATCGGCGGCGCGCTCGCGGTGGCCGGCGGAGCGGTGTGGTACTGGCTCGGCACCGGCCGGAAGAGCTCGGCGAGCGGCGCCGGGCGCGCAGGCGTGACGAGCGTGACGCGCGCGACCAGTGTGGTCCCGACCGCGACGTGCAGCGCGACGGGCTGCTTCGGCGGTCTCCGCGCAGCGTTCTGAGGCCTGATGCCTGGTCGTCAGCCGCAGCGCGCCGGACCACCGAGCTGAAAGACAAAAGCAAAAAGCCCGAGAGGTAATAACCTCTCGGGCTTCTTGGGAATAATCCCGGCGACGTCCTACTCTCCCACACGGCTACCCGTGCAGTACCATCGGCTCCGAAGAGCTTAACTTCCGAGTTCGGGATGGGATCGGGTGTGGCCTCTTCGAAATCATCACCGGAAACTTGTGGGCCGCGTGCGAGCGACTCCCGTGGGACGTGCTCTGCGTACGCGCCGAATTCCGGAATCCTTTTTAGCTTTGCAGCGGGTGAGGATCCGGGTTCGCAACCCGAATCCTGCTCGTGACCTCGTCTTCACCTTGTGTCGACGTGTCGCTCATTTCTGGTCGGCATCGCCATACCCAAGGCCTCAATGATTGCCCTAGAGATATGGTTAAGCCTCACGACCTATTAGTACCGGTTAGCTCCGTGCCTTACAGCACTTCCACACCCGGCCTATCAACCTTGTGGTCTACAAGGGGTCTTTAGGGGCTTGCGCCCGGGATACCTCGTCTTGTGGCCGGCTTCCCGCTTAGATGCTTTCAGCGGTTATCCGTTCCGTACATAGCTACCCGGCTATGCTGCTGGCGCAACAACCGGATCA
>JAQBQL010000289.1 GCA_028287035.1 Labilithrix sp. | reverse complement strand
TGAAGTGTTGGCGAGACCCTTCAGGCTGCTGTGGTGTTGTTTCGTCTGACATGTTGTTCTCAAAAGGTAGAGAGAAAAATGCGTTCAAGTGGAAATAGACGGTTGAATTTGCTGTCTACAAAGTAATATTACGGGGTCCTAGCAGAGTACCTCAGATAGATACACTACCAGTAGCGCCGCTACTCAAAAAGCTGCAACTGATCCTCAAGTACCAAGGACTGGAGAAACTCTTCGCTCGTTGCGTGCAACTTAGGACTTTGTAGGCTCGTGCTTGTTCAATGTTGTCTATGACCAATAGTGTGGTGGGCGCTATCCTCACCGTCGACTACAAACAGTATTTGTATTCCGCGCTGTTGTAGATTTGTGTTGTTTGAAGTACGCGGGAATTCCCTGATATCAGAACTTGTTTTCGGAGGTTGCCATCTCCTTGCAGGTGCTGAACGCCACTTCAGCGTCTGTTGACCAATCCAGACTTGTCTGCATGTCATTGTAATTTATCTTTTCTCACATGTTCCCCGCAATAAGTAAGTGTGACTAACTCATGCTTTCGGAGAACCCGAGTCGAACTAGAACTCGTACAATATGACAGTAGTGGCTGGTACTAGCGCGTTGAGTAATCATTTGTAATACATATTGTATGACGTTTGATATACCGACGCGCATTCCCGAGCGTCATACTGCTTAATCTAAGAGGTTCTTGTTACGTACTCATGTAAGATAGTCCTCAGATTGCATGATACAAGTGTATGCTTCCCCAAACTGTGCCGTCTAACGGACTTCCCACTTTGCAGAGGAATAACTTGTCACTGCGTCGTTGAAACCAAACGTGGATGCCACCATTGGAATCCTCTTGATCTGTAGATGATTTTGAGTATCAACTTCAGATCGTTTGGATACCATTTCGTTGCGCTGTGATCAAATGAAGTTGGTAGGTAGTAAACCTCCTCGAGGACCTATAGACATTATCGCACTATACCGACCCGCGGAGTTACCCGATTGGGACGGTAAGTAGGTCAAACAAAAGGCCTTGATGAGGGCTACAACTTTCCCACCCAACACTTTCTCATGGCATTGATGGTTGACCCACAATATTCGATTTTATCGAATATATTTCGATTTCAGACCTCAGTTGGACCACACCCTCTTATATATCCACCGGGTGTACTTGGGTTTGCATTACCCCCTCCTGGCAGGGTTTTTTTATTTATTTGTGGCGAGTTTCATTGCCAGTTACCCTGAAGTGGATCAGGGTAACCCCAAGCACTTAGAAAAGGACTTGGTCAAATAATAGTCAAGCAGACCCAGTACTAAGTTCAACAGAACGCTACTGGTGAACCAGTAGTCCAATCCTCACAAAACCTGAACCGTAGTACCCTGGCGGGGTCTCAGTTATGCTTCTGTGATATCGGGACGAGAACTACCACGGTGCCCCATGCAGTCAACGCGTTCCTAGCAAAATTTAGAATACTACCCTTTTGGGTAATTTCTTAATACAGCCCCAATACAGGTGCGCCTATAGTTCCAATCTGGCCCTAGGCCGTCATGTAGTTCTATAGGACCTCGCTCAGTAGGTGAATGTCCTATAAGGGCAGGGTATAGTCCCCCCGTAACATTACTCCCCCCTTAAGGGTCTTGGTCCCCAAGAACCTAATAAGGTGATATCTATTGCCGTTGTATGAGATATTGCTTAAGGCAATTGGATGGGGCTTGGAGCCGAGGTCCCTTGTTAGCAGCCAGCCGGTAACGTCTCTTTGCACCCCTGGGACAGGTTTTAGCATCAACTGATAGGAATATATACATACAGTATGAAGCCTTGTGCAAAAACCCTTGCCTACCAGGTAAAAAAAGCACTTCATACCAACACCGCTGGGTCCCTGGGTTTCCTTGGGTGGTTCCAATGATACTGCTGTACAATATCTTCAGCCCCGTCCTTCAGATTCTCATAAGGTTTCCACATGTTCTCGTCAGGTCCTTATCCTTTTCAACCCACCAAGTAATAAACCTTCCCTTTCCTAACCTCACTGGTCAAGACTTTGTCGATGACATATTCGTTTTCTTTGAGGTCGATAGGCACCGGCGTTGGCAATCGACGTCCAGGTATTGTGTTGAGGTTGTAGGGTTTGAGGAGCGAGATGTGGAAGACCGGGTGAATCTTGCCGACTCCGGGAGGTAGTTCCAACTCATAGGCATGCGTTCCAATGAGTCGTTTGATCTTGAACTTGCCTCTTAGCTTGTGGTCAAGCTTTTTGGTTGGTCGGCGTGTCTTAATATTTCTAGCATTCAACATCACGTAGTCTCCCACTGGGAATTGCGGTTCCTGCTCCTCCTTTAATACCTTCTTGTTGTACTGCCTGGCTATCCAATCTCTTGCCGCCTTTAAGCTCTCCCTCATCTCATCTTGCATCTGCCGTAATGTGTCTACCCATCCTTCGGCTGCCGGAGTGCCAGGTTTATCGATTGCTTCCGAGAAGTTGTTGGTAGGATGCTGTCCGTATGCTGCGTAAAAGGGAGTTTGCTTTGTCGCGCTATGTATTGTGGCGTACAATCTGTACCCTGTGTTGAGTCAATCCCTTTGTTCTTTCTTATTGTTAATACTATTGTTATTTCCTGATATCACAGGTCATTATTCCAGGCACAACGTCATCTATTCTTACACCTGTTTCTATCTGTTTCTATGTGTGGTTACACCCAATATTACTCATGCTTACCGTGCATCTACATCCATGTATATTTGTTTCATATACCTTGTTTGTTTCTACCACACTGTCTTATATTGGCCGATATGCGTCCACATCTTTCCTGTTAT
>JAQBQL010000267.1 GCA_028287035.1 Labilithrix sp. | reverse complement strand
GACCGCTTCCGCCAGCGCCGTGGCGTCCGCCTCGGCCGCCCCCGAGCACCCCGGCGGCTCGACGCCGAGCGGCGCGCGCCCCGGCCGCCCCCCGGTGAAACCGACCGACGCGAAGCCTGCCGACCCGAAGCCGGCGGTCGATCCGCCGAAGCCGGTCACGCCCTCGCAGCCGAAGCCGGGCGGCGTCGAGCAGCAGTCTCGCTGACCTGTCACCCGAGCACGTGACGCGCCCGTACCGCGTCCTTGGTGATAGTAATCGCGCGATGCGACTTCTCTCCCGGGCGCTCGGCGCCGGCGCTCTCGCCCTCACGCTGTGCACGACCGGCCTCGCGTACGCCGGCGACACGTCCACCGCGGAGACGCTCTTCAAGGCGGGCCTCGACGCGATGAAGAAGAGCCAGTACCGCGAGGCGTGCGAGGCGTTCGGCGGCTCGAACGAGGCGGATCCCTCGCCGGGCACGCAGATCAACCTGGCGCTCTGCAACGAGAAGCAGGGCAAGCTGGCGTCCGCCTGGGGCTGGTACCGCACCGCCGCTGGCCTCGCCGATCAGCGGGGTCAGCGCGAGCGCGCCGAGCTCGCGCGCGGCGAGGCGGCGAAGCTCGAGCCGAAGCTCCACAAGCTCGTGGTCGCCGTGAAGCCGCCGCCGCCCGAGGGGCTCCAGGTCACGCGGAACGGCGCGTCGGTGCCGAACGCGACCCTCGGCGCCGAGATCCCGGTCGACCCGGGCGAGTACACGATCGAGGTGACGGCCCGGAACAAGAAGCCGTTCAAGCGCGCGGTGCAGATCGCGTCGACGCCCGGCGTCGACCGTGTCGACGTGCCCCTGCTCGAGGACCTGCCCCCCGAGGTGAAGCCGCCGGCCGGCGAGGGAAGGCCGACGTCCGGCGCGGATTACGTCCGGCCCGAGAGCGAGCCCGATCACACGCGGCGCAACGTCGGCTTCATCCTCGGCGGCGCCGGGATCGTGGCCGGGGCGGTCGCGGTCGGCGTCGAGCTCCTCGCCCTCAACGAGGACGACAAGAGCAAGCAGCAGAAGTCGAACGCGGATGCGATCAAGGCGCCGCCCGGCGGCACCCTCACGAACGCGCAGCGCACCGATCAGGCGAGCTACCAGGCGTCCGCCGTGGACCACCACGACGCGGCCAAGAACGACGAGCTCATCGCGATCATCACCGGGATTGGCGCGGTCGCCCTCATCGGCACGGGCGTCGTCCTCGTCCTCACCGCGCCGAGCGGCAAGAAGGAAGCGGCGCTCACGCGCCCGGTGGTCGTCCCGCTGCTCGGGCGGGACACCGCCGGGATCGGGCTCGTCGGCCGCTTCTGACGCTCCCTGGTACCGCGGAACGGGCGGATCTCGCCCGTTCTGGTAGACCAGACGGATGAGCGCGTGGACCGTCGCCATCGATCTCGCGGAGGACCGGCGCGAGGAGGGCGCGTCGCCCATGCCGACCTTCCTGCGCATCGCACGCGCGGTCGCCGCCGACATCCGCCGCGGCCGGCTTCGCGCCGGTGATGCGCTGCCGGGATCGCGGACGCTCGCCACCTCGCTCGGCGTCCACCGCAACACGGTGCTCGCCGCGTACCGCGAGCTCGGGGCCGAAGGCTGGGTGACGAGCGACGAGGCGCGCGGCACCTTCGTCTCGAAGACCATCCCGGACGTCGTCCCCCGGCGGTTCGCGGTGGCAGCCCCGGTCGCCGACGCCGTGGCGGCGCGCACCGGCTTCACGCTCCCTGCCTCGCGCCTCGCCGCGCTTCCGGCCCCCGCCCCGCTGCCGGGACCGCTTTCGCGACTCGAGTCGGCCCCGCTCTCGCTGGGCGGCGGCATCCCCGACGTGCGCCTCGTGCCGGCCGCCGAGATCGCCCGCGCCATGCGGAGGATCCTGCGGCGCAGCCCGGTCGAGGTGCTGTCCTACGGTGATCCCGCCGGCCCGGCGTCGCTGCGTCGCGCGCTCGCCGCGATGGCCGCCGCGACGCGTGGGGTGGCCGCCTCCGCCGAGAACGTGCTCGTCACGCGCGGCAGCCAGATGGGCATCGACCTCGCGGCACGTACGCTGGTCGAGCCGGGCGACGTGGTGGTCGTCGAGGCGCTCGGCTACCGGCCCGCGTGGGAGGCGCTGCGCGCCGCCGGAGCTCGGCTCGTACCGCTGCCCGTCGACGAGCGCGGGCTCGACGTGCCGGCGCTCGCGAGGCTCTGCGCGGAGACGCGCGTCCGCGGCGTCTACGTGACCCCTCATCATCAGTACCCGACCACCGTGACGCTCGCGCCGGCGCGGCGCCTCGAGCTCCTCGCGCTCGCCCACCAGCATCGCTTCTTCGTCCTCGAGGACGACTACGATCACGAGTTCCACTACGAGGGCCGTCCCGTGCTGCCGCTCGCGAGCGCCGACGTGCACGGGGTCGTCGTGTACCTCGGCACGCTCTCCAAGGTGCTCGCGCCGGGGCTGCGCGTCGGCTTCATGATCGGGCCCGAGCCCCTCGTGCAGCGCCTCGCCGCGGCGCGCCGGGTCGTCGATCGGCAGGGCGACGCGCTGCTCGAGACGGCGATCGCCGATCTGCTCGAGGAGGGCGCCATCCAGCGGCACATCCGGCGCACGAAGCGCGTCTACCAGGCGCGGCGCGAGCACCTTGCTTCGCTGCTGACCACGCGCCTCGGCGGCGCCCTGTCGGTGCACCTGCCGAGCGGCGGCACCGCGCTCTGGGCGCGCGTCGCGCCCGACGTGTCGGCGGACGCCTGGGTCGCGGAGGCCGAGAAGGTGAGCCTCGTCCTCCAGGGCGGGAGGCACTTCGCGTTCGACGGCAAGGCGCGCCCTCACCTTCGCATCGGCTTCGCGCAGCACGATGAGCGCGAGGCACGCGAAGCGGTGCGGCGCATGGAGGTCGCGCTCGCCGCGGCGCGCCGGGTCAGCGCGCGTTCGACGCCGCCGACTCCGCGAGCTCTCCCCGCGCTTCGCAGCAGTCCTTGAACTTGTGGGCGCTGCCGCAGACGCACGGCTCGTTCCGGCCGATCTTCCGCGGCGGGGTGCGGGCGATGACCTCCGGGGCGGGGTAGGCGCGAGGCCGCTTCTTCAGCCCGACCGCCGCGGCCTCCTCGATGCGGGCGATGATTCCGGCGAGATTCGCGGGCTCCGCGAACCAGGCGCGCGCTCGCTCCTCGAGCTTCCGCGCCCGCGCGTAGTAGCGCTCCGGGTGGTGCACGCGGTCGATGTGGGCGACCGCGCGGTAGCCCGGCAGCGGCGGCACGAGCGCGTTGCCGCCGGTGAAGCAGTACGTGCCCACGTCACGGGCGGTGCGAAGGTCCCAGTCGAGGCCGAACATCTCGCGGCCCACGATCCAGACGCCGAGCCAGGCGCGGGCCTCGCCGAAGTTGAAGTCGTCGAGGAACGCCTCCTCGTCCTTCTCGGCCACGTCGGTCGGCACGCCGTAGGGCAGGCCGAAGAGCACGCCGTAGTTCGCCTTCGTGGTGTCCCCGCAGACCGCGTGGATGCACTCGTGCAGGAGGCTGCCGAGCAGGCGCCGGTAGATGCACTCGCCGAAACGCACCGCGACGCCGCGGTAGGCAGGGTCGTTCTTCTTCTGCGCGAGCTTCCAGAGGAGATCCCCGTGCACGTCGTAGAGGGGGACGAAGCCCCAGCCGCGGAGCGCGTCGTCGAGCGTGTAGACGGCACGGATGCCCTTGCGTCGCTCCTCCGGCTCGAGCGTCGCGAAGCAGTCGCACGAGCAGGTTCGGGCGGTGGTGACCGCATCGACCACGGTGAGCATCGTCGCTCAGTCTAGGGCAACGTCCGCCCGCGCGCGAAGCGGCGGAGCCGTAGCGACGAGACCACCACGCTGATGCTCGAGAGGGCCATCGCGGCCGAGGCGAGCGCCGGCGGAAGGCGCAGTCCCCACAGCGGCACGAGCGCGCCTGCCGCCACCGGCATCAAGGCGACGTTGTAGACGAAGGCCCACGCGAGGTTCTGGCGGACGACGCGCAGCGTGCGACGCGCGAGCTCGAGCGCCTCGGGGAGACGCGCGAGCCCCCCCGAGAGCAGCGTGACGTCGCTCGCCGCCGCCGCCGCGTCGGTGCCGCTCGCCAGGGCGATCCCCACGTCCGCGCGGGCGAGTGCGGGCGCATCGTTCACGCCGTCGCCGCACATGGCGACGTGTCGCCCTTCGGACGCGAGACGTTCGAGCGCCTCGAGCTTGCCCTCGGGGGTGAGGGACGCCTCGACCTCGTCGATGCCGAGCTCGCGCGCCACCTCGCGCGCCACCTCGGCCCGGTCTCCGCTGAGCACGACCAGGCGGAGGCCGAGGGCGCGGAGGCGCGCCACCACCGCGGCGGCGTCGTCCCGCAGGCGATCGGCGACGAGCCCGTACGCCGCGAGCGTGGTGCCGACCGCGATCCCGAAGGCCGCCTCGGGCCGGACGCCAGTGATGACGACGCCTTCGCTCGCGAGCCATCCGATCGCGCCGACGCGCACGTCCCCGCCGGCGACGGTCGCGCGGGCGCCTCCGCCGGCGGCGGCGACGAATCCGTCGGCCCGCGGCACCTCGAGCCCGCGGGCCGCGGCTTCCTCGGCGATCGCGCGGCCGACGGGATGCTCGCTCCCGTGCTCGACCGCCGCGGCGAGGCCGAGCAGTCGATCGGCGTCGCGTTCGTCCTCCTCGGGGGTCCCGGTCGCGCCGGCGGGCCTCACCACGACGAGCTCCACGAGCTCGGGCTGTCCCTCGGTGAGCGTGCCCGTCTTGTCGAAGGCAACGGTGTCGACGCGCGCCAGGCGCTCGAGCGCCTCGCCGGACCGAACGAGGATCCCGAGCTCGGCGGCGCGCCCGAGGCCCGTGGCGAGCGCGGTGGGCGTGGCCAGGCCGAGCGCGCACGGACACGAGACGACCACCACCGTCACGAACGTGGTGAGCGCGGTGGCGAGGCGCGGCTCCGGCCCGAGGATTCCCCACGCGAGCGCCGCCAGCGTCGCCACCGCGAGCACGCCGGGCGCGAACCAGGCGGCGACCCGGTCGGCGAGGTGCTGCACGGGCGCGCGGCCGGTCTGCGCCTCCTCGACCAGCGCCACGATGCGCGCGATCCGCGTGTCCTCACCTGCTGCCGTGACGCGCACGTGGACGAGGCCGCCGCTCGTGATGCTGCCCGCCAGCACCGCGTCGCCGACTTCCTTCGGGATGCGATCGCTCTCGCCGGTGAGCAGGGACTCGTCGGCGTCGGCACGCCCCGAGACGACCACGCCATCGGCGGGCGCCCGGTCGCCGGGCCGGAGCACCACCACGTCGCCGACGGCCACCTCGGAGACCGGCACCTTGATCTCCAACGCGCCGGCTTCCCCGTCGCGCAGGAGGGTGGCGACCGCCGGGACGAGGGCGAGGAGGTCGGTGCGGGCGGAGGTCGCCAGCGCGCGGGCGCGCCCCTCGAGCGCACGTCCCACGAGCACGAAGGCGAGGATGAAGCTCGCCGCCTCGAAGTGCACCTCGGGGAGCCGCCCGGCGATCGCGAACGGTCCAGGCGCGACGGTCACGACCGCCGAATAGAGGAACGCGGTGCCGCTGCCGAGCGCGACGAGCGTGTTCATGTCGGCGGTACGGGCCCGGAGCGCCGCCCAGGCGCGGACGAAGAACGAGCGCGCGATCACCATCACGACCAGCGTGGTGACGAGGAGCGCCGGCCTGAGCAGCGGGTGCATCGCCGGTCCCTCGAGCGCCGCTGCCGCAGCCATGCCGTGGGCCATGAACGGTGCGGAGAACGCCATCTGGAGACACGCGATCGCGAGCGCCACCGTCGCCCGCCGCGCCGCGCTCTGCTGCTCGGCACGCTCGGCGCTCGCCTTCGCCTCGGCGGTGCGCCGCGCGAGGATCTGCGCCCGCGAGGCCGCCGGCGTGAAGCCCGCCTGCGTGATCGCCGCGAGGGCCCCGCCGAGCTGCTGCTCGGGATCGGTCAGCAGGACCTTGGCGGAGCGGGTCGCGAAGCTCACCTCGGCGCGCGTCACCCCCGGGGCCGCGACGAGGGCGCGCTCGACGCGCTTCGCGCATCCGTTGCAGGTCATTCCCAGGACCGGAACGACGAGCGCGTCGCGCGGCGAGGACGATGCAGTCACGCTCTATCGACTATCATGCCGGCATGGACGAGGCCGCAACCCACGCGATCGGGTCCGCGACCTGGCTCTTCCTCGCGCTCGTGATCGTCACCGCCAAGCTCGGCGGTGAGATCGCGCTGCGGGTGAAGCAGCCGGCGGTGCTCGGCGAGCTCGTGGCGGGCGTCTTGCTCGGGAACCTGCCGCTCGGGGCGCTCCAGGCCGAAGCGCGCGGCCCGGTGCTCGGCTTCGCCGCGGAGCTCGGCGTCATGCTGCTCCTCTTCCAGGTCGGCCTCGAGTCGAGCGTCGGGCAGATGGTGCGCGTCGCGCCGCGGGCCGGAGCGGTCGCGGTCATCGGGGTCGTGGTGCCGAGCGTGCTCGGGTTCGGCGCCAGCGCCCTCCTCGTCCCGCAGGCGAGCACCTCGGTTCACCTCTTCATCGGCGCCACCATGTGCGCGACGAGCGTCGGCATCACCGCGACGGTCCTCAAGGATCTCGGCGCGCTCGGACGCGAGGAGGCCAAGATCATCCTGGGCGCCGCGGTGATCGACGACGTGCTCGGCCTCGTCATCCTCGCGGTGGTCTCGGCGGTGGCGGTCAGCACGACCGGCCGCATCGACCCGTGGCTCATCGCCCGCATCACCGCGGCGGCCGTGGCCTTCGTGGTGGGCGCGCTCGCGATCGGCCTCTACGTCTTCCGGGGCGCCTACCGCGTGGCGTCGGTGCTCCGCGCGCCGCACGTGCTGGGGGCGCTGTCGGTCGCTGGCTGCCTCGCGCTCGCCGGCACGAGCGCGCTCGCCGGCCTCGCGCCGATCGTCGGCGCCTACGCGGCCGGTCTCCTCCTCGACGAGGTGAGCGTGCGCCCGTTCACCGACCAGCAGGGCAGCGGCGTGCACAAGGTCGATACGTTCGTCTCCCCGATCGTCGCGGTGTTCGCCCCGATCTTCTTCGTGCGCACCGGGATGAGCGTCCAGCTGGGCGGCCTGGACGCCTCGTCGCTCCTCCTCACGCTGGTCCTCGTCGTGACCGCCTTCGCGGGCAAGCTGGTGTCGGGGCTCGGCGTCCGCGGCGGGGGCAGGACGGACCGCCTTCTCGTCGGTCTCGGGATGACGCCGCGCGGGGAGGTGGGTCTCATCTTCGCCGACGTCGGCGCCCGGCTCGTCGTCGGCGGCGTGCCGCTCTTCTCGGTCGGAGTCCACGCGGCCCTGGTGGCGGCGGTGTTCGTCACGACGCTCGCTGCGCCGCCTGCGCTGGCCGCCCGGATCCGCGCGCTGCAAGGCGCCAGGAAAAGCGAAACCGGCGGCGGGTAGCGCGCGTAGAGTAGCCGAGCAAAGGGAGGCTCGAAGATGATGCGGAACGCCGGAAAGACCTGGGGCGCCTGCGCGCTCGTCACGATCGTTGCGGTCGCCATTGCGGGCTGCGACGACAAGAAGGCGACCGCCACGGCCCCGGCCGCGAGCTCGCTGGCGCCATCGGTGGTGGCGCCGACCGGCCACAAGACGATCAAGCTCGTCATCGACCCGAAGAGCACGACCTCCATCGACATGCCTGCTCCCAAGGAGCACATCAAGGCCGGCACCGACGTCGCCGCCGGGACCCTCGAGATCGATCCGACGAACCTCGCGAGCACCCGGGGCGAGATCAAGGCCGATCTCACGACGCTGAAGACGCGCACCTTCGACGACGCGAAGAAGGACGACACGCAGACCGTCCATGCGCGCACCTGGCTCGAGGTCGCCGACGGCGAGGACGGCAAGCTCCCCGACGACGTGAAGTCCCAGAACCGCTGGGCGATCTACGCGATCCGCAGCGTGGACAAGCTGAGCGCGGCGGATCTCACGAAGGTCACGCCGACCAAGGAGGGCGCCGACGACGTCCGCACCGTCACCGCGACGACCCACGGCGATCTGCTCATCCACGGCCACAAGTCCGAGCACGAGGCCGACGTCGAGGTTCGGTTCCACTACCCGGCGGGCGCCGCGATCGACGCGCCGTCGAGCGTCGTCATCACGTCGGTCAGGCCGCTCCGCACGACGCTCGCCGATCACGACATCAAGCCGCGCGACGGGCTCGGCAAGCTCGCCAAGGGCGCGTTCAACTTGATCGGCACCAAGGTGGCGGAGACGGCCGACGTCACCCTCGCCTTCAAGGCGGCCCCGCAGCCGTGATACGTTTCCGCTGAGCATCACGATCACATCTAGGTAAGTCACGGGAGGTATTGAGCGAATGCGACCGAACCTGTCTCTCGAATCGATCACGGGGGCGCTCGCCGTCCTCGGCACCGGCGTTCTCATGGCGGCGTGTGGCGGCGGCGAGGAGGCGAAGGCGCCCGTGACCTCGACGGAGGTTCCGGCCACGTCCGACAAGGCCGCGAGCGCCGACAGCCATTGCGGCGCGGGCAAGGACCACAAGGCGGGCGAAGCGCAGTGCTCGGCGGCGGCGAAGACCGGCGACGCGACCTCCGCTGCGAAGCCGGACACGGCGGCGGCGAGCGGCGCGACCGGAAGCGCGACGGCGACCCCGAGCAGCACGAGCAGCACCACGAGCACGAGCACGACGACCAGCACGGCCACGCCGGCCGCGACCGGCTCCGCCAAGAAGGCGGCGGCCGCTCCCGCGGCAGCGCCCAAGAAGGGCGGCGCGGCGAGCTGCGGCGCCGGCACGTGCGCGGCGAAGAAGTAAGACGCGCGAGGACCTCCTCCTTCCCGGCGCTCCGGCGCGGGGAAAGGGGGAGGTGGCGCTGCCCATGACCGACGAACGCGCGAAGGTCCAGGGCGTCGGCCTCGGGCTCCGCTGGGACTTCGTCTCGGAGCTGCTCGAACAGCAGCCCGCGCTCGACTTCGTCGAGGTCTCGCCCGAGAACTACATGGGCCGCGGCGGCTACTACGACGAGGCGCTCGACCGCGCCGCGGCGCTCTACCCGGTCGTGACGCACGGCCTCACGATGAGCATCGGCGGCGTCGATCCGCTGCGCGAGGACTACCTCGCGCGGCTCCGCGCCTTCTGCGATCGCGTGAAGAGCCCCTGGCACTCCGACCACCTCTGCTTCAGCGTGCACGGCGGCGTGGTGCTCCACGATCTCTTGCCGGTGCCCTTCAAGGAGAGCGAGGTAGGCCGCATCGCCGATCGCATCAAGCGGGCGCAGGATGCGGTGGGACGCCCGATGGCGATCGAGAACGTCAGCTTCTACCTGCACCCGGGCAGGCGCGAGATGAGCGAGGCCGAGTTCCTGGCGCGCGTCTGCGAGGCTGCGGACTGCGGGCTCCTGCTGGACGTGAACAACGCGTACGTCAACGCGACGAACTTCGGTGACGACGTCGATGCCTGGATGAACGTGATCCCGCTCGAGCGCGTCGTGCAGATCCACGTGGCCGGGCACGACTGGTTCGCCGAGGACACCTGGGAGCCCGCCGCGCCGCCGGCGACCCCGGAAGAGCGCAAGGCGCGCCTCATCATCGATACCCATGGCGCAGACTGCTCGGCCGAGGTGCTGTCGCTGCTCGAGCGCGTGCTGGTGCGGACCGGTCCCGTCCCCGTGCTCCTCGAGCGTGATCAGGCGATCCCGCCGCTCCCGCAGCTGCTCGCCGAGGTCGCGACCCTGAAGGCCCTCTGGCTCCGCGCGACGGCGGCCCGCGCGTGAGCGACGTCGCGCGGCTCCACCGGTTGTTCGCGGACGCGTGCTTCGGGGCGAGCGACCCGGCGGTCGACACCGAGGCCTTCCTCGGCCGCTACGATCTCGCCGAGGAGGACGCGGCGGCTCTGCTCGCGTCCCCGCGGCGGCTCGGCCTCTACCGCATGCTGGTCCGGCACAACGTGGTGAACGTGATCGGCACGATGCTCGACCGCACGCGGGCGCGCCTCGACCGGCGGCTGCCCGGCCGGTTCGACCAGGCGGTCGCCGCGTTCCTCGCCGCGCAGGGCCCTCGCACCTCGCACCTGCGCGACGTGCCGGGCGAGTTCCTGGCGTGGGCCGCGCCGCGGTGGCGCGAGGATCCGGCAGTGCCCGCGTGGCTCGTCGACTACGCGGAGTACGAGCTCGTCGAGTTCACGATCGGCGTCGCCCCGCGTCCGCCGCCGCCGCCGCCCCTCGCCGACGTCACCGCGGAGCGGCCGCTCGTCTTCGCCGATCCCCGCACCCTCGTGCGCCTCGGTCACGCGGTGCATCTCGTTCCGCCGGACGCGCTCGACGCGGAGCCGGAGCCCCGGGCGGTGAGCCTGCTCGTCTATCGCGACGCGGCAACGTTCGCGTCGCGGTTCCTCGACCTCAGCCCGCTCGCGGCGGCGATCCTCGAGGAGCTCTTCGCGGGAAGGGCGCTCGCCGCGGCGATGGTCGCGGCGTGCGAGGCCGCCGGCGTACCCCTCGACGGGGCGGTCCTCGGCGGCGCCGCGCAGCTGCTCGCCGACCTGGGCGAGCGGGGCGTGCTGCTCGGCGCGCGCGCCGACTGACTCAGCGCCGACCGACGAGCAGCATGTTCGACATGCCCTTGGCGGAGCATGGCTCGCGGGACACGGTGAGGCCGGCCTGCTCGAGGAGCGCTGCGAGCTCCACGAACGAGCGCGGGGCGACGCGTGCGCCGCGGTTGTAGCCGAGCGTCGTCGTGACCCATTCCCAGCCCTGCGTGAAGACGCTCGCCGCGCCCTGATCGGGGTCGACGTCGCGGAGGAGCAGCCGACCGCGCGTCGCCCTCGCTGCGCGGAGGACGAGCGCGTCCTGCTCGGGGTGGGTCAGGTAGTGCAGGATGTCGACGAGGAGCACGGTGTCGGCGGGCGGGAGCTCGGCAACGCGGACGTCGCCTTGCGTGAAGGTGACCGCCTCGAGGCCCGTCGCGGCGCGCTCGGCGATGGCGATCTTCGCCGCGTCCCAGTCGACGCCGTGAATGGCCGCGCAGGCGCCGGTCTCCCGGAGGAGGAGCGCGAGCTGGCCGCGCCCCGTCGCGATGTCGAGAACGTCGCCGAACGGCTCGGCGGCCCCGAGCTCGACGAGCTTCCGGGCGACCGGGTCCATCGCGAGCTTCGAGCGCACGTACCAGTGGGCGCTCCGCTCCGCATAGCGGTCGGCGACGGCGCGGGCAGCCTTCTCGAACGTCTCGAACGTCTCGAACGTCACGGCGCGAGAAGGTAATCACGAAAGGGCAGCCCGCGTCGATTCGCCACATGCCGCCGCCGTGCGGAGCGGCGGGGCTCGCGATACGCTGGGAGCCGTGACCGAGTTCGTCGTCGCGCGCGCTGCCTCACCAGGCGCGTCCTCTCCAGCCGCGCCAGCGGCGCGAGCTGCGCGGGACGTGGGCGCGTCCCGCTCCGCCGTTGCCGGGGGCGCCCGCTCGGCTTCGGCGATCACGCTCACCTGGCTCGTGCGCCTCCGCTGGGGCTTTTTCCTCGCCCAGGCGCTCACCGTCCTGCTCGCGCGCTACGTGCTCGACGTCGCGGTGCCCGTCGCTCCGCTTGCGGTGGTGGTCGGCGTGACCGGGCTCACCAACCTCGCCGTCGACCTGTGGTCGCGGCGCGCGCGCGATCCCGGGGAGGGCGTGCTCGGCGGGGTGTTCGTCCTCGACACGCTCATCCTGACCGCGCTGCTCTATTTCGCGGGCGGGCCGGCGAACCCCTTCAGCGTCTTCTACCTCGTCCACGTGACGATCACCGCGGTGGCGCTCGGGATGCGCTGGTCGGCGGTCATCGTGCTCCTCTCGGCGCTCTCCTACGCGGGCCTCTTCGTGTGGCACGTGACGGTGCCGGCGATGGAGCACGCGCACCACTCGGGCAAGGCGTTCTCCGTGCACCTCCAGGGCATGTGGGTGGCGCTCACGATCGCCGCGCTCCTCATCGCGTACTTCGTGGCGCGCGTGGCGAGGGCCCTGCGCGAGCGCGAGGCCGAGCTCCTGCGCATGCAGCAGATCGCGGCGAAGAACGAGAAGCTCGCCTCTCTGAGCACGCTCGCCGCCGGCGCCGCTCACGAGCTCGGAACGCCACTCGGTACGATCGCCATCGCCGCCAAGGAGCTCGAACGCTCGATCCGCAGCGCGCCCGACGAGGCCATCGAGGACGCGCGCCTCATCCGCGACGAGCTCGAACGGTGCCGCGCCATCGTGCGCCGCATGAGCGCGAGCGCCGGTCAGTCGCTCGGGGAGCTGCCGGAGCCCACCTCGGTGGCCCGCGTCGTCGCGGCGCTGCGGGAGCGCATGGGCGAGGCCGCCTTCACGCGCGTCCTTCCGGTGGCGGACGATGCATCGTTCACGGCGCCGGTGCAGGGGCTCGTGCAGGTGCTGTCGAACCTGGTCCAGAACGCGCTCCAGGCGACGGGCGACGAGGGCCCGCCGGTGGAGCTCCGCGGCAGCCTGTCGGCGGGCGTCGTGCGCTTCACCGTGCAGGACCGGGGGCACGGCATCCCCCCTGGCGATCTCGATCGCGTCGGCGAGCCCTTCTTCACGACGAAGGCGCCGGGGCAGGGGATGGGGCTCGGCCTCTTCCTCGCGCGCGCCTTCGCCGAGCGGCACGGCGGAGAGCTCGTGATCGCGTCCGGCGAGGGAAAGGGCACGCGCGTGACCCTGGAGCTGCCGGCCGCGACCCTCGCCGACGGAGTGGACCCATGACGCAGGCCTCGGTGCTCGTGATCGACGACGACGAGACGTACCGCAGCCGGCTCGTGCGGGCCTTCGTGGCCCGCGAGTACGAGGCGCAGGGCGCCGCGGACGGCGAGACGGCGCTCCTCCTCGCGCGCCGCGAGAGCCCGGAATACGCGGTCGTCGATCTGCGGATGCCGGGCATCTCGGGCCTCGAGGTGGTGCGCGAGCTGAAGGCCATCGACGCGATGACCAACGTGGTGGTGCTCACCGGGTACGGCAGCATCGCGACCGCGCTCGAGGCGGTCCGGCTCGGGGCGACGCACTACCTGACGAAGCCGGCAGACGTCGACGACATCCTCGCGGCCTTCGAGCGGAAGCACGCGCCGGCCGGCGTGCTCTTGCCCGCGGCCGATGCGAACGCGGTGGTTCCCTCGCTGGCGCGCGCCGAGTGGGAGCACATCAACCGGGTGCTCAACGACTGCGCCGGCAACATCTCGCAGGCGGCGCGGCTCCTCGGGCTGCATCGTCGTAGCCTGCAGCGCAAGCTGACGAAGTATCCTGCGGCCCGATGAGATCCTGGCCTCCGCTCCTCCTGACGCTCGCCCTCGCCGCGTGCGCCCCGCCGCCCCCGGCGGCGCCCCCTCCTCACGCGCCGGGCGCGGGGCACGTCGAGCACGCGGCAGCGTCACCCCCGTCCGACCTCGACACGAAGCTCGCCGAGGTGGCGCGCGTCCACGGCGGCGCCGGCCCGTGGGCGGTCGCCGGCTACCGCATGGGCGAGCACGCGCTCATCGCCCTCGGCCTACCGCGCGGCAGCTTCGATCTCGAGGTCGTTCATCACACGCCCGCCGAAGTGCAGTATGCATGCATCGCTGACGGAGCCGCGGCGTCGACCGGAGCGAGCCTCGGGAAACTGAACCTGAGCCTCGAGCGGGCGCCAGCGGCGGAGACGCGAACGACCTACCGCCGGAAGTCGACGGGTCAGACGCTCACCCTGCGCGTGAGCCCTGCCTTCGCGGCGCGCTTCCTCGACGTGCCGCGCGCGCGCCTCCTCGATGCAGGGCGGGAGGCGATGGCGCTGCCCGACCGCGACGTGTTCGAGGCGATCGGCCCCTGACCGATCCGAGGGGGGGCGCGACGATATGACGCGGGGGCAGCGTGCAGGCCGCGGGCTAGAGTGCTCCTCGAAGCCATGAGAGCCGCGCTCCTCGTCCTCGGTGTGACCCTCGCCGTCGCGGCCGCCTCGGGCGGGTGCGGGAGCGACGGCGCCGCCTCACCGTCCGACTTCGCGGACGCGCCGGCCGCGGTGGTCACCGGCGACGCCAGCGCGCTCCGCATCGCCATTCACAGCGCGCCCGCCGCGCAGCCCTCGCGCGGGGTCAACGCGCTCCGCCTGGTCGTCACCCGCGTCGCCGACGGAGCGCCGGCCGCGGGCCTCGACGTGTCGGTCACGCCATGGATGCCCGCGATGGGTCACGGCGCGTCCGTGTCGCCCACCGTCCGGGCGGCGGCGGAGCCGGGCGTCTACATCGCCGAGAACGTCAGTCTCTTCATGCCGGGGCTCTGGGAGATCCGCACGACCATCGGCGGCGCCACGAGCGATCATGCGACGGCCCAGTTCGAGATCCAGTAGCGCGCTCCTCGGCCTCGTGATGCTCCTCGGCGCGGCGCGCGACGCGCGTGCCCAGGCGTGCTGCGCGGGCTCCGGGGTGGTGACGCCGGGGCGGCTCGCGGTGCACGAGGACGCCCTCATCGCGCTGCAGGCCCGCGCCGCGCACGTCATCGGCTCGTTCGACAGCGGGGGCCACTACGGGACGCCTCAGGCCGGCGCGAGCGAGCAGAACTTCGAGCAGGATCTCATCGGCGCGGTGCGGCTCCCGGTGGTCGACCGGGCGCAGCTCGCGCTCCTCGTGCCGCTCGTCGAGAACCGTCGCACCGCGGGCGGGATCTCCGAGGTCGGCGCGGGGCTCGGTGACGTCAACCTGAGCGCCCGCTACGACCTCGTGTACGCGGGCATGCACCGGTACGTGCCGGGCGTCGCGGCGCTCGCCGGGATCACGTTTCCGTCCGGCCGGACCCCGGAGGACGCGAGCCAGCCGCTCGCCACCGACGCGACCGGCATCGGCGCCTTCCAGGGCAACGTGGGTCTTACCGTCGAGCAACTCTTCGGCAACTGGCTGGTGAGCGCCTACGGCATCGTGGCCAAGCGCGCGTCGCGGACCGCGAACGGCGTGTCGACGACGCTCGGCACGCAATGGACGGCCCTCGCCGCGGTCGCCTATTCGCTGCCGCGCGACTACGCGGTGGCGGCATCGGTCTCGTTCACCGCGGAGGGCTCGAGCGAGGTGCAGGGCGCCACGGTGGCGGGGTCGTCGCGGCGCATTCCGGTCGTCGCGCTCACCGGGGTCGCGCCGGTGAGCGACCACTTCCGCTTCCAGGGCGGCCTCAACCTGAGCCCGCCCATCCCGTCCTTCGGCAAGAACCAGCCGGCGACCGTCGGCCTCCTCATCACGGCGCTCTACGCATGGTACTGACCTCGCGCCTCGTCGCTCTGTCGCTGGTGCTGCTCGGGGCCGCCTGCGGGTCCGGCCCCCGGGCGGAGCCTCGGGCGGCGCTGCCCGAGCTCACGCTCTCCGCCTCCTCGGGGGGCGGCTTCGCGGTGCCTGCCGACCTCGGCCACGCGCCGTTCACCGTGGTGGTCTTCTACGCCGACCACTGCCCGTGCTTCCGCGCGCACGAGGCTCGCCTCCGCGAGATCGAGCACGCCTACGGGCCGCGCGGCGTGCGTCTCGTGCTCGTCGACTCCGAGGTGTCGGGGACGCGCGAAGGCGACGCGCGCGCCGCGTCGGAGCGTGGGCTTCCGGCGATCGCTCTCGATCCGGGTGCCAAGCTCGCCGACGCGCTCGGCGCCGAGTACGCGACGTTCACGGTCGTCCTCGACCCGAGCGGCCGCGTCCGGTACCGCGGCGGCATCGACAGCGACAAGAACCGGATGACCGACGACGCTCGGTTCTTCCTGCGAGATGCGCTCGACGATCTCCTGGCCGGCCGCGAGCCGCGGGTCGCCGAGGGCAAGACGCTCGGCTGCGCGCTGATGAAGCGCTGACGAGGGTGCGTCAATACACCACGCGCTCGCGCCCGCGCCGCTCGTTCATGATGGGCTCATGAAGCGCGCAGCAGCTCTCGGGTGCATCCTTGTCGTCGCGACGACGTCGGCGATCGTCGTCGCGTGCTCGTCCGATGATCCCGCGCCGGAGATCGGCCCGCAGTCGACCGCGGCGGCGGTGAGCGGCGCCGCCGACACGCATTGCGGTGACCGCGTCGTCACCGTCGATCCCGCGGCCTGCAGCGCCGACGGCGGCCACGAGCACGACGAGGACGCCGGCGAGCACGACCACGGCGAGGCCGACGAGCACGGCGTGACGCTCTTCGGCTCCGAGGGCGAGGACGACGAGTGCAAGTATCACGTGTCGTGGACGTCCTCTCCGGTGAGCGTCAACGCCGACGTCAGGTTCATGGTCCACGCGACCCACCGCGCGACGAGCCAGCCCGTGCTCGGGGCGAACCCGTACACCGAGATCTTCCTGAACGACACGCATCCCGCCCCCAACACCGACGTGAAGACCGTCGAGGGCGGCGCGGGCAACTACGCCATCGGGCCCGTGAGGTTCGATCAGCCCGGCCGCTGGACGGTCCGGTTCCACTTTGCGGCGACCTGCGCGGACGGCGACGAGTCGCCCCACGGTCACGCCGCGTTCTTCGTGAACGTCCCCTGATGCGAACCGCGCGCGGCGTGCTGCTCGGGGTGGTGCTCGTCGCCGCGGGCGCGCTCGCGAGCGCGTGCTCGGACGAGAGCGCCTCGCCTGGCCCGGGGGCGTGTCCGGACGACGTCCCGCGCACCTGTCCGGCGTCGCCTCCGTCGTACGCGAAGGACGTCGCGCCGATCGTCACTGCCTCGTGCGCGACGTGCCACCGGCCGGGCGGCGCGAACCCGGACCGGCTCCTCACCAGCTACGACGAGATCCATGCGCAGCGCGCGGCGGTCCTGACGCAGGTCGCAGCATGCCGTATGCCGCTTCCCGACGCGGGCGCGCTCCCTGCGCAGGAGCGCCAGACGCTGCTCGCGTGGCTGGTCTGCGGCGCGAAGAACGACTGAGTGCTAGGGTCACGAGGCGTTTGATGCCCGCCCGCCCGCGCACGTCAGGTCTCGTGCTCGCGCTCGTGCTCGCGTGCGTCGCCGGTGCCGCCTGCACGAGCAGTGACGGGAACGAGCCGGGCGCGCCCGACGCGGCCACCTCGACCGCCTGCGCCGCGGACACGCGCAAGGACGTGTACGCGCCCGGTCTCGCCAAGAGCACCGCGGCCGCCCTCACCGTGAAGGTCCTGGATGCGGTGCCCGCGCCTCCGGCGAAGCTCACGAACACGCTCACGCTGCAGGTGCTCGATGCGGGCGGGAAGCCGCTCGACGGCGCGTCACTTTCGGTCGTGCCGTTCATGCCCGATCACGGCCACGGCAGCGCGGTGAAGCCGTCGGTCACCGCGAAGGGCGGCGGCACCTACGAGGTCACGAACCTCTACTTCCCGATGCCCGGCCTGTGGCGCGTGACGGTGAGCATCACGCTTCCGGATGCCGCCGCGCAGGACGCCGTGTTCTCGTTCTGCGTGGACGGGTGACCTCGGTGACGCGGGGCGCGCGGGGCACGATGTGGCTCGGGGCGGCGTCGCTCCTCGCGGCGGCCGTCGTGGGCGCCACGCTCAGCGCGGCGTGCGGACCCGACCCGTCCGCTCCCGCGCCCCCGCCCACCCTGACCGGCGAGGCGCTGCTCGACCCGAACAACTGCCTGCCGTGCCACGACGCCGCCTTCAAGGAATGGGCGGGCAGCATGCACGCCTATGCGAGTGACGACCCCGTCTTCGTGGCCATGAACAAGCGCATGCAGCGCGAGACGAACGGGCAGGCGGGCTCCCTCTGCGTGAGCTGTCACGCGCCGCTCGCCGTCCGCCTCGGCAAGACGACCGATGGCCTCAACCTCGCCGAGCTCCCGCCTTCGCTGCGCGGGGTCACCTGCTACTTCTGTCACTCGGTCGACGCTGTCGAGGGCACGCACAACAATCCCCTGCGGCTCGCGCAGGACGGCGCGCTACGCGGCGGGCTCGCGAGCCCCGTGGCCGCGCCGCACGCGGCTCTCTACTCGACCCTCCACGATCGCGAGCAGCCGGCGTCGTCGGCGCTGTGCGGCACGTGCCACGACGTCGTCACCTCGCTCGGCGCGCACGTGGAGCGCACGTTCGACGAGTGGCAGGCCTCGCTCTACGCGAAGCCCGGTCAGCTCGCGTGCGGCAAATGCCACATGGAAGGGCGCGACGGCCAGGCGGCGGCCGTGCCGGGGGCGCCGGTGCGGCGCATCCACGACCACTCGATGGCGGCGGTCGACGTGGCGCTCACGCCCTTCTCCGGGATGGAGGAGCAGCGCGCCTCGGTGCAGCGCCTCCTCGACGCGACGCTGCTCACGAAGCTGTGCGTGAAGCAGAGCCCGGCCGGGGTGGTCGCCGAGGTCACGCTCGACAACGCCTTCGCGGGTCACAAGTTTCCGAGCGGCGCCGCGCAGGACCGCCGCGCGTGGCTCGAGCTCGTCGCCTATCGCGGCGGCGCGCGGGTGTATGCGACGGGCGTGGTGCCCGACGGCAAGGCCGTGACCAGCATGCTGGGCGCCGACCGCGATCTCTGGCTGCTGCGCGACACGATCTACGGCGCCGACGATCGCGAGACCCACCTCTTCTGGCAGGCGGCCCGTGTCGAGTCGAGCCTGCTGCCGTTCGCGGTGACCGCCGATCCGCTCGACCCCGCGTTCGTGCACTCCGTCACCAAGGTGTTCACGCTGCCGCTGCCCGCTCCCGACCGCGTCACGATGCGCGTCCGCATGCGGCCCGTCGACTTCGAGCTGCTCGACGACCTCGTGGCGACCAAGGATCTCGACCCGGCGGTGCTCGGCCGTGTCCCGACGTACGAGCTCGGCGGCGCGACGCGCGAGTGGACGAGCGACGGCGGCTACCGCTGCATCGAGTAGGCGCGGGCGGCGCGGCCGCGAGCGCAATGCGGACGGCCCCAGAAATCGTTCGGATCCCCCGCCAAACGCCACGTCCCCCGACGGGTGCAGCCCCCCAGAAATCGTTCGGATCCCCCGCCAAACGCCACGTCCCCCGACGGGTGCAACGCCCCAGAAATCGTTCGGATCCCCCGCCAAACGCCGGCGCGAACGGCCGTCGGGGGAGGGGTCGAGGGCGGCGTGGAGGCAGGCCGCCGGGGAGCTCGTGAGGGATCCGAACGAGTTTGGGCCCCTCGGACACGCCGCGTGGGCCGCGCACGGTAAGGGATCCGAACGAATTTGGGCCCCTCGGACACGCCGCGTGGGCCGCGCACGGTGAGGGATCCGAATGAGTTTGGGCCCCTCGGACACGCCGCGTGGGCCGCGCATGGTGAGGGATCCGAACGAGTTTGGGCCCCTCGGGTACCGCCCGCCCGCGCGCGGTCAGCGGTTCGAGAGGAACCCGAGGCGCTGGAAGATCGCCTCGGGGGTGAGCCGGACCACCGGCATCACGAGCCGCCAGAAGCCGGGCACGTACGCCTCGCTCACGCGCCGGTCCACCGCCCGCACGATGTCGCGCGCGACCGCCGGCGGCTTGCCGAAGAGCACGTGCTTGGCGTGGTCGCGGGTCATCGGCGTGTCGACCGGGCCGAGCTTCAGCGTCGTGACGCTCACGCCCGCCGGGTAGAGCCGCGACCGGACGCCCTGCAGGTAGATCCCGAGCGCGCCCTTGGCCGCGCCGTAGGTGTAGTTGCGCGGGCGCCCGCGCTCGCCGGCCACCGACGTGATGACCGCGATGCTCCCGCCGCGCGCCGCCTCGAACAGGTTCGCGAGCGGGATGAGCAGCGACACGACGCTCGTGAAGTTCACCTCGAGGACCGACTCCGCGGCCTCGAACGACTCCTCGGTGGCGAGCTGATCGCCGAGGTCGCCGTGGGCGATCAGCGCCACGTCGATGCCGCCCAGGAGCTCGGCGGCCTCGGCGACGAGCGCCGCGTTGCCCGCGTGATTGGTGAAGTCCGCCACGCGCGTCGCAACGTCCGTCCCCGCGCAGCGCCGCGCCACCTCCTCGAGCTTCGCGGCGTTACGGCCGACCAGCAGGAGCCGGTCCCCGCGGCCCGCGTGGATGCGCGCGACCTCCGAGGCGATCGCCGACGTCGCGCCGAGGACGAGGACTCGCTTCCGCTCCATGGCGCGCTCAGAACCCGATCTTGCGCATCACGAAGCGAGGCAGCATGCGGATGACGAACATGACGAGCCCCCAGATGCGCGGCGTGTAGATGAGGGGCTTCTTGCCGTCGAGCGCGGCGAGCACGTCGCCCGCCACGTGCTCGGGCTCGCCCGCGAACGGGGGCGGCTTCAGGCCGGCGGTCATGCCGGTCTTGACGAAGCCCGGCTTCACGCACGTGACGTCGAGCCCGGCGCTGCTCCACTTGTGGTCGAGCGCCTCGAGGTAGAGCGACAGCCCCGCCTTGCTCGATCCGTAGATGCCCGTCGTCTTGCGGCCACGGTCGCCGGCGACCGACGAGAAGACGGCGAGCTTGCCGCCGCCCCGCGCGAGGAGCCGCTTCCGCACGTGCTCGCAGAAGACGACGGTGTTGCAGTAGTTCGCCATCATGAGGCGGTGGCTCAGCTCGGTGTCTCCCTCGAGCACCTCCTGCGTCGCGAACATGCCGGCGGTGACGACGACGGTGTCGAAGTCGCCGAGCGCGCGGTCGGCCGCGTCGAGCGCCGCCACGAAGCCCTCGGGCTTCTCGAGATCGCAGTGCGCGTGCCCAGGGTTCTTCCCCGCGGGATGACGCTGGCGGAGGTCGCCGACGCTGCGCGTGAGCTCCTCCTCGTCGCGCCCGAGCAGGAAGACGTCGTCGCCACGCTCTGCGAGGCGGCGCGCCACCGCGCGTCCCATGCCGTGGGTTCCACCGAGAACGACCGCCTTCATGCTGCATCTCCGAAGAGGCGAACCGACAGGGCGCTGCGGAACCGCCTCTTCGGGTCCCAGCGATCACGCAGCGCGAAGAAGCGATCGAGCCGCGGCTCCATCGCGCGGAAGTGGGCGGGGCGCGTGAAGCGATCCTTCGCGAGGTAGATGCGCCCGCCGACCTCGATGACGAAGTCGTTCAGGTGATCGACGATGCGCTGGAGGTCGGGTGAGACGGCCATGTCGACGGCGATCGAGGTGCCCTCGAGCGGGAACGACAGGGTCGCCTTGCTCTCGGGCCCGCAGTCCTTGATGACGCAGAGCGGGGACGCGCCGCCGAGCTTCGTGAGGAGCTGCATGAACGTGCGCACCGCCTGCGGTCCGGCAGCGCGCGGGAGCACGCACTGGTACTGGGTGAACCCGCGCGAGCCGTAGGCGCGGTTCCACTCGAGGATCGCGTCGAGCGGGTAGAAGAACGCATCGGGCGTCATGAGCCCGCTCCACTTGTGCGCGAAGTGCTTCCAGTAATAGGCGGTGTTGAACGCCTTCGCGGTGAGCGGGTTGAGCGCCCAGTTCGGGAGCTCGACGGGGAACGTGTGGAGCGCGGGGGGCGGCGGCGGCGCGGGCGGCGCCTCGTCCGTCGTCGCCCAACGACCGGCGGTGAGGATGCCGCGGCCCATCGAGCTGCCGGTGCTGAGGCAGTCGATCCAGCCCATCGTCATCGGCCAGTCGTGGGCGCGATGGCCGAGCACGTCGAGGAACTCGTCGATCCCGCGGACCCGCTCGGTCTCCGCGGTGATCCAGCCGCTCGCGATGTAGCGCATCTGGAACTCGACCGTGAGCACGTGACCGAGGAGGCCCATGCCGCCGATCGTGCCGTAGAAGAGATCCGCGTTCTCCTCGGGCGAGCAGTCGACGACGCTCTCGTCGGCGAGGCGCATGTGGAGCTTCGTCACGTGCGCGCCGAAGCAGCCGTCGACGTGGTGGTTCTTGCCGTGCACGTCGCTCGCGACCATCCCGCCGAGCGTCACGTACTTCGTGCCGGGCGTGACCGGCGTGAACCAGTGGCGCGGCATGAGGAGCCGGTTGATGTCGGCGAGCGCGAGGCCCGCCTCGGCGCGCAGCAGGCCGGTGCTCTCGTCGAACGAGATGATGCGGTCGGCGAGGCGCGTGGCGACGACCTTGTCGTCCTCGCGCGCGGGCAGCGACGCGTCGCCGTACGACCGGCCGAGCCCGCGGCAGAGCGCGGCGCCGATCGTGGCGCGCTCGATGTTGTCCGCGAGGACCTCGCGGCCGGGGGCGCCGATGCGTCCCCAGGCGCTGAGCGTCGGCGTGCCCGGTTCGCTGCCGCTCATGACGACAGGACCGCGGCGAGACGCGTGCCCAGACGCGTGCCGAGAGGGCTGACAGGGAGCAAGGGAAGGTCGAGAAAGCCGGCGATGTCGAGCTGCGTCATCGGTCCGGAGCGACGATAGCACGAACAATCCGGGTGGATCGGCGCTGGCGTGCGCGCGCCGGATGGCATCCGAGATGACCGCGCGCGGCTGGGACGGCGGGCCGCGCCGGGCTCAGCTCACCGGTACTCGTCGCACGGGCTGGCGACGCCGGCCGGGACCGCATCGATGCGCTTGATGGTGCATTCGCCTTCGCCGCGGTAGTGCCCGACGGTGCGGGCGAGCGAGATGACGAAGTCCCCGATGGTCGAGCCGGGAAGGCCCGACGTGTTGTAGAGCGAAGGATCGATGTTCGCCTTGCACAGCTCGGCCAGCGTGATGTCGCCGTTCTTGTCGCCGAGGTCGTCGGCCGCCGCCTTCTCGTCGAACCGGATGCGGGTGGGCTTCGCGTTGTCGCCCGACTGCAGGCTGTCGTAGAAGAAGTGGTCGCCGTGCGTCGTGAGCTGGCTCTCGTCGGTCTGGTTGCTCGTGATGACCACGCCTTCCGTCGAGATGCCGTTCTCCTCCGCCGCGTGGCAATCGTGGTAGCCCGTCTGGGTCTTCAGGCCCCAGGCGAAGGTCTTGGTCAGGGTCTTCGCAGGGTCGGCCGGGTCGGGCTTCGTGGCCTTGCCCTCGACATAGAGCGAGTAGCCCTTCTGCACCATCATCGCGAGGTCGGCGGGGTCTCCGGCGACCACCACCGCGCCGGCGACGGCGGGCTTGATCGCGTAGCTGACCTGCGTGAAGGCGCGCGCCTCGAGCCCGGGGAACGTGACGAGCTCCTTCACGCCGGGCTTCACGTTGTCGACGAAGCGCGGCTCGTCGAGCGTCGCCACCACGTTGCCGGCCGCGTCGGCGATCTGGATGTCGCTGTAGACGACGAGGAACTTGCCGTACTTCAGGCTCCAGCCGTCGACGAAGCCGCTCTCGCCGTCACCGGCCGGGATGCCCTGCTCGACGAACGCCTCCCCCCACGTCGAGAAGCGCTCGGTCCCCTTGCCGGTGCTGGTGGGATCGCTGCTGCAGGCGAGGAGCGTGACGCCGAGCGCGGCGGCGCCGAGCGCGGAGGACATGCGGGACTTCGAGGACATCGGGTCTCCTTACTTCGCGTAAGTGAAGTGGTAGGCGCTGAGGAGGGTGACCCCCTGCGAGAAGCCGGCGTTCTTCGCCTCGGTCGGAGCGGCCGCGCTCCCCGGCGCGAGGGGCGCGAAGTCGACGAGGTTCAGCCACACCGCGGGCCGCACCTCGGCGGCGATCGACCCGCTGTCGGTCACGGTCGTCTCGTCGAGCACGCACCCGTCGACGGCGCCGTTGTTGATGCTGCTCTGGATGTCCGCGAAGTCGGCGACCAGGCGGAAGTAGATGGGCGCCGGTGACGAGCCGTCGTGCTTCGTCGCGACGCCTTCGGCGACCGCGATGTGGCCGTTCAGCGTGGCGTTGGCGGGGGCAGCCGCGGCGATCACGAAGCGCGCCGAACGGTAGATGCCGGTGATGCCGTCGCCATCGGGCAGCGCCGCGGGCGGTGCCAGGAGGTCGACGGCAACGGGCGCTGCGAGGAGGACCTCGCCGAGCGCGGTGCCCGCCTGGTAGTGGCCCGGATGCGCGTAGGCGGTACCGACGAAGAGGCTCGCGAAACGATCGAAGGGGGTCTTCCGCTTGCCGGGCGTGAACAGGGCGGTAGGGGGCGGACCGTCGAAGTAGTAGATGCCGGACGTTGCGATGACGGCCTTCGAGAGCGTCACGTCCCAGCCGAAGCCGGTGGTGAGCTTCGTCCTCGTCGCCGCGTCCCCTCCGATCGTGGTGTGGAGGACGATGCGCTTGCCGGCGGTGGAGCTGCTCTCGTCGTTCGAGCTGCAGCCGGAGGCGCCGGCAGCGGCGAGGAATGCGAGTGAGATGACGACCGGGGCACGGGACATGATGGACCTCAGAGGTAGAGAGACAGCGTGGCCATCACGGTGCGGGGCGGTCCCACCGTGACGTGGCGTTCCGGGACGAGCGACCGGTTCTGGCCGCGCTGGAAGCTCGACGCGAAGGTGTACTCGCCGTCGTACCAGTCGAGGTCGAGCAGGTTGAAGGCGCTCACCCCGAGCTCGATCTCCTTGATGCGCACGCTCGCAAGCGCGTCGACGAGGAAGTAGTCGTGGCCGAGCTCCGCGTAGGGAAGGGGACGCCGCGCGACGCCGGTGCCGCCGAGCCCGAACCGGCCAGTGACGGCGCGGTTCAGCACGTGGCCGAGGGTCGGCGTGAACGCGGCGTCGGTGCGCGCCACCACCTGCGGGGCGTACGGCAGGAGGTCGCCCGCCGCGTACCCGCCGTCGGTGTTCGTGAATTCGGCGCGCGTGAAGGTGAAGCTCGCGGCCGCGTCGAACCAGGGCGCCGGCTGCGTCGACATCTCGACCGTGACGCCGGTGCGCCGCGTGGGCGGGGTGCGCTCGTTCCGCGCCGTCACCTGGTTGAACGCGAGGTCGTCCGACAGCACGGTGCGGAACACCGAGGCGGTCGTACGGATCTGCGCGGTCTGGTAGCGGAGCCCCGCCTCGTAGCTCTGCACCTTCGTGAAGGGCGCGTTCTCGCCCTCCTGGAGGCTCCTGGCCTGCGGCGAGCGGAAGCCGTCGCCGTAGCTGACGACCGCGCGGAGGCCCGGGACGACGAGCACGTCAGCCGTCCCCTTCGCGCCGAGGTGGGCGCCCTGCGCGGCGCGGCGCTGGCCTCCTGCGCCCGCGTCGTCCTCGGTCGCGTAGGCGAGACCATCGATGCGGAGACCGCCGCGCACCGTGACGCGCGGGATCGGATGAAGGGCCGCGTCGAGATAACCCGCGACGTCGGTGGCGTTGATCCTGGCGTCGACCTCACCGAGCGTGACCTCGCTCGTCTGGATGGAGAGCTTCCGCTGCGACTGCTCGATGCGGTCGTACCGCGCCGAGACCCCGGCCTCGAGGCTGTCGTTCGCGGCGAAGATCGGAAAGTGCCGGTGGTACGAGCCGGTCATGCCCAGCGTCGTAGCGTCGTTGATCTGCTGCTCCGAGTTGCCCTGCGCGGAGGCGGCGTTCGCGGCGGCGACCTGGGCGGCGGTGCCGGTGAACGGCGTCACGAGATAGCCCGTGTAGTCCTGGCGGAGGCGCATCGAGCGGAAGACCACGTAGGGCGCGATCGACCAGCGGGCGACGCTGTCGCCGTGGCTCAGATCGAGGACCACCTGCGAGCGCGCCGAGTCTCCGCCCTGCTTCTCGTCGTACGAGCCGAGCCGGTCGATGCGGCCCTGCTGGATGTCGTCCAGGCGGAGCACGCCGGCCGAGTCGAACCGCGCGCTGTACGTCGAAGCCATGATGCGCGCGGTCGCGTCGCCGATGCGGTACTCGGTCTGCGCCACGAGGGACGTGCGCCGCGCCGCGCGCGAGGGGCCGAAGCCGTCCGTCGAGTAGAGCTCGAAGGCGGCGAACGTCGCGTCCGAGGCGTCCTTCGGGTGATAGCCGAGGAAGTAGCGGCGTGTGTTGAACTGGCCCGTCGATGCCTTCGCGGTGATGCCGGGCTCGTCGTACCCGAGGTCGAGCCACACGCTACCGGCCACCGCGAAGTCGCCCTGCCGCGGGTCGTAGCTGCCCGGCGAGGAGCGGATCCGCTTCACGACCTCGGGCGGGAGGAAGTTCAGGTCGGCGTAGCCCTGCCCGTGGATGTTCGAGACGTCGTTCACCGGCGCGCCGCCCGCCCAGATCTCGAGGTCCTGCCCGTGCACGGCGTCGAAGCCGCGGAAGAAGATCTGGTGCGCGGCGCCCTCTCCGCTGTGCTGCGTGAGCGCCATGCCCGGCACGGTGAGGAGGAGATCGCTCGCGGTGCGATGCGGGCTGGCCGCCAGGATGGGGCGCTCCACCGTGACCTCGGAGGCGCTCCGCGGCGGGGGCGGCGCGCGCTGGCCGGTCACCGTGACGTGGCTCGCCTCGGGCGCGGGGGCCGGGGTCACGTCGGCCGGCGGCGCGCTGACCGCGGGCGCAGTGGTCACCGGCGGCGCGGCCGCCTCGGGCGCAGCCTCGTGCTCGCCCACGAAACGAACCACCGCCCGCACCCGCGCGGCGACCGGCTTGTCGTCGCGCAGCGCGGGACGGAAGGTCCACTCGCGTGCCACATCGAGCGCGGCGGCGTCGAAGCGCGCGTCGAGGCTCGCCTCCACCTCGGCGCTCGTGACGCGGCCGTCGGGACCCACGATCAGGATGACCGGGACGATGACGTCGTGCGCGGCCGGCTTGCCGTCCGGCCACGCGGCGCGCGGCTGCGGACCCGGGACGGGCGACGCCTGCTCGTGCGCGGACACCCGCCGCGCGGAGGTGAGGCCGGCGAGCGCGAGCATCATCGCAAGCGCTGCAGCGCAGCCGCGCGGGCGGCGTGATCGAGGGGCGGGGGGCGATGGCACGGGGCGATCCGGGGATAGCACGAATGCGCACAATCGTGTCACGCATGAAGCGTGCGCTGCGGCGCGCGCGCTCCTTCTACGGCTCGCGCGCGCCGGCAGATCCATTCCTCCTCGCGTGCCGATCCGCCGCGCGACCTGGCGCGTAGCCCCCCGAATCGGTTCGAAGGAGAACGTTCCTCATGTCGAAAAAACTAGCTCTTGCAGCCTCTGCCAGCATCCTGGCGATCGCTGCCGCATCCACCGTCGTCGGCTGTTCCGACGACAACAACACGTCGTCCGGCAGCTCCGGCTCGTCGGGCACCTCCGGTTCTTCCGGCAGCTCCGGTTCTTCCGGCAGCTCCGGGTCGTCGGGTAGCTCGGGCTCGTCCGGCACCAGCGGCACGGACGCGGGCTCCGACGCCGGCACGCTCTCCCTGTACGACCGCCTCGGCGGGCAGGCGGGGCTCGAGTCCTTCGTGAAGCAGGAGGTCGAGACGCGGATCCTGACGGACGCCGACCTGAAGACGTTCTTCTTCAACCAGGTGGCGATGCCCATCCCGGCGGGTCACCCGAGCGCCAAGCAGATCACCGTCTGCTTCGCCCGTCTCGTCGGCTTCGCGCTCGGTCAGGGCACCTATCCTGGCGCGCCGGTCGCGGACACGTCGAACACGAACAACCCGATGCACACGTGCCGCGACATGGCCTCGTCGCACAAGGGCGCGAACACGATGCTCAACATCGGCAGCGGCAACTTCGACAAGTTCGTCGGCTACATCGCGACCGATCTGCAGACCCTCGTGAAGCCGACCGCCACCAAGGTCGGCGAGATCACGCAGGACGAGTTCAACGCGCTCGCCGCGGCGCTGACCTCGACGAAGCCCGACGTCACGACCCCCGGCGCCCCGTCGACGGGCCCGTTCGTCGCGCCCTGAAGCGCTGATCCGCACCGCTCGAGGGAGGCGCAGGGGCCGCCTCCCGTCGAGTCTTCTTCCTCGTTCCCGCCGTCTTCGCCGAGGTATTCCATGGCCGCAGCATCCACGCCCGTCTCGACCGGTTCCTCGCGCCCCGAGGAGGCCCCCCCGCGTGGCTCGCGGTGGCTGCGTCTCGGGCTCCGTGCGGCCGCCGTCGGCGTGGCCCTCACCGGGGTCATCGGCGCGCTCCACATGCCCTTCGCGGCGCCGCTGCTCCGCGCCATCTCACCCTCCTTCGTGTGTCCCATCCAGCGCGGGACCGCCGCGCAGATCGACCGCGCCCACGCGCTCGGCGCCGGAAACATCCGCAGCTCCGCGTCGGCCGTCGCGCCCGCGCGTCCGGCGCTGGGGTTCACGCTCGACGTGTCGACCCGCGCCGACCTGGACGCGTGGGCCGCCAAGCACGGCGTCTCCTGCTCCGCGATTGCCGGTAACGAGACGCTTCAGAAGTGCCTCGACGTCCCCGCCACCGCGGTCGGCGAGGACGCCTCCCTCGGCCCTCTCGAAGAGGTGACGTTCGAGCTGAGCGCCAGCGGTGAGCTGGTCAGCGTCCAGACGACGCGCCGGCGCCTGTCCGCCCCGGACGCGGCCCGGATCAGCGCCGCCCTCGAGGCGAGCGCCGCGCGCGCCCTCGGCGAGCCGACCCGCGGAGGCGGCGCGCCGACCGCCGCGCACCTCGGCGCCGGCGTCCTGCGTAGCTACCTGGCGGAGCACACGTTCACGGACTACCGCGCGACGGTGTCGGCCACGAACCTCGCGCCCACCGGCGTGATGGTGCGCGAGCAATACCTGTCGGCCCGCTGACCGGCCGACAAAAAGAAAAGGGGCGCCGCGACCGAGGTCGCGACGCCCGCTCTCATCCGTGACGGGAGCGCGCCGGCTTCAGGCCGACTTGCAGCCGCCCTGGCCCTTGCAGCCGTTCTGGCCCTTGCAGGCGTTCTTGTCCGTCTTGCAGCCGCCCTGGCCCTTGCAGCCGTTCTGGCCCTTGCACGCGTGCTTGGCGCCGGCCGCGCCGGCATCGGTGCCCGTCGCGTCGCCCGCGGTGGCCGAGCCCGCCGGGGTGGCGGAGGAGGAGGCCGAGGAGGGATCGGTCGCGGGCTTGTCCTCGCCGCAGGCGAGGGTGGCGGTCGCGAGGACGCCGCCGACGGCAGCGAGGAGGAGTGTCTGAGAAAGCTTCATGGTCGTCTCCGTTTGCGATGCGAGTGTTGCGAGGACGGCCGCGTCTGCGACGCCCCCACGAGCGCGGCATCCTACGATGTCGCAGCGACCCAGGGTAAGGAACCTGCTCGCGCAGGGACACTTCCTCGCAGGCGCGCGTCAGGATGACGTGCGGAGCGCGAGGAATCCGCCGAGCGCCGCGGTGGCGAGCCCGCCCGCCACGAGCAGGATCGCCGCGAAGAACGGGAAGACGAGGGCGTGCGCGCCGGGCAGGGGAAAGCCGAGCGGCCATCCGTACGCGAAGGGATGCAGCGCGTTGGCGGCGAGGAGGAGGCCGAGGCCCGCGGTCTGGTCACGCGCGAGCCTCGGCAGGTCCCGCACGAGGGCGAGGTGCAGCGCCCAAGCGACCGCCGTGGCCACGAACCCTGCAACGAAGCATGCCGGGACGTACGACGCGCGGGACGTCACCGCCGTGAAGTCGAAGCTGCCCCGCGTCAGCACGTGGAGGAGCGTCGCGCCGCCGTGGAGAACGACCACGAACGCGAGCGCCGCCGGCACGGTGCGCAGCCTTCCCGTGCGCGCCCGCCAGGCGACGAAGACGGCGAGGACGAGCGCGGCGCCGATCGCGAGCCGCGTGGTACGCCGGCTTCCCTCGCGGGCATAGAGGCGCGCCCAGGTGCCGGGGGCGCCGCCGAGCCAGTCCTCGAGCGCGCGCCGGTTCGCCTCGCGGAAGCGCGCGATCGCCGCCCCGCGGTCGGCGGCGTAGGCCGGGAAACCCGCGAGGTCGACGATCCCGGCGATGGCGTCGAGGTCGTCCTCGGGCGCGCCGCCGGGAGCGATCCCGGCGCGCATGTGGCGAGGGAAGGGGAGGCCGAGACGCACCGCGAGGGCCGGGGCGAAGGTGCGGGCGTCGAGGACGTCGACCCGCGCGGACCTCACGATGCCCTTGCCCGCGAAGCAGGTGAGCACGTTCGCGACCTCGGGCTGCTCGGCGCCGTGACCTCCGCGGTCGACGTGGCCGTGGTCCGAGGTGAGGACGACGACGTCGCGATCGAGATCGATGCGCGCGAGGAGGCCCTGGATCTCCACGTCGACGCGCGCCACCGCCGCGTCGTACACGGGGGAGGCGGCGCCGAACGAGTGCCCCGCCTCGTCGACGTAGTCGGGGTGGAAGAGGTTCAGATCGGTGAGCGTCTCGGGCGCGAAGATGTCCTCGCCCTCCGGCTCGGTGCGGTGGTAGCGCGAGAACCCGTCCGGAAAGAGCTGCTTCCACCAGGGGAGGTGGCTCGCGCCGGCGACCTCGAGGCCGGACCGGCGCGCCACCTCCCAGATCGACTCCGCCGCGAGCGGCGTCTTCTCGTCGTTGTTCCGCGAGCCGGTGCGGTCGGCCTCGAGCCCGGTGGAGAGGATCGCGTAGACCGGCCGCGAGACCGTGAGCTTCCCCATGTTCATCGACCGGCACTGCCCCGCGGCGCGAAGGACGGCGACGCTGCGCATCGTCTCGGCGGCGGCGCGGCGGAGCCCATCGACGACGACCACCACCGTATGGCGCGGCCGCGGCGGCGCCGGCGCGCGCACCTCGTCCGGCACGGACACGAGGAAGTACCCCGCGTGGTGGGGGAGCCGCGGGATGTACGACTCGCCGAAGAACACGCCCGCCGCGATGGCGAGCGCGCCGCAGAGGACGGTCCAAAGGCCGAGACGGCGCGTCGCCGTCACCCGCGTGCTCCTCAGCCGGCGCGCAGGGCGCCGAGCCGCACGAACGTGACGAGGAAGAGGAGCGCCAGCACGAGCGCGCCGCCGATCCGCCCCCACAGCGCGTGACGGGACTTCCGGGCGGCGATCTCGCTCTCGGGCGCCGCGCCGTCGCGGAGCCGCACGATCGCCTTCGCGTTGAACATCTCGAGGTGCGTGAGCACGAGGAGGACGACGACCACCAGGAGCTTCCCGTGCAGCCAGCCCTGCTTCATGTAGGCGGGGTTCGTCATCACGAGCAGCGCGCCGCTCAGGACCGACCCGAAGATCGCCGGCAGCTCCAGCTTCGTCAGCAGTGTCGCGGCGAGCTGCTCGAGCGCCGCGCGGGCCTCACCGGCGGCCGCGGCCGAGCGCTTCATCACCGTGAGCTGCACGAGCCCGGTGCCGACGTAGAGCGCGAACGAGGCGAGGTGGACGAAGAGGACGCCGGCGAAGAGCACGGGCGCACTCTACTCCGACCGGGTTCGTGACCTGCTGCGCCAATTGAAGTTGAAAACGACTTTCAATTAGATTAGAACCATCCCTCATGAAGTCGACGTCCTCCCAGACGCCCAGCGGGCGCCTCGCTCGCCTCCTCGGGGTTGCCTCGTGCGTGACCCTCGTGGGTCTCGCGTCCGCCTGCTCCTCCGACGACGGCGCGAGCAGCGGCAGCAGCAGCAGCAGCGGGGGTCCGGGCGGCGCGGAGGCGGCGGCGGTCGTCAAGCAGTACGCCACGATGGTCCACGCGAACTACGAGGAGTCCCTCGCCCAGATGAAGCTGCTGCAGAGCGCGGTGGACGCGTTCGTCGCGGCCCCCAGCGCGGCGGGCCTCGTCGCGGCGAAGGCCGCGTGGGTCGCGGCGCGCCCGTCGTACCTGCAGTCCGAGGTGTACCGCTTCTACAACGGCCCCATCGACAACGAGGCGGACGGTCCCGAGGGGATGATCAACAGCTGGCCCATCGACGAGAACTTCGTCGACTACGTGGTCGGCGACGCGACAGCCGGCATCATCAACAAGAAGACCGGCGACGCGTTCACGTTCCCCACCATCGACGCCGCCCTCATCCAGTCCGAGAACGAGGACGGCGGCGAGAAGAACCTCTCGGCCGGCTGGCACGTGATCGAGTTCCTCCTCTGGGGTCAGGACCTGAAGGCCGACGGGACCCCCAACACCGACGGCACCGGCACGCGCCCGTTCACCGACTACGTCGACAACGGCACCGCGCAGAACCAGGCCCGCCGCCGCGCCTACCTGAAGGCCGCGACCGACCTGATGGTCGAGCAGTTCGCGTCGGTCGAGGCCCAGTGGGAGCTCGACGACCCCCAGACGTACGGCGCGAAGATGGTCGCCGGTGACCCGGCCGTCGCGCTCGGCAACATCCTGAAGGGCGTCGGCAGCATGGCCGCGACCGAGCTCCCGAAGGAGCGGATCAACAACGCGTACGAGACGAAGGATCAGGAAGAGGAGCACTCCTGCTTCAGCGACACGACCACGAGCGACCTCTACAACAACGCGCTAGGCGTCGAGAACGTGTACCTCGGTCGTTACGGCGCGCTCACCGGAGCTAGCCTCTCTCAGCTCGTCGCCGCGAAGGACGCGGCGCTCGACACGCGGACGAAGGCGGACATCGCGGCGGCGGTCGCGGCGACGAAGGCGATCCCGCAGCCCTTCGACACCGCGATCCTCGGCGACGACGCCGCGCCGGGCCGCGTCGCAGTCAAGAACGCGAAGGACGCCTGGACGCCCGTGAAGGACGACCTCGTTGCGGTGGCCGCGGCGCTCGACGTGAAGATCAACCTCGCGGAGCAGTGAGAGAGGCGGACCCGTTGCGACGACTTCGAGGCAGCAAGTGGCACTGGGTGCTCGCGCTCGCATGCGCGGGCGCGTTCGTGGCGGCGTGCTCGTCGGGTGACGAGGGCGGCGACGTCACGCCCGAGCAGGGCACGGAGCTGCTCGGCGGCGCGAGCACGATCTTCGACGTCTCCGGCGAGGCCTACTCGTTCCCGGCGCGGAACCTCGACGACGACGGGCGCGACGCCTTCTCGCTCGGCAACCACTTCTTCCGCCGCAACTGGGTGACGGCGCCCGCGAGCATCTCCGGCAACGACGGGCTCGGCCCCACGTTCAACGCGACGTCCTGCGACGCGTGCCACTTCAAGGACGGACGCGGCGCGCCTCCGACGAAGCCGGGCGAGCTCTTCGTGTCGCTCCTCGTTCGCCTCTCGGTGCCCGGGCAGGACGCGCACGGGGGGCCGCTCGGCGATCCGTCGTACGGCGACCAGCTCCAGCAGAACGCCATCCTCGGCGTACCGAAGGAAGGCGACGTCTCCGTTCGCTACGAGGAGCAGCCCGGCACGTACGCCGACGGCGAGGCGTACAGCCTGCGTCGCCCGGTCTACGAGATTTCGGGGCTCGCGTTCGGACCGCTCGCGAAGGACGTCATGATCTCGCCGCGCATCGGGCAGGCGATGATCGGCCTCGGCCTGCTCCAGGCGGTGCCGGAGGACGCGCTCCTCGCGCTCGCCGATCCCGACGATCGCGACGGCGACGGCATCTCGGGCCGCGTGAACATGGTGTGGGACCAGCGCGCGCAGCGCATGGCGGTCGGCCGCTTCGGCTGGAAGGCGAGCCAGCCGACCGTCGAGCAGCAGACCGCGGCGGCGTTCCGTAACGACATCGGGATGACGAGCGCGCTCGACCCCACCGAGAACTGTCCGGCCGGGCAGGCGGCATGCGCGAGCGCGATCTCCGGCGGCAGCCCCGGCGCGCCCGAGCTCGACGACCTCAAGCTGCGGAGCGTCACCCGCTACGGCATGACGATCGCCGTGCCGGCGCGGCGCGCGTGGACGGATCCGAAGGTGCGGCAGGGCGAGAAGCTCTTCGCCGCCGCGGGCTGCGGCGGGTGCCACGCTGCGAAGCTCGAGACCGGCGTGCTCGAGGGGTTCCCCGCGGTGTCGGGCCAGACGATCCGGCCCTTCACCGATCTGCTGCTCCACGACATGGGGCCCGACCTCGCCGACGGGCGCCCGGACTTCGCGGCGTCGGGCACCGAGTGGCGTACCGCGCCGCTCTGGGGGCTCGGCCTCGTGCACGTCGTGAGCAGGCACGAGATGCTCCTCCACGACGGCCGCGCTCGCGGCGTCGCCGAGGCGATCCTGTGGCACGGCGGCGAGGCGGCGAAGGCCCGCGACGCGTTCCGCGCGATGACGAAGACCGACCGGGAGGCACTTCTCGCCTTCCTCGAAGACCTGTAGAGAGAGCCCACGATGCGTTCGCTTCCCATTCGCTTCTGGCCTGCGCTCGTCATGGGCGTGGTCCTCGCGGCCTCGGCGTCGCTGCCCGTCGCAGTCCCGGGCTGCAGCAGCAACACGCCCTCGGCGGTCGACGCGAAGCCGGCGCTCGGCGACCTCACCGCGAACGTCATCCTGCCGACGTACCGGTCCGTCGACTCGTCGGCCGACGCGCTCGTGGGCGCGGTGCATACGCTCCAGCAGGCGCCGAGCGCCGCGACGCTCGCCGCGGCGCAGGTGGCGTGGCGCGGGGCCCGGAAAGCGTGGAACAACGCCGACGCGTTCCGCTTCGGGCCGGTGATCACGCTCGGCATCTCGGACGCGGTGAACTTCGCCGCGGCGCGAGGCACCACCATCGATGCCTACGTGACGGGCACCGGCCCGATCGACCAGGCGTCGTTCGATGCCCTCGGATCGAACACCAAGGGCTTCCACGGGCTCGAGTACGTGCTCTTCGACAGCGCCGCCGGCGACGCGGCGGTCCTCGCGCGGCTCACCACCGACGCGAGCGCCGCCCGGCGCCTGTCGTTCACGGCGCTCGCCGCCGAGGACCTGAAGGCGAAGACCGCGAAGCTCTACGCGGCGTGGGATCCGGCAGCGGGGAACTTCGCGAAGGAGCTCACCACTGCCGGCAGCGGCTCGGTGCTGTTCGCATCCGGCAAGGCCGCCGTCGATCAGCTGATCAACTCGTGCATCGCCTCGCTCGACGCGGTGACGGGCGCGAAGCTCGGCAAGCCGTACGGCACGCAGAGCGGCGGTCGGCCCGTTCCCGACGCCGAGGAGAGCCCGCGCAGCGACAATTCCATCGCCGACATGCTCGACACCCTCGAGGGCGTGCGCAACGTCTACCTCGGCGTGTACGGCGGGGTCGACAGCAAGGGCCTCCAGGATCTCGTGCGCGAGAAGGATGCGTCGCTCGACGACACCTTCCTCACCACCCTCGAGGCGGCCAGGGCGAAGATCGCCGCGATCCCGGCGCCCTTCCGTACCGCCTTCGTCAACGAGGCCACGCGGCCGGTCGTCGGGGACGCGTACCAGGCGTGCCGCGTCAACAAGCGAAGCCTGCAGGTCGACATCGCCAACGCGTTCGGCACGAGCCTGCAGATCAACGAAACCGATGGCGACTGACGGCTCGCGCCGCGTCGTCGCTGCTTCTCTCGCCCTCTTCCTCGTCGCCGCGAGCCGCCCCGCGCGCGCCGACGAGCCCGAGGCCGCGCCGGGCACGCCCGCGCCCGCGCCCGCACCCCCGGCGGACGACGCCGTGGTCGTGCGCGGCAACAAGGCCGACAACCTGGAGCGCGCCACGGGCTCCGGCACGCAGATCGGCAAGCAGGAGATCCAGCACGCGCAGCCCCAGGGCTCGCAGGAGATCTTCCGGCGCGTCCCCGGCGTGAACGTCCGCTCCGAGGACGGCATGGGCCTCCGCCTCAACATCGGCGTGCGCGGCCTGAACCCGGCGCGCGGGCGGCTCGTGCTCATGCAGGAGGACGGCGTGCCGGTCGTCGTCAGCCCCTACGGCGAGCCCGAGCTCTACTACTCGACGCCCATCGAGCGCATCGAGCGGCTCGACGTGCGGAAGGGCCCGGAGGTCCTCCTCGACGGCCCGCAGACGGTGGGCGGCGTCGTCAACCTCTACACGTGGGCGCCGCCGACGCACCAGGAGTGGTCGGTCGAGGCGGACTACGGGTCGCGCTCCTACGCGAAGGGCCTCGCGCGCTACGGCGACGCCATCGGCGACGTTCGCTACCTCGTGCAGGTGTTCCGCAAGCAGGGCGACGGCTTTCGCAACATGCCGTTCGACGCGACCGACCTCATGGCCAAGATCGCGTTCCCGACCGGACGCGGCGGCGAGGCGACGCTCAAGGCGACGGCCTACGACGAGACTTCGCACACGACGTACGTCGGCCTCACGCAGCCGATGTACCAGCAGGATCCGAGGCAGGACAACCCGGCGCCCGACGACGTCTTCGGGATCCGCCGCTACGAGCTGTCGCTCCACCACGAGCAGCACCTCGGCGACGACAGCGTCCTTCGCACGACGCTGTTCGCGTACGCAGTCGACCTCCAGATCGATCAGCAGGACTTCGACCGTGAGCGCCTCGGCGGCGTGGAGTACGCGCGCGTCCTCGGGCCGGAGGGCGTCACGGGCTCGGCGCTGTACTTCCGGCGCACCCGGACGCTGCGCGATCGCCGCTACGAGGTCGCGGGGGTCGAGCCGCAGCTCGAGACGCGCTTCACGACGGGCCCCGCGCTCCACCGGCTCATCGTCGGCGGGCGGATGATGGCGGACGTCGCGACGCGCCGTCAGGCCCGCGGCGACTCGCCGACCGCCGAGGTGGGCGACCTCACGAGCGACGACACCACGTCCATCCTCGGTCTCGCTGCCTACGCGCAGGACCGGATCGCGTTCCGCGACGACCTCCTCGTCACTCCCGCGATCCGCGTCGAGCACTCGAACAGCCATCGGAAGACGCGGCGGGTCCTCGCGGACGGCGTCTCGACCGACGAGGACCTCAGCGGCAGCTCGCAGGCCACGGGGGTCATGCCGGGCATCGCCTTCGCGGCGGGTCGCCCGGCCTTGAACCTGTTCTGGGGCGTGCACAGCGGCTACTCCTCGCCGCGCGTCGCCCAGGCGATCACGCCCGACGGCAAGGACGCCGGCCTCTCGGCCGAGCGCAGCATGAACTACGAGGTCGGCGCGCGCGCGAGGCCGCTCCGCTGGCTGCGCGCGGAGGCGACCGGGTTCGTGACCGCGTTCGACAACCAGCTCATCTCGAACAACACGCTGAGCGGCAGCTCGGCGGAGTTCAAGAACGGCGGCAAGACCCGCCACGTCGGCGCGGAGCTCACCGCGATCGCGCATGCCGGCGCGCGGCAGCGGCTGCCGGTCGACGTGGATCTCCAGCTCCAGTACACCTACGTGAAGTCGACCTTCTCGGACGGTCCGAACGAGGGCAACTTCGTCCCGTACTCCCCCGAGCACACGCTGACCGCGACCCTCGACGGCGAGCACGCGAGCGGCTTCGGCGCCCAGGTGTCGTGGAGCTACGTCGGCGTCCAGTGGGCGGACGAGACGAACTCGGTCGAGCCCGACATCTCGGGACGCGTCGGCAAGATCCCCGGCTACAACGTGCTCGACCTCGGCGCGCGTTATCGGCACCGGCCGACCGGCCTCTCCTTCCACCTCAGCATGAAGAACGCGCTCGACGACACGTACCTGTCGAGCCGCGTGCCGAACGGCATCTTCACCGCGGGCTTTCGCCAGTTCATCGCGGGCATCAAGTGGCAGGGTGGCTGAGCGGCCGCGCGCGTGACCCGTTGGCGCCGGTCGACATCGCGTCGGTCGCTGCCTTCCGCATCGGCTTCGGGCTGCTGATGTTCGCGGCCGGCGTGCGCTTCATGGCGCACGGCTGGGTGCACGACGAGTACGAGGTTCCGACCCACTTCTTCCACTACTGGGGCTTCGCGTGGGTCCGGCCGTGGCCCGCGCCGGGTATGTACGTGCATTATGCATTGATGACGGCGGCGGCCGGGCTCGTGGTGGTCGGCCTCTGGTACCGCGCGAGCATCATCGCCTTCGGCCTGCTGTTCACGTACGCGCACCTCGTCGACAAGACGAACTACCTGAACCACTACTACCTGGTCTCCTCGCTCTCGCTGCTCATGGCGTTCCTGCCGCTCGATCGCGCGGCGTCGGTGCGCGTGTGGCGGCGGCCCGACGAGGCATGGAGCACGGCGCCCGGCTGGGTGCTCCTCTTGCTGCGCGCGCAGGTCGGATGCGTCTACGTGTTCGCCGGGATCGCGAAGCTCGAGAGCGACTGGCTCGTCCACGCGCAGCCGCTCACGATCTGGCTCAGCGCCAACAGCGATTTCCCCGGGATAGGGCGGCTCTTCGCGCAGAAGTGGACGGCCTACGCGTTCAGCTGGGCGGGCGCGTTCTTCGATCTCACCGTCGTGGGGTGGCTCTCGTGGCGGCGCTCGCGCGTGCTCGCGTACGTCGCGCTCGCCGGGTTCCACCTGGTGACCGGCAAGCTGTTCCAGCTCGGTCTCTTCCCGTGGATCATGTCGGCGGTCGCGACCGTCTTCTTCGATCCGAGCTGGCCGCGCCGGGCGCTCGAGCGGATCCGGGTGCTCGCGCCCTTGCGCGGTGGCGCCGCGCTGCCGGAGCTGCCGCGCTGGGGACGCCTGCTCGCGTCGGTGTTCCTCGCGTGGCACGTCGTCGTGCCGCTCCGCCACTGGCTCTATCCCGGCAACCAGCTGTGGACGGAGCAGGGCTTCCGCTTCGCCTGGAACGTCATGCTCATCGAGAAGAGCGGCGACCTCGAGCTGTCGGTGGTGGAGCGCGCGACGGGTCGTCGATCGCTCGTCGAGCTGCGCCATTACCTGACGCCCTACCAGATCAAGATGGCGTCGACGCAGCCCGACATGATCCTCGAGCTGTGCCACCTGGTGGCCGACGACCACGCGCGGCGGGGCGTGCCTGTCGCGGTGTACGCGGACGCGCACGTGGCGCTGAACGGGCGGCGGTCGGCGCCGATGATCGATCCCTCGGTGGATCTGTCGCAAGTGGCGGAGGGCCTCGGCCACAAACCGTGGATCTTGCCGATGCCTCACGAGCCGCCGCAGTTCTAGGACGCCGGCGAGTGTGATAACGACTATCAGTATCGAAAATGGAGGACCCCGACCCGATCGACGAGCTCACGCACGACCACGGGCATCTCGGCGCGCTCGCGCATCGGGTGACCGCCTCGGTGCAGCGGCTCGCGCACGGCGGGGGCGCCGAGGCGGCCGACGAGCTCGTGCACGCGGCGGAGTCGCTTCGCGACGCCTTGCTCGCGCACTTCGCGCGGGAGGAGGAGGGGCTGTTTCCGTTCGTGGAGGAGCACGTGCTGCCCCTGCGCGCGGAGGTCGCCGAGCTGCTCGCGCAGCATGACGCGGTGGTGCAGAAGGCGACCGCGCTGGTCGGCGCGGCGGGCGAGGCGGAACGTACGGGGGCGGCCGGGTGCGTGGCCGCCCTGGACGCGTTCGTCGAGGTGTACGCGTCCCACGCGCGCGCCGAGGAGGCGCTCCTCCACGCGTGCGACGAGGCGCTCGATCCGTCACGTCGCGAGGCGCTCCGCACCCTGCTCGCCGCCCTCTGAGGCGCGGCTCGCGGCGAGGACGCTGCGCGAGGGCGGGTGCGCCGGCGGGGGCGCGGGGGGGCGCGACAAAGAAACGCTTGGCGACGGGGGCGGGGGCAGCGAGTCTCCGGGCCATGGGCCGCTCGGCAACGTCGCTCGTGTCGTCGCTCGCGTGCGCAGGAGCGCTGCTCGCCTTCGGGGGCGGGATGCCGGAGGCGCATGCGAACGGCCGCTTTCCCGCCTCCAACGCGATCGTGTTCGGGCCGGAGAGCGCGCCCGCGGTCGTCGTGCGCGTCACGTTCGGGCTGCTCGTCTCGCGCGACGACGCGAGCTCGTGGTCCTGGGTCTGCGAGCGCGCGATCGGCTTCTCGGGTCTCGAGGATCCCAGCTACGTCGTCACGCGCAGCGGCGCGATCGTGGCGGGGCTGTTCGATGGCCTCCGCGTCTCGCGTGATGGCGGCTGCACGTGGGAGCGCATCGCCGCCGACGGACGCGTCTTCGTCGACCTGACCCTGCGCTCGGACGGCGCCGTCGTGGCGCTCGCCTCCGGCTACGACCGTCACGGGGACGCGGGGAGCCTCTACCGGACGCAGCTCTTCGTCTCGACCGACGACGCGCGCACCTTCGCGCCCCTCGGCGCGCGCATGGACGAGGCGCTTCTCGCGGAGAGCGTGGAGGTCGCCCCGAGCGATCCACGCCGCATCTACGTCTCGGCGGTGCGCGGCGCCGACACGACGAGGCGCGGCGTCGTCCTCGTCTCGCAGGACGGCGGCGCGCACTGGACGGAGCGCGGCTTCGATCTGACGGGCAAGGAGCTGGCGCCGTTCATCGCCGCCGTCGACCCCAGGCGACCGGACCGGGTCTTCTTCCGCACGTCGGCGTCGCCGGAGAGCGGAACGCGTCTCGTCGTGACCGACGACGCGGCGAGGACCGTTCGCGCGGTTACGACCGCGAAGGGGCCGCTGCTCGGCTTCGCGCTCGGCGCGGACGGCGCGACGCTCGCGGCGGGCGGCCCGGACGACGGCCTCCTCGAGGGGCCCTCCTCGGGACCGCTCGCCCGCGTTCTCGACGTGAAGGTGCAGTGCCTCGCGCGGCAGGGCGACGTCCTCTGGGCGTGCTCGAACGAGGCGAGCGGGTTCGTGGCGGGCAGCCGCCGCGGAAGCGCACCGTTCGCCGCGCGGCTACACCTGAAGGACATCAAGGGTCCGATGGAGTGTCCGGCGGGCAGCGCCGTCGCCACCGAGTGCGCCGCGGACTTCGGGAAGCTTCGCGAATCCCTCGGGCTCGACGCGCCGGCAATGGCTGGTCCCGCGCGCGGCGCGGAAGCGGGCGACGGGGGGGCGGCGCGGGCCGGCGCGGCGGCGCGCGTCGCGGCGCAGGAGGTCCATCACGAGGACTCTCTGGCTCGCAGCCGGCTCGCATGGTTGCTGGCGGCGGCTGCCCTCGCGGCAGGCGTCCTCTTCGCGCGGTCCCGCACGCGCAGGCGGTAACGCGGCGGTCCCGAGATCGTTCGGATCCCTCACGTCTTCCCGCGGCTCGGCGACGCCTCCCCCCTGGGAACTCGTTCGGATCCCTCACGTCTTCCCGCGGCTCGGCGACGCCTCCCCCCTCGGAGCTCGTTCGGATCCCTGACGATCACGCGACGCGACCGCGTCCGATGCGGAGCCGCGCCCCCGTGGGCGCGTGGGACCGGGCCGCTGGCGGCGACCGTGAGGGATCCGAACGAGTTCTGGCACCCTGGGGTCTCCCGGCCGCGCGGCGACCGTGAGGGATCCGAACGAGTTTTGGCCCGCGAGGTCTCCCGGCCGCGCGGAGAACCGTGAGGGATCCGAACGAGTTTTGGCCTCCCGGGTCTCCCCGTCGCGCCCCGGGTCAGAACCCGCGGTTCGTGCCGAAGAGGAGGCGCGCCGAGTTCACGTTTGCGCCCGACGCGAACGTCTCGGTGCCGAGGCCGACCAGCACCTCGAACGTGTGATCCGCGGTGCCGACGCTCTCGACGCCGACCGAGGACGAGAAGCGAAGCAGGTCCGGCTTGAAGTTCTCGAGCTGCGGGCCGAACACGTTGCCCACGGCGGCCTGGATCGAGCCGTCCAGGAACACCCAGATCGGCCAGCGGTACTTGAAGGTCGCGACCGCCGCGCTGCGGTCGATGAGCCGCCCGTACAGGTACCCGCGCATCGGACCGCTGCCCCCGAGCACCACCTGCTCGGTGAACGGAATCACCGCGCGCGCGGACAGCGGGTCCACGAACATCGTCGTGACCGACAGGCTGACGGTGCGGTTGTTCTTCACGTCGACGAAGCCGCCGAGCGAGCCGCCGTACTTCACCCAGTTGTCGGCGGCGCGCCGCACGTTCGAGCCCTGCTCGCCGTACACCTCGAGGCGCACCCCGGTCTGCGACGCGGGCCGCTGATCCCGCGAGTCGATGGTGAGCTCGCCGCGCTCGTACGCCGCCGTGTAGCCGTCCGCGAAGCCCGGCGGCGCGACGAGCGTACCCTCGCGCACGCGCGTGACGACCGACGGGTCGGAGCAGCACGCGTCGTCCCGGAAGTCGACGTAGCGGAGGCCGCCCTCGATGGTGACGCGGCTGCCCTTCCACCAGGTCGTCTCGAAGACGGGCCGGGCCTGGAGCATGTCGAGCCCGTAGCGCGAACGGTTCGCCTGCCGCGACTCGGGGCCGAGCCCGTGGAACACCTGATCGGGACGGTGGACGCCCTCGACGCGGATGTCGAAGAAGCTGCTCTTGCCGACCGGGATCTTGTCGGCGACCGCCGCCTGCACCCAGTCGGGCCCGAACGTCGAGAAGTGGAGCCGGAGGTGGTTCCCAGGCCCGAGCAGGTCGTCCCAGAACGCGTAGATGCCGACGCTCGGGCGGAAGCCGAGATCGAGGAAGGCGGTCGGCAAGATGCCGGCCTTCTTCTCGGGACCGAACGTGAAGAAGTTCCGCACCGCCTCCGGCCAGTTGTTGCGCTCGGCCGTGGTCAGCAGCAGGCCGAGCGGGCGACGGATGACGTACTCGCTCACCACGTACAGCGGCGATAGCAGGACCCGCGGGATCCACAGCGACACGTCGCCCGCGGTGGTCGGCTCCGGCCCGCGCCCGTCGTAGTCGGGCACCGCGCGCTTCGGGCTCGTGCCGCCTTCCGGCACCGGCGTCACGGCCGCCTGCGATCCGGAGGCTTCCTCGGCGGGCTGCGACCCGGCGGCCTCGTCGTTCGACTTCTTCTCGAGGTGGCGACCCTGCGCCGCGCCTTCGTCGCGCTTCTCGTTGTGGTCTTCCTTCTGCTCCGCCGCCGGGCTGGGCTGGATCGGCGGCTCGCCCTGCGCCCTCGCGCCCGTGGACGCGAGCAGGCAGGCGACGCCGGCGGGGAGAGCCCGGAGAGCCCAACGAAGGAGGCGTCGGCGCGGCTTCAAGGCACCCGCACGATACGACCATGGTCCCGCGTTTAGAAGCGCGAAACGTGACGAGAAAGTCCTGGCGCCCTCCCCGAGCGAGGTGGTTACTTGGTTGTCATCATGGCGAAAGACCAGGCTGCACCCGCGACCTCCGTGAAGGAGGGTGGGGCGCTCACGAAGTTCCTGTCGCTCTTCGCCGTCGTTCACCCGAACGAGGTGTTCTCGGTCCTGATGCTGACGCTCGACGGAGTCCTCCTCCTCGCGTCCTACTACTTCCTCAAGGTCATTCGCGAGCCGCTCATCCTCGACGCTCCGGGCGGCGCGCAGATCAAGAGCTACGCGACGGCCTTCCTGGCGATCCTCTTGATCGGCGTGTTCTACGGCTACCGCGCGCTCGCGCAGCGCGTCGACCGGCTGAAGCTCATCACCTACACGAAGCTGTTCTGCGCGGGATGTCTCGTCCTCTTCTCGTTCGCAGGACACGCGGGCATGAAGATCGGCATTCCGTTCTTCCTGTGGGTCGGCTGCTACAGCCTCACGATCATCGCGCAGCTGTGGGCCTTCGCGAACGACATCTTCACGCCCGAGCAGGGCAAGCGCGTGTTCGCGATCATCGGCGTCGGCTCGTCGCTCGGCGCTCTGCTCGGCTCCAAGCTCGCGGGCCTCGCGGTGAAGCCGCTCGGCTACAACAACATGATGCTCGTCCCGGCGGGCGTGCTCATCGTCTGCCTCGTCATCGTCCGGCTGGTGAACGCCCACGAGACGGTGGATGCGGCCCGCAAGAAGGAGGCGGAGGTGCCGCCCGGCGGCAAGGGCGGGATCGCGACCATCTTCAGCAACCGCTACATCCTGCTGATCGCCGCGATCATCCTGATGGTGAACCTCGTGAACACGAACGGCGAGTACGTCCTCGATCGCGTGCTCACCGAGACAGCGCACGGCAAGCACCTCGATGCGAAGGCCGCCAAGGAATACATCGGCGAGTTCAAGGCCAACTACTTCTTCTGGGCGAACCTCGGCGGCGTCGTCCTCCAGCTGTTCGTCGCCTCGCGCGTCTTCAAGCTGCTCGACGTGCGCGGCGCGCTCTTCCTCTATCCGGTGCTCACGCTCGCCACGTACACCGGCATGACGATGTTCCCGGTCCTCGCGGTCGTCCTCGGCTCGAAGATCGCGGAGAACAGCCTCGATTACTCGATCTACAACCAGGCGAAGCAGAGCCTCTGGCTGCCCACCTCGCGCGAGCAGAAGTACGTCGCCAAGCAGGCGATCGACACGTTCTTCGTGCGCGGCGGCGACCTCGTGGCCGGTCTTCTCGTCGCGGGCATGCAGCTCGGCATCCCCAAGATCTTCGGCGGTGACATCGACGAAGCCCGCTGGACGCGCATCTTCACGGTCGTGAACGTGGCGTTCGCCGCGGTGTTCCTCGGCATCGTCCTCCTCATGCGCAAGGAGCACAAGAAGGTCACGGACGAGGCCGACGAGGCCGCCAAGAACGATCCGGCCGCGCAGGCGAAGCTCGCCGAGGCAGGCGAGAAGAAGCCGGGCGACGACGAGCCGCGAGACACCGCGAAGGCCGCCGCCGTCTAGGCCGCGCTCAGTCGTCGAGGTTCATGCGGATGCGCGTGGTCGCGCCGTCCTGCACGTTGACGCTCGACGTCTTGACCTTGCCGCTCGGCGCCTCGCAGCGGAGCTGGTGGGCGCCCGCGGCGAGATCGAGGCCCGCGACCGGCGTGGTGCCGTACGCCTTGCCGTCGACCGACAGCTGACACTTGCCCGACGACGCGGCGACGAAGAGCCGTCCCGACCCGCGCGGCACCGGGCCGAGGTTGTTGGCGCTGGCGGCGCCCGGGAGCGAGTCGACGCTGACCGACTGCGGGCCTTCGGAGCCTGCTGCGCTGCTGCTCGGGCTCGCGGTGCTCACGGCGACGCTGCTCGCCGCGCTCGTGACCGTGGTGGTCGTCGCCGGCGCGGCGTGAGCGGCTGCCGCCCGGGCCGCCGCGCT